>NZ_JBQDKB010000007.1:0-70936 GCF_052094685.1 Marinobacter sp.
GCCATGGTGGCCTGAACTCTACTTTTGACACCCTCTTAAAATGGGGGGATTACCCTACCACTTATCCCTGCCATAGCTGCGCTCGCCACATCGTTTCCGCTGGTATTGAAAAAGTTGTTTTTATCGAGCCATATGAAAAGAGTCTCGCAAAGCAGCTTCACAATGATGCTATAACGGTTGGTTCCGAGAAAGATAAGGTGTGTTTTGTGAGCTTTGAAGGCGTTGCTCCAAGAAGATTTGATACTTTTTTTGGAGGACAGAAGCGGAGGAAAAACTCGGATGGGGTTGCTACAAAAATAATATTGTCAGATGCAGACCACGTTGACACTCAATTTCTTGATGCATACAAGACATATGAGGCAAAAATTCTGGCTTCAGTCACGGCAAAGTTGGACGATGAAGATACTTATGTTCCAGGCCAATAGGCAAGCTTCTTGATCTTTAGGAAGGTTGGCATTTGATCGCATTGATCGCCCAAACTTCCTTCCTTCGTGGTGGGTTATGCACCTAATCTGTTTCCAACCAAAACGACTTAGGGCCCATCAAAAGATACGCCCTAAGTCGTTGAAATCATGGTCGGCGTGGCAGGATTCGAACCTGCGACCCCTTCGTCCCGAACGAAGTGCGCTACCAAGCTGCGCCACACGCCGATCAATGGCGGGTATTATACGGGTTCACTCGTTTCTTTCCAGCCCCTCGGCCGCTAAGACCTCATCCGAAAATGCACTGAGAGTGTCGTAAATCGCCACCTTTGCGCCGGGTATTGGGTTGGTTTGAAGGTCTTGTTCCGTGTCCTCTCCGTTGCCGGTGCGCACAAGCGCTATTCGGCAACCTTCAGCAAATCCAGCTTCCAGATCCTTACGGCTGTCACCTACCATGATGGCACCTTTTAGAGTGTCTAGATGGCAGTGATTACGGATCTGTTCAAATAAGCCCGTGAGCGGTTTGCGACAACCGCAGTGCTCATCCGGATGGTGTGGGCAGTAGGCGATGAAATCGATGCGCCCGCCCTCAGCTTCCAGCAGTCGTGCCATCTTTTCGTGCATGTCATCCAGCACATCGGTGCTGTAGAAACCGCGAGCGATGCCAGACTGGTTGGTGGCGATGGCGAGTCGGTGGCCGGCTTTGTAAAGCCGTACCACCGCCTCAATACTGCCGGGAATGGGGTGCCATTCATCTACAGAGCAGATATAACGGCCGTCGTACTCGTTAATGACACCGTCCCGGTCGAGGATGATCAGCATGGGTCAGCCAGCGGCAGGCAGCAGCGAGATGTCAGCGACTCGTAGAAACAGGTTGTGCAGGCGGTTTAGCAGTGCAAGACGATTGTCTCGCACGGCCTCATCGTCTGCCATCACCATCACTTCACTAAAGAAGCTGTCCACGGGTTCCTGCAGGCTCGCCAACGATTGCAGCGCGTTGGCATAGTCGCCCTGCTCGAACAGCGGCAGCACTTTATCTGCTTGCTGCTCAACCTTTGTTGCCAACGCTTTCTCGGCGGTATCCTGCAGCAGGCTGCTGTTGATGGTTTCACCCACGCTGTCGCCACCTTGTTTGGCCAGAATGTTGGAGACCCGCTTGTTGGCGCCGGCCAGAGCCAGGGCTTCTGGCAGTTGGCGAAAGGCTTCCACAGCCTTTATGCGGCGGTCGAAGTCTAGCGGGCGGGTTGGCCGGCGAGCGTGGACGGCTAGATACACCTCGGCACCAATGCCTTGGTCGTCATAGTGGGCGCGGAACCGCTCCAGCATGTAATCCACGACGCTAGAGGCGGTATTCTCTGCACTCAGCCCGGTGTAGTTTTCTGCTGCCCATTCACAGCAGGTTTGCAGGTCCAGTGGCAGTTCACGTTCGACAATGATGCGCAGCACACCCAGAGACGCACGGCGCAGAGCGAATGGGTCGCGGGTGCCGGAAGGTGGCTGGCCAATGCCGAACAGCCCAACCAGTGAATCCAGGCGATCCGCGATGGCGAGCGCACAACTGGTTAGGGTTGTGGGCAGGCTGTCTTTCGCAAAGCGTGGCATGTACTGCTCGTTCATCGCCTTTGCTACATCGGCGGGTTCGCCGTCATCGGCTGCGTAGTACCGGCCCATAATGCCTTGAAGATCGCTGAATTCCAGCACCATTTCTGTGACCAAGTCGGTTTTCGCCAACATGGCGGCGCGCTCGGCTAAAGCCGGGTCACTACCAATCGCAGTGGCGATTTTCTTGGCCAGTGCCGCCACCCGAACGGCTTTGTCGTAAACGCTGCCGAGCTTTTCCTGGAACACAATTGGCTTGAGTCGTTCGATGCGGTCTTCCAACCGGGATTTACGATCGTTTTCGTAGAAAAAGGCGGCGTCTGCGAGGCGCGGGCGAATCACCTTTTCGTTACCAGAGACAACCTGGGAGGGATCTTTGCTCTCGATGTTGGCCACGGTAATAAACAGAGGAAGCATGTCGCCATTGGTATCCACCACGTGGAAGTACTTCTGGTGCTCCTCCATGGAGGAAACCAGTGCTTCTGCAGGAACTTCCAGGAACCGCTTGTCGAAACGGCCCATCAGCGGCACCGGCCATTCGTTCAGGCCGGTCACCTCATCCAGAAGGTCTTCATTAATCACCGCCTTACCGCCAGCTTCGGCTTCGGCAAGGGCGCTGACACCGGCGCGGATCTGCTCGCGACGTTTGGCGAAGTCGGCGATTACATAGCCTTCTTGCTCAAGCACAACTTCGTAATCTGCCGGCGTTGGGATAATCAGTGTTTTGGGGCAGTGGAAGCGGTGACCCCGGGTTTTGTTGCTTGGAGTCAGCCCCATGATGGGCGCATCAATGACCTTGTTGCCGTACAGCATGATCAGCCAATGCACTGGCCGCACAAACTCTGTGCGGCGCGCGCCCCAACGCATGCGCTTGGGAATAGGCAGTGACGCCAGCGACTGTTCAACCAGCCCAGACATCAGATCGACCGTTGGCTTGCCCTGCTCTACAGTACGGTAGACTAGCCAAGCACCCTTGTCGGTTTCCAGGGTGTCGAGCTGATCTGGCGTCACACCCAGTGACGTGGCGAAGCCGGTTAGCGCCCGTGTTGGGTTACCGGAATCATCAAAGGCGGCTTTGACCGCCGGACCGCGCTTTTCAACGGGCTTGTCTGGCTGAGCATCGGCCAGATCACGTATGCGCACTGCTAAGCGACGTGGTGCGGCAAAAGCTTCTACTTTTCCGAACTTGATGCCTGCATTTTCCAGGCCCTTGGCAATGCCCTGAGTGAATGCATCAGACAGCGGCTTGAGTGCTTTCGAGGGCAGCTCTTCTACGCCCAGTTCAACCAGAAAATCTTGTGTTGCCATGATTATGCCTTCCCCTCTACCTGCTGTGCCTGCTTCGCTTTTTTGCCTTTCTTGCCGCTAGCCTTGTTAGTTTCGGCTTTGGCTGTGGCCAGCACTTCCTGACGAATGTCTTCCTTGGCAAGTGGGAAGCCGAGCTTGCAGCGGCTATCGAAATACGCCTGGGCAACAGCCCGGGCCAGGGTGCGCACGCGCAGGATGAAACGCTGGCGCTCGGTCACCGAGATGGCGTGACGGGCATCCAGCAGGTTAAACGTATGAGAGGCTTTTAAAACCTGCTCGTAGGCTGGCAGGGCCAGGCCGGCCTCGATCAACCGGGCGCTTTCACGTTCATGAACATCAAAGCTCTGGAACAGGAACTCGGTGTCTGCGTGCTCAAAGTTGTAGGTAGACATCTCCACTTCTTGCTGGTGGAACACATCCCCGTAGGTAACGACACCATCTGGGCCGTTGGTCCAGACCAGGTCGTACACACTGTCGACGTCCTGCAGGTACATGGCAATGCGCTCAAGACCGTAAGTGAGCTCGCCGGTAACCGGGTAGCACTCAAGGCCGCCCACCTGCTGGAAGTAGGTGAACTGGGTAACTTCCATACCGTTCAGCCAGATTTCCCAACCTAGGCCCCAGGCACCCAGTGTGGGGGATTCCCAATTGTCTTCCACAAAGCGAATATCGTGAACCAGTGGATCAAGCCCCAACGCTTTGAGGGAGCTGAGATAGAGCTCTTGAAAGTTATCTGGCGAGGGCTTGAGCACCACTTGGAACTGATAATAGTGCTGCAGACGGTTGGGGTTTTCACCGTAGCGACCGTCTGTGGGGCGGCGGCTCGGCTGCACATAAGCCGCATTCCAGGTTTCCGGCCCAATGGCCCGCAAGAAGGTGGCGGGGTGAAAGGTACCGGCGCCCACTTCCATGTCCAGTGGCTGAAGTACCACGCAGCCGTGCTGCGCCCAGAAATTCTGCAGAGCCAGAATCAAACCCTGAAAGGTCTTGATGTCCGGAGTGGTGCTGTTTGTTGCCTTGTTTGTCGCCTTATCTGTCACTACGGTTGCCTGCTGATTCGGTCTGTGTTTGGCCGCTCTCCAACTTCGCTTGGAAGAGGGTCATTCTGAAAAAGGCGCATTATACGCTCGCCAAAGCTGTATTTCTAAGTGGACTTTATGCCGTTGATCTTGAACTAGAAGAACGTAAGCCCTACAGCAAAGAGTTTTTCGACTTCTCGCACCCGGGATTTGTCGACCAAGAACATAATAACGTGGTCATCCGGCTGTACCCGCAAATGGTCGTGGGCGATCAATACTTGGTTATGGCGCACGATGGCACCAATGGTTGCACCCTGGGGTAAGTTGATTTCATCAAGCCGTCTGCCAACCACCTTTGAGGATTTGTGATCCCCGTGGGCAATGGCCTCGATGGCCTCGGCGGCGCCTCTGCGCAGTGAGTGAACGTTTACAACGTCGCCCCGGCGCACGTGAGTGAGCAAGCTGCCAATGGTGGTTTGCTGGGGTGAAATCGCGACATCAATCTCGCCGCCCTGAATCAGGTCCACATAATCGGGGTTGTTGATCAGGGTGAATACCTTGCGAGCGCCCAAGCGCTTGGCTAGCAACGACGCCATAATGTTGGCTTCGTCGTCGTTGGTCACGGCAATGAACACATCGGTGTTTTCGATATTCTCTTCTAGCAGTATGTCTTTATCTGCAGCATTGCCTTCTAACACCACAGTTTTGCGTAGATTTTCGGAAAGCAGCACACAGCGTTCATGGTTGCGTTCCAGCAGCTTCACCTGATACCGGCTTTCCAGAGTGTGGGCCAGGCGCTGGCCGATGTTGCCACCACCGCAGATAAAAATGCGCTTGTAGTTTTTTACCAGCGGCTGCAGCTCGCTCATAACTGAGCGGATGTGGTCGGCCCCAGCGATGAAAAATACCTCGTCGCCATCCTCAATCACCGTATTGCCCTTAGGCATGATGGCGTGGTCTTTGCGAAAAATGGCTGCCACCCGGGTATCAATTTTGGGCATATGCATACGAAAATAAGACAGCTCGCGACCAACCAACGGCCCGCCTTCGGTGGCCCGAATGGCGACCAGTCTGGCAAGGCCTTTGGAGAATTCCAATATCTGCAAGGCGCCAGGGTACTCAACCAAGCGAGTGATGTGTCGGGTAACCAGCTGCTCAGGGCTAATCATCACATCAATCGGAAAGCCGTCGTCACCGAACAATTTTTTGCTGCTGCTCAGGTAGTCGCTAGCCCGCACCCGGCTGATTTTGGTGGGGGTATTGAACAAGATCTTGGCAATTTGGCAAGCCACCATGTTGGTTTCGTCGCTGTTGGTGACAGCGATCAGCATGTGGGCGTCATCTGCATCGGCTTTATTCAATACCGACGGGTAAGAGGCATTGCCTTGTACTGTGCGAATGTCGAGCCGATCCTGCAGTTCGCGAAGCCGTACCGCGTCTGTGTCGATAACCGTTATGTCGTTGGCTTCACTGGCTAGGTTTTCAGCCAGCGTGCCGCCTACCTGGCCGGCACCGAGGATCAGGATTTTCATAGTTCGGGTTTCTCCAGTACGGCATAGAAAAAGCCGTCATGGCTGATCGGATCGGGGAGAAGCTGTCGCCCCGCGCCCATGTCGCATCCCCATTGAACCTCTGGCTCTTTAAGAATGGCGCCAGTTTGCTGTTTAAGAAACCGTTGAATTATACGGTGGTTTTCTTGGGGGAACACGGAGCAGGTTGCATAGACCAAGCGCCCGCCGGGTTTGAGCACAGACCACATGGCGTTTAAAAGCCCTAGCTGTATGGCTGCCAGCGGCACAATGTCGGTTTCTCTGCGTAACAATTTTATATCGGGGTGGCGGCGTATCACACCGCTGGCGCTGCAGGGCACATCCAGCAGAATTCGGTCGAAAGGCTGGCCGTCCCACCACTGCTCTATATCAGCGGCATCTGCCTGTAGCAGGCTGGCCTGAAGATCCAAGCGATCGAGGTTTTCCTGAACTCGCGGCAAGCGCGCGGCAGATTCGTCGATGGCCACGACTTCTGCTAATTCGGCTTGGCTTTCTAAGATGGCGCAGGTTTTCCCGCCGGGTGCTGCGCAGGCGTCCAAAACCCGCTGCCCTGGAGCCAAACCGAGCAGGGTTGTACAAAGCTGAGCGGCTTCGTCCTGAACGCTAACGGCGCCGTCGGCAAACCAGGGTAATTGATCCACCTGAACCGGGCGGTTGAGCTGGATGCCGTTGGGTGAAAAACCGGTGGCGGTGGCCTCAATGCCCGCTTCGTTTAACTGTGCCAGGTACTCGTCGCGGCTAAAGCGTAGAACATTCACCCGCAATGTCATGGGTGCTTGGGCATTATTAGCTTCCAGAATCTGCTGCCAGTTTTCTGGCCAGTTGTGGCGCAGCTTTTCTACCATCCAGACAGGATGGCTGAAGCGACTTGTGTCACTTGCAGGCTCCGGTGCGCCTTCGCGCTCGGCCGAACGCAATACACCATTGACCAACCCTGTGAGGTGAGGCTTGTCGAGGGCGCGGCAGGCTTCCACAGATTCGTTCAACACGGCGTAGTTAGCCTGCTGGCTGAAGCGTAGCTGAAATAGAGCCACCAGCATCAGATGGTGAACAATGCGATCGGGTTTCTTTATCGGGCTTTTCAGCCGATTGTTCAGTTCACTGTCGAGGCGGTGAAACCAGCGACAGGTGCCGTAACAAAGCGCCTGAAGTACCGGGCGCTCGTTAGGAGCCAAGCTCTGCAGGGCTAGCGGTAGGCATTGTGATAGAGACTCGCCGTTTTCTACCGCCAACAAAACACTGGCGGCAACAGCGCGCATGGGCAGGCCGTGGTCGCCCATATCAGTTCAACTCCTGGCCGGGCAGCAGCAGGTGCTTGCCGCCGTTAATCAAGTCGTTCACGCTTTGGGCGCGGGAGCCAGGCAATTGCAGCCGGGTGATGCGCAAAGTGCCGGTACCGCAAGCCACATCAATGCCTTCCCTTTCCCGCCTTATCACCGTGCCTGCCGGCTTTTGGCTGTGCTCATCGGTGGCGGTGGCCTCGTGTATCCGCAAGCGCTGCTGCTCCAGATCGGTGAAGGTGCCAGGCCAAGGATTGAAGGCCCGAACCAAGCGCTCGATAGTGACTGCGCTCTGGGTCCAATCGATATGGCCCTCTTCCTTGGATAGCTTGTGGGCGTAGCAAGCTTGTTCATCATTCTGAACCTCACCACTTAGCTCGCCCTTCTCCAACTGGTTCAGTGCTTCAGCAATGGCCAGGCCACCCAACTCGGCAAGGCGGTCGTGAAGGCTGCCACCGGTGTCGGTTGATTCAATTGCGGTTGAGGTTTTTAGCAGCATGGCGCCGGTATCCAGGCCTTTGTCCATCTGCATAATGGTGATACCGGTATTCTCATCACCGGCAGCTATGGCGCGATGGATAGGCGCGGCGCCACGCCAGCGGGGTAGTAGTGAGGCGTGAATGTTCAGGCAGCCATGGGCCGGAAGGGCCAGGACGGCTTCAGGCAGAATCAGCCCGTAGGCGGCGACAATCATCACATCGGGTTGGAGATCTGCCAGTTCCTGCTGCGCTTCTGGTGTTTTCAGGCTTTCTGGCTGGAATACGGCAATGGCGTTATCCAGAGCCACCTGCTTTACCGGGCTGGGTTGGAGTTTGCGGCCACGACCTGCTGGCCGATCTGGCTGGGAGTATACGCCCACTATGGTGTGGTCGGTGCTCAGCAGGGCTTTGAGGGCAGTCGCTGCAAAATCCGGGGTGCCAGCAAAAACGAGTCGCACGGTGTTGGGTCTCTGTTCCGTTGAATACGAAAAGACCGGGCCAGGGCCCGGTCCGATGCTTGTTACAGGATTCTTGCGTGCCGTTCAGGCAATGCTCAGGCGCTCTGCTTTTGCTGCTTTTCCAGCTTCTTGCGGATGCGGTTGCGCTTGAGGTTGCTCAGGTAATCGACAAACAGTTTGCCGTTCAGGTGATCCATCTCGTGCTGGATACAAACCGCCAAAAGGCCACGGGATTCGATTTCGAAAGGCTTTCCATCCCGATCCATCGCGCGGATGATGCAATGCTCTATCCGTTCAACGTCCTCATAAAAGCCAGGTACTGAGAGACAGCCTTCTTGCATGGCTTCAAGCTCGCCGTCTAGTACTTCAACCGTTGGGTTGATGAACACCCTTGGCTCGCTCTTATCATCTGACAAATCCATGACAATGATTTGTTTGTGAACGTTTACTTGGGTGGCAGCCAGACCAATGCCGGGCGCATCGTACATTGTCTCGAACATATCGTCGATTAGGGTACGGTCTGCGTCTGTCACCTCATCAACCGGCTTGGCGATGGTGCGCAGACGAGGGTCTGGGTATTCGAGAATGTCTAGTATCATAATGCTCGTATGCCTGACTTTTTACGTTGTCTTTTGTAACTGTGTGAAAGCGATCTCTGAAATGCGACAGCGTACTGCGCAAATTGTTCCGCTCGCACTAATATAAGCAGCGCTGGGCCTCTTTCGGTACATTATCCACCAATTCGCCGATTGAGTACAAACTGACCAGGCAATAGTTAAAATCTTTCGTAAATGCCATAGAATTTACTGGAAGAACAAAAGATAACATCACAATTTGCGAGACTTCTTCTATAGTAACTTGCATAACAACGTAATAAGCTGCAGCCAACCAACTGCATCCTTACCTGAATGCACAGAATCAAGCACGCGATCAAGGACTTAGACAATGAGGAAACTGCTGTACGCTCTGGCGGCCACTACGCTGCTATTAACCTCGTGGGCTCACGCTGCACCAGAACTGCGGTCTGATCATCCTGAGCGTTACACTGTTGTGAAGGGTGATACCCTCTGGGATATTTCGGGACGTTTTCTGAGTGACCCGTGGTACTGGCCTGAAATTTGGCATGTTAACCCACAGGTTTCCAACCCCCATTTGATTTACCCGGGTGATCGCCTTGCTCTGGTTTATATCGATGGCAAGCCCCGCGTCACCAAGGTGACGTCTAACAACGGTATTGTAAAGCTGTCACCGAAAGTGCGTTCTGAGCGGATTGATACGCCTATTCCGGCTATTCCCCTGGATGCCATCAGCAGCTTTTTGACCGATACCCGCATTGTCAGCCCAGAGTTGATCAATGAAGCGCCGTATATTTTGGAAGGTGAAGACGGTCGTATCGTTATCGGTGCTGGCGACAGGGTTTATGCCCGAGGCAAGAAGCCCGCAGATAAGGTGGGTGTTTTTCGCCGCAGTAAAGAATTTGTGGATCCAGATACCGAAGAGTTCCTTGGCTTGGAAGCGCGCAGCATTGCCCGTGGTGATGTTTCGGCCGAACACGGCGATGTTCTGACCGTAGACCTGACACGCTCAAGCGAAGAAGTGCGTATCGGTGACCGCCTGCTGGTGAACGAAGATCGACGCCTAACCACTAGTTTTATGCCTAGCTCTCCTGACGATCAGGTGGAAGGCAAAATGATCTCTGTGGATGGTGGTGTTACCCAGATTGGCCAGTACAACGTAGTGGCCATCAACCGTGGCAGTCGCGAAGGTCTGAAGGCTGGAAACGTGATGGCGGTTCTCAAAAGTGGCAACTTCGTACGCGATCCCATAACCAAAGAAACCGTTGAGCTGCCTTCCGAGCGAGCTGGTTTGCTGATGGTGTTCCAAGTGTATGAAAAAATGAGTTATGGCCTGATCTTGCAGGCCACTCGCCCGCTGTCAGTGGGCGACAAGGTTACTAACCCCTGATTCCATAGCCGGTTAATCAAAAGCCGGGCCAGGAAGGCCCGGCTTTGTTGTTTTCAAGGATGATACTTTGTTTTCCTCTTGTTCTGCACAGTGGCTGTTTCTTACCTGTTTGCCTAAATTCGGGCGCACTCGACGGCGAGCCATGCTCGCAACCATTCCTGATCTTACGGATCTGCTAATCAGAAACTCTGCAACGCTCAAAGCCTATGGCCTGAGTGGCGATGCGGTGGCCGCCATATTGGCCTGGCAGCAGCAGGATGAAAATCATGCGGTGGTAAAGACTGTACGGCAGATTCTGTTGGACTGTGAACGGCACGCAATCGATGTTGTAAGCTGGCAGCATCCCCGTTACCCCGAAGCTCTTCGGCACATCCACGATGCGCCACTGGTGTTGTACACCCGGGGTAATCCCGGTCTGTTGGGTCGTGAGCAAATTGGCATCATCGGCAGCCGTAATGCCACGCCTGCGGGGCTGGATCACGCTCGCCGCTTCGCAGCAGAGCTGAGTAATCAGGGTTTGTTGATAACCAGTGGCCTGGCGCTGGGTGTAGATGGCGCGGCCCATGCCGGCGCGCTGGATGCCGGGCACGCCACCATTGCAGTGGTTGGCTGTGGGCTTGATCGCATTTACCCTAACCAGCATCGCCGGCTTGGCGCACGGGTTATCGGGAATGGCCTGATGGTTTCAGAATACCCACCAGGTACGCCTGCCAGAGCGGCACACTTTCCCCAGCGTAACCGAATTATCAGCGGCCTGAGCCGGGGCATTTTGGTGGTAGAAGCCGGCCTTAAAAGCGGCTCTTTGATTACAGCTCGCATGGCGTTGGAGCAGGGACGTGAAGTTTTTGCGATTCCCGGATCCATTCATAGCCCGGTGGCGCGAGGTTGTCACGATTTGATCAAGCAGGGCGCCCGGCTAGTGGATCAGGTGGATGACATCATGGAAGAGCTGGGTGCTGCTTGGTCGCTCCCGGCTGGCTGTGCCGTATCAGGGGCAGGCGCCACATTGCCAACGACGGAGCGACCTGATGCCAGTCAAATGGGTGCTCTAGAGGCCCGGGAAATCGCGGTGTTTGAGGCATTAGGGTATGATCCCCAGTCAACCGATGCACTGTGTTTGGCAACCGGTCTCCCAGCCAACCAGCTTGTCCAGTCTCTTCTGCTTCTCGAGCTAGAAGGATTGGTGAGTTCTGCCCCCGGAGGTTTCCAGAAAATTGCCTAAGCCCAACCCCTTAACCGACCAGCAATTACAGCTTGCTCGCAGCGCAATTTTGCATGGCGGGGTTATCGCCTATCCTACGGAGGCCGTGTGGGGCTTGGGATGCGATCCTTGGAATCTTCAGTCGGTTACGCGAATTCTTGCGCTCAAGAATCGGCCCGTGGAAAAGGGCATGATTTTGGTGGCGGCGAGTGTCGAGCAGGTTCGTTTTCTGCTGGACCCTTTACCTGAGGCCCTTCAAAAAGAAGCCCTTGGACACTGGCCCGGCCCGGTTACCTGCCTGTTGCCAGATGTGAACAAACAAATTCCCGAGTGGGTGCGTGGCAGCCACAGCTCGATTGCGGTCAGAGTCAGTGAGCACCCGGTGGTTAAAGCCCTGTGTGAAAGCGCTGGCATGCCTCTGGTCTCCACCTCGTGCAATCCGGCCGGACAAGAGCCTGCGCATACTGCACAGCAAGTTCTCGGGTATTTTGACGGTCAGCTCGATCAGATTGTGCCGGGCGACCTGGGCGGTAACCAGAAACCCAGCCGCATTATTGATATTGTCAGCGGTGAACAGCTTCGTTAGGAGAAATCATGCCACAGCAACCGGATAGCCATGCAGTTAAGCAGTATCTGCTTGGCTTGCAAGACACCATATGCCAGCGCCTGGAAGCACTGGAAGGCGGCGCAAAGCTTGTTCGTGACGCTTGGGATCGCCCTGAAGGCGGCGGCGGTGTAAGCCGTGTGATCAGCGATGGCCGGATTTTTGAAAAAGGTGGGGTCAACTTCTCCCACGTGATGGGGGATACCATGCCGGCATCTGCCACGGCCCATCGCCCCCATTTGGCGGGCGCACCCTGGCAGGCTATGGGTGTCTCCCTGGTGATCCACCCGAACAACCCTTATGTGCCCACCTCCCACGCCAACGTAAGGTTTTTCATCGCCACTCCGAAAAATGGCGAAGCGGTTTACTGGTTTGGCGGTGGCTATGATCTGACCCCGTATTACGGCTTTGATGAAGACTGCGTGCACTGGCATAAGACCGCAAAGGATGCTTGTGCACCGTTTGGCGAAGACACATACCGGCGCTACAAAGACTGGTGTGACGATTACTTTTACCTGAAGCACAGGGGTGAACCCCGGGGCGTGGGCGGGCTTTTCTTCGACGACCACAACACCGGTGATTTCGAACACGATTTCGGGCTGATGAAATCCGTGGGTGACAGCTATATTGAGGCTTATGAGCCCATTGTTCGCCGCCGCATGGAGCATGCTTACGGTGAACGCGAGCGTGATTTTCAACTTTATCGTCGTGGCCGGTATGTGGAGTTTAACCTGGTGTATGACCGTGGCACGTTGTTCGGACTTCAGTCTGGCGGGCGCACAGAGTCCATATTGATGTCGTTACCGCCCTTGGTGCGGTGGGATTACAGCCGAGTACCGGAGGCCGGTAGCGAAGAAGCGCGCCTAACGGAGCATTTTCTCACCGGGCGTGATTGGTTAGCCGGCGCCGGGTAGTAAACGAGGTATGTCATGAGTAATGAGCTTTATGCGGTGGTGGGCCACCCGATAAACCACAGCAAATCACCAAAAATTCACAGTCAGTTTGCTCAGCAGACCGGCGAGCCGATTGAGTATACGGCGGTTCAGGCGCCCCTGGAGGGCTTCGCGGCAACGGTTCACCAGTTTTTTAAGGGCGGCGGCAAGGGCCTGAACGTAACCGTACCCTTTAAGGAACAGGCATGGGAACTAGCCGATTGCCGGGCAGTGAGAGCTGAAAAAGCCGGTGCGGCGAACACCTTGTATCAGAACCAAGAAGGTCAGTTGGTAGCGGATAACACCGACGGCCATGGGCTGGTTCGGGATCTGCTTGCCAACCATGGCGTTCAGTTAAAAGGCGCCCACATACTGGTTTTGGGCGCGGGCGGTGCCGTACGTGGCGTTCTGGGCCCGGTGCTTGAGCAACAGCCCGCGAGCCTAACCATCGCAAACCGCACGGTGGCCAAAGCCGAAGCCCTGACTACGCTGTTTGCAGATGAGGCCGGCGCTGCCACTCTGAGCGCCTGCGGGTTTGACGAGCCAGACCAGCCGTTTGATGTGATTATCAATGGCACCAGCGCCAGCTTGCAGGGCGATCTGCCGCCACTTTGTGCAAATGTGATCACGGCCGGCACAGTGGTGTACGACATGATGTACTCTTTACAAACAACGACATTTAACCAATGGGCTCTAGATAATGGAGCTTTGCGGGTGTTTGATGGCTTGGGCATGCTGATTGAACAGGCTGCCGAGTCTTTCCGGGTGTGGCGGGGCGTGCGCCCGGAAACAGCGCCCGTTATTGATGCGATGCGTAACGACTGAGGCAATGATACAGAGGGTGCGCCGCGGCAGGGCCAGCCTCAGAGACACCAATCCGTAAGGAACTGTCCATTAGGGACTATCCATAAGGGCTATGCATGGACATTCTTACCCTCGTAGGGCTTGTTGCCGGTATTCTGATTGTTATTCTGGCGATGCTGGCAAACGCCTCGCTTCTGACCTTCCTGAATCTCCCCGGCTTGGCCATAGTTGTGGGCGGCACCTTCGCCGTCACACTCATAAAATTCCGCCTGTCCTCTGTTACCAGTGCTTTTCGCCTGGCGATGAGCTCGGCATTTACCGACAAGGTCGATCGCCCTGCAGAACTGATTCGTGAGGCGGGAGCGCTTGCCCTGGTGGTGCGTAAAGAGGGTATTCTGGGGCTGGAGAATCACCAAACCAGCAACGAATTCCTGCAGAAAGCGATCAGCCTGTGCGTAGATGGCCACCCACCGGAACTGGTTGAAGAAGCCTTGGCTCAAGAGTCCCAGCAGATGGCCGAGCGCTATGAAGTGGCTGAGCGAGTATTTCGGGGCATTGGCGAGTCTGCGCCAGCGATCGGCATGCTGGGCACGTTGGTGGGTTTGGTTCAGATGCTCAATTCGCTGGATGATCCCTCTTCCATCGGCCCGGCAATGGCTGTTGCCCTGCTAACAACACTCTATGGCGCGTTTATTGCGCAATTGATCGCGCTGCCTCTGGCCGACAAGCTTCAGCTAAAAGCCGAGGATGAAAACCGCAATCAGGTACTGATCGTTACCTCCATTCGCAACATCATGCGTGGTGAAAACCCCCGAGTGATGACCGAAATGCTCTCGTCATTTGTAACGCCAGATCAGCGCACAGGGCTGACGCCGGAGCGGGAGGCCTGAGGCTTTGCAGCAAATCCGCACAAACAGAAAACCCCGGCAGAAAAACCAGACGCCCGCGTGGATTGTGACCTTTGCCGATCTCGCTACGTTGCTGCTGACGTTTTTTATTCTGCTGCTGTCTTTCGCGGAAATGGATATTGAAAAATACAAGGCAATGGCCAACTCCATGTCTGTGGCGTTTGGCTCCGCCAACGTTCTGGATGACAGCGTTGGCGGCTCGCCGATTACCCTGGTTGAATCAGACACAGTCTCCCTGCCCGAGCCGACCGAGACACAAACCCGAGAACCGGAATTCATTGATGAGCGAGCGCCAGAGACAGCGACCACCGTTATTTCTGGGGGTGTATTAGATCTGGCCAGCCGAATGATCGGTGAACTGGAAAACGAAGTGGCTTCGGGAGCTTTGAGTGTTAATTACGACAAAAACAAAGTGGTTATTCGGTTCTCCGAAGAAGCCACCTTCCGCTCTGGCCAGGCGTCAATAAAGCCGGAGATGATCCCCATTATTGAACGGGTGGTGGGCGTTTTAGCTGGCTGCACCGGCGATGTACTGGTCTCTGGCTACACAGACGACCGCCCTATCTCCAGCAGTCGATACCGCTCCAACTGGGATCTCTCTGCAGCCCGGGCGGTATCTGTGGTGCATGAACTCGTCCTGAACCGAAAGGTTCCAGCCGAGCGCGTAGTCGCCGCCGGCCGTGCGGAAACCAATGCCCTTGCCCCAAACGACACGCCTGAAAACCGCGCACTGAACCGCCGAGTAGAAATCGCCATACGCGACCCCGAGTGCGATGACGCTGTTTCAACGGGAGATCTACCGATAGAAATCCTGCCTTAAACTTCCCGCGTTCCTCGGTTCACGCTAGTTGTCCTTATGATCAGCCCTGCTCCGCCAGATATTCGTCTTTGAGCTTCACGTAGTTGGCCGCTGTATACTTGAAAAAAGTACGCTCTTTATCCGACAAAGCCCGTGCCTTCTTACACGGTGCCCCCACATAAAGATGCCCGGACTCCAAGATTTTCCCCGGCGGCACCAGACAACCCGCCGCAACGATTACCTCATCCTCCACCACAGCGCCGTCCATAATGATGCAACCCATGCCCACCAGCACCCGGCTACCCACCGTACAGCCGTGCAACAAAGCCTTATGCCCCACGGTGACATCGTCGCCAATAATCAGGGGATAGCCCCCCGGGTTATAATCGCTGGCATGGGTGATATGCAACACTGAGCCATCTTGAATGCTACAGCGATCGCCAATACGAATGTTATGCATGTCACCACGCACCACCGTCATCGGCCAGATGGAGCAGTCGTCACCGGTTTTAACATCACCGATCACTACGGCACTGGCATCCACCAGAGCGCGTTCTCCGAAACTTGGCGTGGTACCCTTGTGAGAACGTATATTCGTCATTACATATACCTTACGTTGCGTGTAACCGACACTTTAACAGCTGAGAAGGGGATCCATGAATAACCCGTTACTGACTGATGATTTGCTGCCGAAATTTGAGCATGTGCGCACCGAGCATATGGAAACGGCAATTGACCAGATTCTCAGCGAAAACCGCGTGAAAATTGGAAGTCTTGCCCAGAACGAAGACCCCACTTGGGACACCCTCGCCCAGCCCATGCAAGCGCTGGAAGACAAGCTCAACAACGCCTGGTCCGTTATTTCACACCTCAACGGCGTGATGAACAACGACGACCTGCGCAAGGTTTACAAGAACTGCTTGGAAAAGCTGACCGAGTACAGCACCGAACTCAGCCAGAACACCGCCCTGTGCGAAGCCTATAAAAAGCTAGCTGCCCGGAGCGACTTCAAAGACCTGAGCGAAGCCCAGCGCAAGTCTGTGGATAACACCCTGCGAGACTTCCACCTTGGCGGCGTCGACCTGCCCGACGACCAGAAAATGCAGTATGCAGCACTCTCCCGTGAGCGAGCGGAACTGTCCAACCGCTTCAGCGAAAACGTGCTAGACGCAACCCAGCACTGGTTCAAACACATCACCGAGGTAGAAGACCTTGCCGGCCTGCCGGAAAGCGCCATCGAAGGCGCAAAACAGGCAGCTAGCCAGAAGGAGCTGGACGGTTACGTGATCACGCTGGATTTCCCCAGCTTCTTCCCGGTCATGACCTATGGTGACAACCGCGAGCTGCGTCGCGAAGTCTATGAAGCGTTTGTGACCCGGGCTTCCGATGTGGGCCCAGATGCCGGGACCTGGGACAACACCCAGGTTATGGCCGAAATTCTCAAACGCCGCCACGCCGCAGCCAAGCTACTCGGCTTCAATAACTACGCCGAACGCTCGCTGGCCACCAAAATGGCGCGGGATACCGATCAGGTACTGGGTTTTCTCAACGAATTAGCGGCCAAATCCAAACCAATCGCTGAAAAAGAGTTTGCTGAACTCAAGTCTTTCGCCAAAGACGAACACGGTTTAGACGATCTGAAGGCCTGGGACGTGGGCTACTACAGCGAAAAACTGCGCCAGCAGCGCTATGACATCTCACCCGAAACCCTGCGCCCCTGGTTCCCTGTGGATAAAGTGGTGCCAGGGCTGTTTCGAGTGGCCGAAAAGCTGTTCGATGTGCAGATAGAAGCCAAGCCAGACGTAGAAACCTGGCACGAAGACGCTACCGCTTATTGCATCAGCCGCGATGGTGAGCCGATTGCCTGGTTCTACTTCGACCTGTTTGCCCGCCAAGGCAAGCGCGGTGGTGCCTGGATGGCCGACTGTCGGGTACGTTGGCGCAACCAGCGTGGCACGCTGCAATTGCCGGTGGCCTTTTTGACCTGCAACTTCACGCCGCCGGTAAACGGCAAACCGTCGCTGCTCACCCACGACGAAGTAACCACCCTGTTCCACGAATTTGGCCACGGGCTGCATCACATGCTGACCCAAGTGGAAGTCACGGATGTGTCTGGTATCAATGGCGTGGCTTGGGATGCCGTGGAACTACCCAGCCAGTTCCTGGAAAACTGGTGCTGGAACCCCGAGTCCTTGGCGATGATTGCCAGCCACCATGAAACCGGCGAGCCATTACCGGAAGACCTGCTGCAGAAACTGCTGGCTGCCAAAAACTTCCAGTCCGGTATGGCCATGGTGCGACAGCTGGAGTTTTCTTTGTTCGACTTCCGTATGCACGCGGAATTCACCGAAGAGGCACCCACCAACCCGCTGGACGTGCACCGAAAAGTGCGCGAAACCATCGCGGTGGTGGAGTCTCCGGAGTTCAACCGCTTCCCTAACGCGTTCTCTCACATATTCGCCGGTGGATACGCCGCGGGTTATTACAGCTACAAATGGGCGGAAGTGCTGGCGGCCGATGCCTTCTCGCTGTTCGAAGAAAACGGCATCTTCGACCCTGAAACCGGGCGGGCGTTCTTGCAGAACATCCTCGAAAAAGGCGGATCACAGGAGCCCATGGAGCTGTTCAAAGCCTTCCGTGGCCGCGAACCTGAAGTAGGCGCCCTGTTGAAACAGACCGGCATCACGGACGACGCGGCCTAATTCAATCCTCTCCGGTGGCTGTTGTGGTCACCGGAAGCTTTAACCTGGAGGTACGTTATGTCGACCCCGAAGCGTTTTATAGCCGGTGCTGTGTGTCCTCGCTGTTCGGAGATGGACAAGATCATGATGTTCACCGACGACGCAGATGAGCAGATTCGCGAGTGTGTGGCTTGTGGCTTTACCGATGCCATCTCAGATGCTGAGGCGCCTGCTACGCCTGAATTGGATACGCGGGTGAATACGCGCGACAACGATGATGATCATACGGTTAAGCAGGTAGTGTTTTTTAAGGCTGGGTCTGAGGGCTAGAGATTTTAAGGATTTTAGCCTGCTGGCCTGGGAGGGTTTCGAGGTCCCGGGGGTATATTTTTCTTCTGGGAAAAACAACTCGCTGCGCTCAGACATTTTTTCCCGGCAGAAAAACATCCCCCCACGCCCTCTTGTTCAAACTACGAAGATAGATCGGTTTAAAAGATAAACGGATTTAGTGCAGTTTAATGCTTGAGGTATTTCACTGCAGGCAGCCAAAAAAGGTGTTTCAGGGAACACTTTTCCTCCCCGCCTTTTCCTTGAGATATCTGTGCTTTGTAACCAGAGGGTGCGGGGGTACTTTTCTGGCGGAAAAAAGATGTCTGAGCGCAGCGAGTTGCTTTTTTCCAGAAGAAAAGTACCCCCGTGACCTCGTAGCCTCAGAATCAGCAGGCTACGTAACGAAGGCAAACTCCAAACTCAGAGAACCATAGCCGCCAACCACCCAAACCCGAGCAACGGCAAGTTGTAGTGCAAGAACGTAGGCACCACAGAATCCCAGATGTGGTTGTGTTGGCCGTCTACGTTAAGGCCGGCGGTGGGTCCGAGGGTGGAATCGGAGGCTGGGGAGCCGGCATCACCCAGGGCGCCGGCGGTGCCGACCAGGGCGACGATGGCCATGGAGCTGAAGCCCATTTCCAGCGCCAGAGGCACGTACAGGGCCGCTATGATGGGGATCGTTGAGAAGGATGAGCCGATACCCAAGGTAATCATAAGGCCCACCAGCAGCATCAGCAGCGCCGCCATCGGCTTGTTGCTGCCGATCACTTCAACAGAGCTTTGTACCAACGTAGCGATTTCGCCGGTTTCGCGCATCACTTCCGCGAAGCCAGATGCTGCGATCATGATGAAACCAATCATGGCCAGCATTTTCATGCCTTCGGTGAACAGGTCGTCAGCCTCTTTCCACTTTACTACGCCAGACAGGTTGAACAGCAGGAAGCCTGCCAGAGCCCCGAGGATCATCGAGCCCAGCCAAAGCTGAACCACGAAGGCGACGACGATAGCGGCCAGGGCCATGCCCAATGTGCGGGGGCTATAAGACACGTTTACGCGCTCGGTGCGGGTAATGGCCTCCAGATCGTATTCGCGCTCGCCACGGTAAGTGAAGAATACCGCTACCAGCAGACCGCAGAGCATGCCCAAAGCTGGCAGGGCCATGGCCTGCATCACGCTTAGGCCTTCTGTGTCGCCGCCGTTGGCGCTGATCTTGGCCATCAAAATTTCATTCAGGTAAATGCCGCCGAAACCGATGGGTAGGAACATGTAAGGCGTGATCAAGCCGAAGGTGAGCGCGCAGGCAACCAACCGGCGATCCATTTTCAATTTGGCCATCACGTACAGCATGGGCGGTACGACCAGCGGAATGAATGCGATGTGGATGGGCAGGATGTTCTGTGACGATAGGGCAATCAGCACCAGCACGCCGATGATCATGTAACGCACGCCCTTGGCGGCCGAGCTGTTTTCCTGTTGGCCAACCATGGCGAGGGTTTTGTCTGCTAGCGCATGGGCCAGGCCGGATTTGCCGATGGCAACGGCGAACGCACCCAAGGTGGCGTAGGACAAGGCAACGGTCGCACCGCCGCCAAGGCCGTTATTGAACGCTTCAATGGTGGCTTCCAGGGACAGTCCTGCGATCAGGCCACCAGACACGGCGCCTACAATAAGGGCAACAACAACGTGGATGCGGGCCAAGCTCATTACGAGCATGATCAGTACCGCGGCAACAACGGCATTCATGGGGAAACTCCGAGTGTGGCGTTGTGGGTTATCCGGCCTTCTTGAGAAGGCCGGGATCATGAAAATGCGGTAATGTGCAGGAATTAGCCAGCTGAGTCAAAGTGCTTGTGTAACTCTTAATCTTTGTCGATACGCGCGAAGCGGGGAACCTGTTCTCCCGCCACGGTTACGGTTTCCTTAAACATGGTCAGCGGGCGCACCCAGAGGCTGTGATCGCCGTAAAGGCAGCGGTAAACCACCAGTTCTTCTTCGGTTTCGCTGTGCCGGGCGATGTCGATAACCTCGTAGTCCTGGCCTTTGTAGTGTTGGTAACGGCCCGGGCGGATAGTGTTCTTGCTGTCAGTCATTCTGTGTGTTGTCCCATGTATTTAGAGGTGGCGAATGTCCGAGTACATCGGCAGCAGTTGTTTGATCAGTCGATTCTGTGCGGTTGTGGGTATCTGGTTTGCCTCCATGGCCAGAATAAGGTTTTCGGCCAGGGCGTTAAACTGGGTGTTGGTAATGCCCATTGCTGCGTGGGCTTCCCGAATGTCGCGTCCCGAATACTGGCAAGGGCCGCCACTGAGTTCACACAATTGATCGGTCAGGTTGCGATGGAACTGGGCAACATTTATACCTTTGAACTGGTGATTAATACGCTCGTCGTCCACGATGAGGTAGAGCATGTCTTCCACTACGTTGGCGATACCGTCGCGCTGCCCCAGTTGCAGGTACAGGCTATTGTCCGGCTGGCTTTGAAAGCTTTGGCAGCCGCCTATAACAAGGCTCATCGCGATGATCAGCGCGGCGGTGTATGTTTTCATTTTGCTCCAGCCCATGATCAGAAACTCCCCTGCAGAGACAGGTAAACGCCTTGTTGATCCGTTAACGTGGCTATGTTGCCTAAATTGACGAATGCTGCTGTCACCGCAAGCCGACGATCTGGTACCCAAGCAACGAATACATCCCACCAGTCGTCTTCACGGGCAAAACTTAGGTTGTCTGGCTTTTGACGGTACTCGGCGCCGACCAGCCATTGTCGGTTAATAAACACGCCGACACCGGCTTCGGCCATAATTTCATAGCTGTTGTTTAAATCTCCGCCAAAGCCCAACAGCCCGCCCTGGTTGGCGCGGGTGCCGCGTGCGGTGGCGTTTACCAACAGGTTGCGACCAAATACCGCGGCAAAAAATACCTTGGAGCCGGAGATATAAACATCTGTGCTGCTGTCGTCCCTGGCTCCAATCGCGTCAGGCACTGTGAAGTCCCGCTGCCGTTTGTGCTGTACGCCGGCAGACCATTGGCCCCAAGGGCTGTAGAGAACATCGCCAGCCAACCGCACTTTTACACCGAAGATGTCTTGGTTGAGTTCATCCTGCTCCAGCCCGAAGCCGTCTTTGAGGGTAAACACCAGGCTATCGAGATCCAAGGTCTGGCGAGCAACGGTCACTTCAACTCGGTTATTCCAGTTCAAGCCGGCACCGGTAACCGAAAGCGAATAGTCGTCCACATCGGCCCTACTCAGAGCAACCGTGCCCCCCCATTCTTCATCATCAGCGTAGCTGCCAAGCAAAGCCCAGGGCACCAGCCCGCCGCCAGCGCTGCCTTCTATGGTGGTGACGCCACCGGTCGCCCAAATGCGGCTGCCAACATCTGCCAAGGCCACAGGCGTGGCAAGAAGTCCTACGGACAGCAGGGGCGCGAACGTTCTGGCCCGCAGCATGTTGATAAAAAGCGTCATGAAGAATGCTCCGGCGTAATGTCGGCCAGCTCTTGCTGGCGTTCGGCAATGGCTGCGGCGGTTTGTGTAAGGTCATCTGCAGAAACCGGACGGCTGAGGTAGAAACCTTGGCCAATATTGCAACCCCAGGATTGCAGCAGTGTCCAGGTGTCCAGGTTCTCGATACCTTCTGCAACAACCTTAAGGCCAAGTCCGTGGGCCATATCGATCGTGGATTTTACAATCAGCTGATCCTGAGGCTCAGTATTTAACTGGAGAACAAAGGATTTATCTATTTTCAATTCCTGAACCGGCAGTTTGCGCAGTTGCGACAATGAGGAATAGCCTGTGCCAAAGTCGTCAACAGATAGGGTTACCCCCAGCTCTCGCAGGCGGTTCAATGTGGCCATGGCCTCTTCCGGGTCGTCCATCAGGGCGCTCTCTGTCACCTCCAGGGTGACGCGCTCCATGCTGTGGTGCCAATCGGCAAAAATAGTGGCTATGCGCTCGGTTAGTTTCGGCCAGGTTAGGTCCATTGCAGACAGGTTGATGGCGACGCCTGCATCCAGGCCTTTGCAAAACCAGGCGCGGGCATCACTGGCAACCCGCTGCAGGATGTGATCCGTCAGGTCGTTGATTTGCCCGGACTGCTCAGCCAAAAAGATGAACTCCTCGGGCGATATAAAGCCCAGCTCCGGGTGTATCCAGCGCACCAGAGCTTCCACCTGAAGCAGCCGCCCGGTACGGCTATCGAGCTTGGGCTGATAATTCATGTGCAAGCCGCCGTACTGGATGGCACGGTGCAAATCGGAGATCAGCTTCAGTTCACGCAGGTGGCTCTCATCTTGCCCTGGCTCGTATCGAGTAACCGAAACACCTTGTTGCTGAGCCCGATCAAAGGACAAGTTTACCCGCCTTCTCAGCTCGTTCGTCGTGCAGGCATCGGTGGGCAGCTGCAGAGTTATCAGAGTAATACGCAGGGAGAATGGTGTGTTGTCGATACTCAGGGGCGATACGACGGTTTTATGCAGGGCCTGCGCCCGCCGTTCCAGCGTTTCAGGGCTTTGCACCGCAACCATGGCTAGAAACTCGCTGCCACCGGTGCGCGCAATCAGGCTGGCATCCGGGAGCTCATCGCGCAGTCGTTGAGAGAGGCCCAGCAGGACCTTGTCGCCGAACTCTATGCCTAGCGTATCGTTGATATCGGACAGGTCACTCACCCGCAGACCAATCAGGCTACAGGGTGTTCCGGCGCCAAAGCCTTCCTGGGCGGCCTGCATCAATGCGTTACGGTTGCCCAGCTCTGTTACGTCATCATGGGTTGCTGCATGGTGAATCTCTGCTTCGCGTCGCACAAGGCGGGCCAGTGTATCTCGCAGCGCGTTGCGCAGCTGCCGAAGCTCTCCGCCGGAGCGAATGTCGGGCGCCTTCGGATTTTGACCCTCTCCCACGGCCTGGGCGTAGCGGGCAAGCTGCAACACCGGCCGGCCCAAATACCTTGCCATGAAAAGCGCGAGCAGTATTGCCAGCACCATAATCGCTGTGACCAATAAGCCTATTTCCAAGGCGCGGCTGTAGTAATTTTCCAGACTGGCCGCTCGGCTGATCATCAGAACCGCTTCGAAACTACCCTCCTTGGATGCCCCAAGATTCATGGTGCGTGTGAAGTAGCGGGAGCTTTCGATGAAGTTTTGGCTTCCTGCAGGTCCGAGTAGCTCCTGCTCCCCGGCGCCTTTGATATCGGCAGATGCTGCGAAGCTGGTGAACTTGCTTGGATCGTTGGCACTGGAGCGAAAAATAACCGAGCTGCCACTAAGCTGAGCAATGACAGTGGCAAGCTCTTGGTCCAGCTCAAAGCCTGCTACCAGCCATGCCCGCAATCCGGGTGCTTCCACCGGAATAACAAGTACTTCGTAGCCACGATGGTCAACGGTTAGAAACGAACGATCAGCTCCGTTTTTTCGGGCGTTGGCAAACTGCCCGGAGGTAATGTCGGGTAGTGCCCGAGATAACGTGGAGGCCAGAAGCTCGCCTTGGCGATTTAGCAACAGCGCAAAATCTGCCTCCACGCGCCCGGTGTGGTTTTCCAATGCGCTGTTGAGGGTTCCAGGGTCTCGGCTAGCGACGGCAGAACGGAAACCGAAGTCGCGAACCACGACACTCAGCCGGGAGAGTTCGAGATCGGTGCGGCGCTCGATCACCTCATGGGTAATACGCTCAGCTATGCTGAGCTGTTCCAGGGCCCGGTGTTTTTCATCCTCGAACAAATACACCATCAACAGCGCGCCGATCAGCAAGCTCACCAAGGCAACCAGAGCAACCATGGCGGTAACCAGGCGGCCGCGGAACCCGATGCGGTGAGCCAGACGACCCATCACAGATCCCGAAAGCGGTTCTGGAGGTGATCCATCGGGCTTTCATGGCGAGTCTCGGGCACCAGCTCAATGTTGACGGTTTCTATGGCAGTATTTTTCAGGCTGGTGGAACTGATCTCTCGAACCACTGGTCGAGTGTTGTCTGGCAGGCGGGGGTGCCATATATTCAGGTTTAGCGAGCTGGGCGCTTGAGTAACGCCAAAGTCCAACGCGAGGGTTACTTCTCCTTGCTCATTGGTTTGCCCAACGGCCCGTGTATCCGCCACCACAATAAACGCCTGCATGTGGTCGTGAATATTGCAGCCAAGCTCGACAATACCTGGTTTATCAAACACCACTGGCGCTTCGGGCTCACCCGCATAGAGTGCAAGATCAAAGGTTTTTGCCGGCGAGAATGAATAGACGTGATGGTGCGTGTTGTCCCGGTTGGGGAAACTCACACTGGAGCCAGCGGGCAAAATCAGCACGTGGGGATGGAACATGCGATTTTTTTGAACCACTTCTGCCTGTGCGGGAGGGGCGTGACTGCCATCATTTAGATACACCACCGCGCCGGTCAATGGGCCGGTGCCGTTAGCGAGTTGCACCCGAATCGTTAGCTCTTCTGACAGCACGGAGGCCGACAGCAGGCAACCGGCTAGCAGAAAAATTGTTTGTTTTCTCATTATGATAGTGAACCTTTCGATTGCGCAGTGCCTTACACGGCTAGGTCAGGCCAAGCCAGAGCCCAGGGAAAAGCGGATGTGATTGCGGATTAGGAGGTTTTCCCAGTAGTGTCGCATCCAGTTCCAAGCATCGTTGTTCACCTGTTTAACGAAGGGGTCGAGGTTCAGTTCGTAATAATCCGGCGTACCAGCAATCTTTAGCACGGTTACGGTGATTGAAGCGTCCAGTTCGTTTGCGAAAGGTTCGCCAATAAGCTCGTGAACCAGAAGATTAGCACGAGTTGCTTCCATATCGACAAGCCCGCCGGTTCTGATGGAGTGATTATTTTCATGCATCTCTTCCATCAGGCGGTGGCAAAGGTAGGCGCGGATTAAAAGCCCATCCAAGCCATCGTAGTGCACCAGAAAGGCAGACGGCTCGGTGAAGTAACCTATGGCAGCTGTCACAAACGGATCAAACAGCTGTGCGGTGCCGGCTTCTCTGGCACAGGCATCCACGCACTCTATAAGCCTGGGCGCCATTTCGATGTACTCGATGGCAAACTGGAACAGACAGGAGGCGGGCTTGTAGCCCTCAATTGTGATGGCAGAGGGCAACGCCGCTGCCTTTTCATGCAGCTGCCTCAGAAAGGTGCCCGAGCGGGCTTCCTTGCGCCGCGCGTGGTCAATGATCTCTAGGACTGCCTGTGGCGTCATTTGAGGCCATGCCGGTGTTTGAACAGATTGAGGTCGCAAGGCGCCTCCTGTAAGGGGTAATAAGTACCTGGGCAGCTAAGTCGCAGCAGGTTACTTTTACATACCACTGCAAGGCGCCCGTCTTTTCTCACAAGTGTAGACGAGATTTGGTGAGCTGCGATTCTCGGACTGTCAGATATTGTTAACAATTGCATCCAGGTTACCGGGCGCTGAACCACCGGTCGTTACGAGTGTGTGACCAGCACAGCCAGCCCATACTTGCTGCGCGGGCAAGCATAAGGCATATGAGAGAAAACCAGAGCCCGTGGTTGCCCCAGCTTGTGGTTAACCACCACACGGGTGCGAAAACACCGAGTGCCGAAAACAGCATGGTGTTTTGCATATCCTTGGTGCGTGTAGCACCAATGAATACTCCATCAAACAGAAACCCCCAAACTGAGGCAAACGGCAGTAGCCATAGCCAAGGCAGGAATTGCCAGGCTGTGGTGCGCACTTCTTCAATGCCAGTTAGCAAAGCTATTAGGCCGCGGCCACTGACTACGAACAAGATGGTCAGCAACAGTGAACCCCAAAGGGACCACCGTAGTGCGCAGCGGAACACCACAAGGAAGCGCCGCCTGCTGTCTCTACCCACAGATTCGCCAATTAGCGCCTCGGCGGCATTGGCAAAGCCGTCTAACGCATTGGAGATCAGAAGCAAAAAGGTGATCAATACCGCATTGGCCGCCAGTATGGTGTCGCCCTGGCGAGCCCCTTGGGCTGTAAAGAAGGCCAGCACCAGCAGCAGGGCTATGGTGCGAACCATAATGTAGCGGTTTACCTGCAGTATGGCTAAATAGTCCGCAAGGGTTCCGAACAATGCCCGAGTAAGCCGTTGTCCATCGGGCATGCGGCGCAGCACAATGATAAAGCCGATGATTGCAGCACCGTATTCGGCGATGACTGTCGCGATGGCTACGCCTCGGCTATTCCAGCCGAATATGGTTACGAACAGTATATCCAACACGATATTCAGGCCGTTGGCCACGATGAGCATAATCATTGGCCCGCGTGCATACTGAGTGCCGATCAGCCAGCCCACAAGCGTGTACTGACACAGCACCGCAGGGGCACTCCAGATTCTTATGGCCGCGTACTCGGCGGCAAGCTCGGTTACGCCTGGGCTTGGGTTCATTAGCGCCAGCCCAATTTTTATCAAAGGCTGATGGCACAAAATCAGTAGCAGGCCTATACCCACCGCCAGCGTCACCGAGCGGAGCAGTAAGGCAACTTGGCTAAAGCTATCGCGCTTGCCCCAGGCCTGGGCGGCAAGCCCTGTTGTGCCCATGCGCATAAAGCCGAAGCTCCAGTACAAAATGGTGAACAGGTTAGCGCCCACTGCCACTGCGCCAAGATATTCCGGGCTTTTTAAGTGCCCCAGCACAGCTGTATCTACCAACCCCAATAATGGAACCGTGAGATTGGTGAGCATCAGAGGCCATGCCAGAGCCCATAAGCGCCGGTCTGTGACCGACAGTTTGAGTGTCATATTCTATCTTCTTCTAAATAAGTGCGTGTTTAATCTTTTTGGGTTTAAATGGTTTTTAGTATTTTTTTGATCTGTGTCTATACTCAATATTGATGTATCTGTAAGCAGGCTTTCACTCTGGAATTTTCTGGCGAATGCGAGCGCCGGTTGAGAACAGAGGGATTACGCAAAATCCGACAAGAATAACACTCTGTGGAGACACAGTATGCGCGTGCACGCTCAGCGGGCAGGTGCCCTGTTAGGCGGTCTGTCGTTCCCCGCCCTGTCCCTAGCGGACTGGACGGTAAACATGACCCCCGGGGTTACCGGTACCAGTAACGATATATTTGACCTTCACATGACCATTTTCTGGATTTGCGTTGCCATAGGCGTCGTCGTATTCGGGATCATGTTCTGGTCTATTTTCGCCCACCGCAAGTCTCGCGGCGCGAAACCTGCAAATTTTCACGAGAATACGCTGGTTGAGGTTCTATGGACGCTCATACCACTGGTTATTCTTGTCATCATGGCGATTCCCGCCACCGCAACTTTGATAGATATGTACGACACCACTGAGTCGGACATAGATATTAAGGTGACCGGCTATCAGTGGAAGTGGCAGTACGAGTATATCAACGAAGATTTCGGTTACTTCTCCAACACCACAACACCGCCGGATCAGATCAACAATCGTCAGGCTAAAGGCGAAAATTATTTGCTGGAAGTGGATAACATGATGGTTGTGCCTGTGGGTAAAAAGATCCGCTTCCTGCTTACAGCCAACGATGTTATTCATTCTTGGTGGGTACCAGCTTTCGGCGTTAAGAAGGATGCTATTCCTGGCTTTATCAACGAAGCATGGACCCGCGTGGACGAGCCCGGCATCTATCGTGGTCAGTGCGCAGAGTTGTGTGGCAAGAATCACGGGTTTATGCCGGTAGTTGTTAAGGCGGTGCCTGAAGAGGAATACAACACTTGGGTTGCCGAACAGAAAGCGGCGGCCGAGAAAGAGCGTGAGCTGACCCAGAAAGACTGGACCATGGATGAGCTTATGGAGCGCGGTGAAAAGGCCTACGCCAGCAACTGCGCAGCTTGTCACCAGGCAGATGGTAGTGGTGCGCCGCCGGCATTCCCGGCACTTAAAGGCAGTGCCATTGCGACCGGAGACATGGCCGCCCACCTCGATATTGTGGTGAACGGTAAATCTGGTACGGCGATGCAGGCTTTTGGCGGCCAGCTGAATGAAGCCGACCTTGCGGCCATCATTACCTACGAGCGGAACGCCTGGGGTAATAAGGTGGGAGACATGGTCACGCCAAAAGAAATCTTCGATTACAAGAACGAACAGTAATCAACGCCAGATAACAGCTATCACCAGCCACAATAATTGGCGGTAACGGGGGTTTTAATGAGTGCGGTTGCAGATACCCACGCCCAAGATCATCATCACGGCCCAGCTAGCGGCATCAGCCGCTGGCTGTTGACCACAAACCACAAAGATATCGGGACCATGTACCTGATATTCAGCTTCTCCATGTTCCTCCTGGGCGGATCCATGGCGATGGTTATCCGGGCGGAATTATTTCAGCCTGGGCTACAAATCGTTCAGCCAGAATTTTTCAACCAGATGACCACTATGCACGGGTTGCTTATGGTCTTTGGTGCGGTTATGCCGGCGTTTGTTGGGCTGGCAAACTGGATGATACCGCTAATGATTGGCGCGCCAGACATGGCGTTGCCTCGGATGAACAACTGGAGCTTTTGGTTGCTGCCTTGTGCCTTCCTGATTCTAATCTCAACACTGTTCATGTCAGGTGGCGGGCCCAACTTTGGTTGGACGTTCTATGCGCCTTTGTCTACTACGTACGGGCCTCCGAGTACCACCTTCTTTATTTTCGCTATCCACATCATGGGCGTGTCCTCGATCATGGGCGCGATTAACGTGATCGCCACGGTGCTTAACATGCGGGCGCCGGGAATGACCCTGATGAAAATGCCCATGTTTGTCTGGACTTGGCTGATCACGGCCTTTCTGTTGATCGCAGTAATGCCAGTGCTGGCGGGCGTATTAACCATGATGCTGATGGATATCAACTTCGGCACCAGCTTCTTTAATGCGGCCGGTGGTGGCGACCCAGTTCTGTTCCAGCACGTATTCTGGTTCTTCGGGCATCCGGAGGTTTATATTATGATCCTCCCGGCCTTTGGGGCGGTGTCTCATATCATTCCTGCGTTCTCACGCAAGCCTCTATTTGGCTATGCTTCAATGGTTTACGCGGTGGGGGCGATAGCTCTGCTTTCTTTTCTGGTATGGGCGCACCACATGTTCACGGTTGGCGTACCTGTCGCCGGGCAGTTGTTCTTTATGTACGCCACCTTGTTGATTGCCGTGCCAACGGGAGTAAAAGTCTTCAACTGGGTGGCCACTATGTTCCGTGGTTCACTCACGTTCGAAGCACCCATGCTGTTTGCAGTCGCGTTTGTGATTCTGTTTTCCATCGGCGGGTTCTCCGGCCTGATGCTGGCGATTGCCCCGGCGGACTTCCAGTACCATGACACCTACTTCGTGGTCGCCCATTTCCATTACGTACTGGTGCCAGGAGCCATATTCGGCATCTTCGCTTCGGCATACTTCTGGCTACCGAAATGGACCGGCTATATGTATGACGAGACCCTTGCTAAAACTCATTTCTGGCTGTCGTTCATCGGGATGAACTTGGCTTTCTTCCCCATGCACTTCCTGGGCCTTGCCGGGATGCCCCGCCGAATTCCGGATTACGCTCTGCAGTTTGCCGATTTCAACATGGTATCGAGCATCGGGGCGTTCATGTTTGGCTCGACTCAGCTGTTGTTCCTTTTCATAGTGGTGAAGTGTGCCAGAGGCGGTGAAAAAGCACCCGCTCGGCCTTGGGAAGGCGCAGAGGGGCTTGAGTGGGAAATACCATCACCCGCGCCTTATCACACATTTACCACTCCACCGGATGTGAAATAGGAGGCAGGCAACTATGGCTGAGCAATCGGAAGGTAAGCCTGTACCCCAGCGCACCAATGCGCGGGTTATAGGCTGGTGCCTTGCCAGCGTGGCCGGAATGTTTGCCTTCGGCTTTGCACTGGTGCCTCTGTATGACGTGTTCTGTGACATCACCGGCATCAATGGCAAGACCAGTGGCCGCTATGAATCCACGGAGCCCTCGGCTGCGGACATGAATCGCACCATTAAAGTTCAGTTTTTGGCGCAAAATGGGCCGGATATGCCCTGGGTGTTCCGGCCTGTAGATCGCAGTGTTGAGGTTCACCCGGGTGAACCCACCACCGTAAATTTCTACGCCGAAAACCCAACCAGCCGGGATATGGTGGGGCAGGCGGTGCCAAGCTTGTCGCCATCCGAGGGCACCTTGTATTTTCATAAAACCGAGTGTTTTTGCTTTAACCAGCAACCGCTGTCTGCTGGCGAAAGTACGGAAATGCCTTTAGTGTTTATTGTGGATCAGGATCTGCCCAGCCACATCACCAAATTGACACTGTCCTATACGCTTTATGATCAGGGTGAGCCACAGGCTGCCGTGAAAAACACAACAACAATCAATAATGGATAAGCCATCGGAGAGTGCTATGGCGGACTTTCAGACCTATTACGTTCCCGAACAGAGCAAGTGGCCTATTGTTGCGACGGTGGGCCTGGGGGTTACCCTGTTTGGGGCGGCCTCGATTATGGTTGCCAGCAATCAAGGCGAGGGTACGAGCGGCGGCTGGATGATATTTACAGCCGGCGTGTTGATCATGATCTACATGCTGTTCGGCTGGTTTGGCAACGTCATCAAAGAAAGTCGAAGCGGCCTTTATAGCCCACAGATGGATCGTTCGTTCCGCTGGGGTATGAGCTGGTTTATTTTCTCGGAAATCATGTTTTTTGCGGCTTTTTTCGGTGCGCTTTTCTACGCTCGCGTGTTTGCAGTGCCTTGGCTTGGGGGCGAAGGTGACCGAGGCAGTTCCCACATGCTCTGGGAGGGGTTTCAGGCAACCTGGCCATTGATCAACAACCCAGATCCCGAAATCTTTCCTGCGCCGGAATCGGTGATTGGGGCTTGGGGTTTGCCGCTGGTGAACACCATCCTGCTAGTTACGTCATCATTTACCGTAACCGTTGCGCACCACGCGCTCAAAGCAGATAACCGGAAGAAAACGAAGCTATGGCTGGGGGCCACCATAGTGTTGGCACTTGTTTTCCTGTTTCTGCAGGCAGAAGAGTACGTGCATGCCTATCAAGAGCTCAATCTGACCCTTCAGTCAGGCATATACGGCAGCACCTTCTTCATGCTCACGGGTTTTCACGGTGTTCACGTGATGCTAGGCACATTGATGTTGATCATCATGCTGATACGTATTCACAAGGGACATTTTACTGCAGACAGCCACTTCGGCTTTGAGGCAACCTCTTGGTATTGGCATTTTGTAGATGTGGTCTGGCTAGGTTTATTCGTGTTTGTGTATGTCATTTGATGCTGCAAGGGTTTGCTCTCAGGGAGTCGGATGCAGCGTCAAGCTCCCTTGCCACAGTGATAGAAGAATAACTGCCAGCAGTAACACGCTCAACGCTACGCGAATAGCGAGGGAATTCACCACCCGATTGGTTTTGCCGCCGTCTCTGATCAGAAAAAAAAGGCCGCTGAAAAGACTTACGATGACGGCGAGCATGAGAATAATGATAAGGGCTTTGAGCATAAAAAATCTCTTTGGTTTTTGTTCTGGCTGCTGCCAGATTTACTATAGCAGACCATGACTGAAGCAAAGAAAAACCCTCGACAATGGCACGTAGACTGGCGATTAATGGTGTTTACCGGCGCCTTTTTGCCTCTATTAATAGCCTTGGGTATCTGGCAGCTGAACCGAGCGGAAGAAAAGCAGGTTCTACTTGACCAGTGGCAACAGGAGGCGCAAAACCTCAACTGGCCGGAACAAGTGGTCAGCGGGCTGGATAACGGCAGGCCGGTGACGGTGACCGGGCTCTACGGCGAGCGCAGCTGGTTGTTAGATAACAGAACCCGAGATGGCATGGCAGGCTACGAGGTGCTAACGGCTTTTTACCCGCTGCAGGGCCCGCCGGTTCTGGTTAACCGAGGCTGGATAGCGGCCCCGAGAACCCGAAACGAATTGCCAGACGTAACGCCTCCCGACGGTGTATTCAGCCTGACGGGCCGAGTAGGTCCGTACCCGGAACCGCCGGTTTTGTCTGGTGAAACCGGCCCGAAAGAAGGCTGGCCAAGGCGGGTGCAAATGCTTCCCGGGGCGGTTGCAAGATCTGAGATTGCGGACTTGCCTGCGGCCATCATTCGACTTCAGGACAGTGAGCAGCCCGGAGCCTACCGTGCTGACTGGGAGCCGGATCTTATGGGCCCGCAAACTCATTACGGATATGCGACACAATGGTTTGCGCTTGCCGTGGTGCTGACTATATTGAGTGTAGTCGCGAGTTATCGAAAAACAGGATCCAATAATGACAATGATAATGGCTAGCCAGATACCACAGCGCGAAGAAGTAGGCGGCCCCACGCCCGACCAGGTACGCAAAGGCCGACGTACCGCTTTTCTGCTGTTTGCGCTTGGGTTCGGGCCGATGATTCTGGCCAGCATAATGTTCTATACCGGCTGGCTGAACCCTGTCGGCCACACCAATCATGGCACCCTGATTACACCTGCGATGTCCGTGGCGGCTCTGAATCTTGAGACCCCTTCAGGTCAGCCGTTGGCTAAGCGTTTCACAGCCGGGCAAGCGGAGCCCCAATGGTTGATGGTAGTTGCAGCCGGCGCGTGCGACAGCCGTTGTGAGGAGCTTCTTTATCTGGCGAGACAAGCCAACATTGCACTGGGAAAAAACGCCAATCGTGTGTCCAGAGCTGCCGTGCTGGGTGACATTACTGGCGATTTGGCAGCGCGCTGGTCTACAGAATACCCATTGATGGAACGTCTTGCTCCAGCGCCCGGCACGGCGCCAGCTTGGCCGGTAGGCATCAATCCAGAGAAAGAGCCTCGCATCATGTTGATTGATCCGTTCGGTAACGTGATGATGCATTACGGCCCGGAAAATTCTGGCAAGGACATGCTCAAGGATCTGAAACACCTGCTCAAACTGTCACTGGTGGGCTGAGAGTCAGCCCGGAGGAGTAGTCTTGAACCATCGGTCCGCCGACAGCCAGCCAAAAGCCCGCGCCATGGTGAACTGGGCAACATTCTCAGTGCTTCTGGCCGTTGTTGTTATCATGTTGGGCGCCTGGACACGGCTGGTTGATGCTGGGTTGGGGTGTCCCGACTGGCCTGGGTGTTACGGGTTTATATCCGTGCCCCAGAGCGAGACACACATTGCCATAGCCAATGCCCGGTTCCCCGATACCCCGGTGGATGTGGCTAAAGGCTGGCCAGAAATGATCCACCGCTACGCTGCCAGCACGCTGGGGCTGGTGGTGTTTGGCCTGGCAGCTGCAGCAGTAAGACAGCGTCGCCGTGGCATGCCCTTCAAACTACCGCTTTTCATCGCCGGTTTTATTCTGCTTCAGGGTGCCTTTGGCATGTGGACGGTCACCCTGAAACTCTGGCCCCAGGTTGTTGCACTGCACCTTCTCGGCGGTTTTACCACGATCAGCCTACTTACCTTGCTGGCACTTCGGCTACGGAAGTTCTCGGCAGCGCAGGCCAGCACCAAGAGCACCGTACCACAAGCACAGCAGAGGCCCATCGGATCGACTTCCAGCCTAGCCAGTCTTCGCCCTTGGCTCTACGGCGGTTTGTTAATCATTATTCTGCAGATTGCCTTAGGCGCCTGGACCGCAGCGAACTATGCCGCCGTCGCCTGCACTGACCTTCCAACCTGCCAGGGGCAGTGGTGGCCAGAAGGTATGGATTTCCAGCACGGCTTTGATATCACCCAACACGTAGGCCCCAACTACCTTGGCGGGCAGCTCACAGCCGATGGCCGGGTAGCAATACACGTAACCCACAGAATAGGCGCCTTGGTATCACTGGGCTATTTCGGGGTGTTACTCACTCTACTTTGGCGACGGAGTTCTAACCGGGAACTGTACGGCCCTGTAAGGCTGGTTGCTGTGTTACTGGCAGCCCAGATCACCCTAGGGCTGGCCAACGTTCTATTCCATATTCCATTGCCAGTTGCAGTGGCCCATAACGCCATGGGCGCTGGGCTGCTACTGTCGGTTATTTATCTGATTTGGCGGCACCATCTGCTGCCACAGCCCCAAGCTTCAACAGCAACACCCACAACAACAATGCATCAGGAGGTTACGGCATGAGTGAGCAAGTGGACGTACTGTCGGCCCAGCGAGATTCCAGCCAATCCACACGCGGTATTTCCTGGCGGGATTATTTGGAGTTAACCAAACCCAACGTCGTCGCCTTGATGATCCTAACATCGGTTATCGGCATGCTGCTGGCCACCTCCGGGTTGCCCAGCATGGAGGTGCTGATCTGGGGCAACATGGGCATCGCCTTCCTTGCGGGGGCTGCCGCCGTGGTCAACCACGTGGTGGACCAGAAGATTGATACCGTGATGGCTCGCACCCGCAAGCGCCCAGTAGCCACAGGTAAGATCTCTCCGGTAGAAGCGATCGTGTTTGCGGCTTTGTTGGCCAGTGTCGGCATGTTCGTACTGATGTGGCAGGTAAACCACCTAACCGCATGGCTTACTCTGGCTTCTCTGGTAGGTTATGCCGGTGTTTACACCCTGTTCCTGAAGCGGGCAACGCCGCAAAACATCACCATTGGCGGCCTAGCCGGCGCCATGCCGCCCCTACTGGGCTGGACGGCGGTAACCGGCCAGGTAGAAGGCCATGCATTGTTATTGGTTCTAATAATCTTCGCCTGGACCCCACCGCATTTCTGGGCCCTCGCTATTCACCGTAAGGAAGAATACGCCAAAGCCGGCATACCCATGCTGCCGGTCACCCACGGTAATAAATTCACCGAACTACACATTCTGCTCTACACCCTGATGTTACTGGCAGTCAGTTTGCTGCCTTTCGTCACGGGCATGTCCGGCTGGATTTATTTGGCTGGTGCCCTAGTGTTAGGCCTACGCTTTCTCCACTATGCTATAAGGCTTTTGAAAGGCGACGACCGCCGAGTAGCCCTAAACACCTTCAAATACTCCATAACTTACTTAATGGCGCTATTTGTAGTTCTTCTCGTAGATCACTATGTGTTTTTCTGACGCAAACTCAGAAGTACGCAAGTGGAGGGGGTGGTGCCTTTTCTGCCGGGAAAAAATGTCTGAGCGCAGCGAGTTGTTTTTCCCAGAGGAAAAGGCACCACCCCCTCCTCTGTACACTGTGTAAAAAAAGCGGAGAAAGCCAAATTGGAGTCACAATGAATCGCTCAGTTCAAATAACGTTGGTTGTTCTAGTATTGGCCGTGGTTTTGATTTTTGGTTTGGTGGTTGGGCGCCAGGTGTTTCAGGTGGGTAGCGGAGAACCCATCCCAGCCCCAGATCTTGCCGAAATGAACACCTATGTTTATGACCAACCGCGGACCCTTAGCGAATTTACGCTCACCAACGAAAACGGCGAAACGGTTACCCGAGAGAGCCTGAGGGGCCGGTGGACGTTTGCGTTTGTCGGCTACACCAATTGCCCGGATGTTTGTCCAGCGGCCATGGCTAACCTGCGGCGAACCGACAAACTGCTGTCGGATGAGCTGCCGCAACCGGATTATTTGCTTGTCACCGCCGATCCGGAGCACGACACCCCAGGAAAACTTAAGGACTACACAGCATTCTTTGGTGAGAACTTTCATGGCCTGACCGGAGACCTGGTCACTCTGCGGGAGTTGGCTAAGAACCTGAGTGCGGTTTTTGTGCATCGTCAGGTGGACGGGGAATTACTGGTGGATCACAGCGGGCATTTTGCGTTGCTGAACCCGAATGGCGAGTTGGTGGCACTTATTCAGCCGCCCCATCACCCGAAAGAAATGGCGGAAGCCTTTGAGCGCATTTATGAATGGTCTAAAGTTAATCGTGAAAATGCCGGTTCTTGAGAGGGGCAAGGTTTTTTTTGCTAAGGTTTAACTGACATGGCGACGGGACTCGCATAGACTGCCCGGCTGAAAATACACTCGCCGGAACAGACAATATGCATCACCAGAAAAGCACAACACCACAAGAGCTCTTTGGTGTCTTGGCCGCTGGCGCCGTTATGCTTATGGTTGTGCATGGGCTTGGTCGTTTTATCTACACGCCGTTGTTTCCCTATCTGGTAGACGATGGTCAGTTCACAGCACCTGAAGGCGCGGCGGTCGCCACCTGGAATTACTTTGGCTACCTGGTGGGCGCCATGCTGGCGATTCGTTGGCACCGGGTCAGTCATATCCGCGTTCTGTTACCCGCCTTTCTGGCGGTGCATGTGATAACCACCCTTTTCGTTACCCAGACAGATAACCTGACCGCTATCTCGGCTAGCCGCTGGCTGAACGGCGTCGCCAACGGTGTGATTTTTGTACAGGCGCCGGCGTTGATTCTTGAATGGCTTGTGCTGCGCAATCGGGCAAGCATGAGTGGGCTTGTATACATAGGCGTGGGCCTGGGTTTGCTGGTTTCCAGTGGGCTGGTAACTGGCAGTGCCGATTGGCTGGAAGGGGCCGGGCGCTGGTGGCCAGCGGCTTTGATATCCATCCCCTTGGCTGTGTGGGGCGCCTATCGGCTGTCTCGGCTTGAGTTGCAGGATCACCAGTCCGGCAGTGACGGTAACACGGTAATAACCACACCGCTCATCGACCGGGCCAGTGTCCCATTGTTTCTGGCTTACGCTGGCGCCGGGCTGGGTTACATCCTCCCCATGACTTTCCTGCCTCTGTTGGCAAAGCTGGAACTCGAAGCCGGCCACTGGTTGCTCGACGGAACCTGGCTCATCGTTGCTCTATGCACCATCCCGGCAGCTTGGCTATGGAACAAACTCGGCACAAAAATGGGCGACATACCTGCGCTGAAACTGAATTTTTTGATTCAGTTGGCAGGTGTGTTGGCCGCAGTGCTTTGGCCCGGCACTATCGGCTTGGTTCTGTGTGCCGCTCTGGTCGGCGGCACCTTTCTTGGCACGGTATTGCTAACCCAGCGCATAGGCCGCGCTTTGCATCCACATCAGGGGCCTCGTCTCTCTGCTGCCATGGTCGCACTCTACGGCTTTACTCAGATGGTTGGCCCCTGGCTAACCAAGCAATGGCTGGATGCCGGCGGCACCCTGGTTTCCGCTTTTGGTATTGGTGTCGGCGCACTGGCCTTCGGATTAATCTTCGTTTTCTTCGTTCCTCGCCCGGATGCCTGGCATGCTAGAACGATCCAGGCTGACTGATAACCCCCAAACCTAACCATGCTAAAATCCTGAGCTAACGCAGAATTCGCCACCGCGCCACCTCTAAAACTCTCAGTCTTAACCCTAAGTTAGATCAAAACGTGCTCCCAATAGATCACATTCTCCCGAAGTTGAAACACACTCTGGAGCAGAACACCACCGCCCTGCTGCAGGCACCCCCGGGAGCCGGTAAAACCACCCGCGTACCTTTGGCTTTGCTGGATGCCTGCTGGCGGCAGGGGCGCAAAATCCTAATGCTAGAACCCAGGCGGCTGGCAGCCCGGTCGGCGGCAAGGTACATGGCGGCGCAACTGAGCGAGAAGCCCGGGCAAACCGTGGGCTATCGCACGCGGCTGGATACCAAAGTATCTGGCGAGACCTGCATAGAAGTGGTGACGGAAGGCATTCTTACCCGGCTGATCCAGAATGACCCCATGCTGGAAGACTACGCCGCCGTGCTGTTTGATGAGTTCCACGAACGCTCGCTACAGGCTGATCTGGGGCTGGCCCTGGTGCGCGAATCTCAAGAAGCGCTGCGGGAGGATCTTCGGGTGTTGGTGATGTCAGCCACGCTGGATACCGCGCCCATAGCCCGCTTGCTCGGGGATGTTCCGGTATTAAGCAGCGAGGGGCGGGCGTTTCCGGTGGATCTACTCTACCGCCCCACACCGTCCACTCAGCGCAATCCTCGGCTGGTCGATCAGGTGGTGGCCGTGGTTATCGAGGCCTTGGCTCAGCAACCAGGCTCAGTGCTGGTATTCCTGCCGGGAGCCGGCGAGATTCACCGAGTGGCTCAGGCGTTAGCCGGGCAGGTCGCCCAGAACGTGGTGATCGCGCCCTTGTTTGGCAACCTTAAAGCGGCAGAGCAGGACCAAGCCATTGCGCCAGCCGAAGAAGGCACTCGAAAGGTGGTGCTGGCAACCGCCATTGCCGAAACCAGCCTGACCATCGATGGCGTGCGCGTGGTGGTAGATAGCGGCCAGCAGCGCCGGGCGGTGTTTGATGCCAACAGCGGGATGACGCGGTTAGTAACCGGACGGGTTTCGAAGGCCTCGGCAGAACAGCGCAAAGGCCGCGCCGGGCGGGTTGAGCCAGGCGTGTGTTACCGGCTGTGGCGTGAATCAGAACAATTCGGGCTGGCGGAGTTTACGCCACCGGAGATTCGCGAGGCAGATCTCGCGCCACTGGTGCTTGAATTGGCCCAGTGGGGCGCGCGCACGGCAGATCAACTGGTATGGATCGACCCGCCACCGCCTGCACATTGGCAACAGGCGGTACAGCTGCTGCAGTGGCTGGACATGCTGGATGCAGATGGCGCGATTACCGAGCATGGCAAATCTGCCCGGGCCTTGGGCATTCACCCTCGGCTGGCGCACATGGTGCTGCTGGGGCGAGTGCTTGGGCTGGGCAGGCTGGCGGCGGAACTGACGGCGTTACTGGAAGACCGAGACCTTCTCGGCCCAGGTGCAGGCGCGGATTTGCATGAACGTATAAGGGTACTAAGAGGCGAACTTGGCTCTCAGCGTGCAGACCCGAACCGGCTACAAGCCCTGCGCCAGCAGGCAAGGCGTCTGTCTGAATCTGGGGCTTCCAAATCCAGCCAACAGACGCCTGACCCAACGGCCACCGAAGTGGGGCGTTTGTTAGCACTCGCTTATCCGGATCGTATTGGCAAACGTCGGCCCGGAGACACGCCACGTTATCAGCTCAGCAACGGTAAAGGCGTGCTATTACGGGAAGACGATGGGCTGGCCCGACATGAATGGTTGGTGGCTGCGGATCTGGACGGTAAGGCCAAAGAGGCAAGGATATATCTGGCAGCGCCAGTGGATTTGCCAACCCTGGAAGCCGATCTGGCGGCCCACATTCGTGAGCAAGATGAGGCAGAATGGGATGATAAACGCGGCACGGTGATTGCCCGCAAAACCCGCCGTTTGGGCGCTTTGCTGCTTGCGGAAAAACCCCTTAAACAACTCTCGCCCGAGCTGATACAGCAGGGCTTGTTAGCCGCGATAACACGTAAAGGACTGGATAGCCTGCCCTGGACACCCGGTGCCCGGCAATGGCAAGCAAGGGTTATGCTGTTGGCCAAACATTTTCCCGATCAATGGCCAGATGCCAGCGATCAGGCCCTAATAGGCTCTGTGGAGCACTGGTTGGGGCCCTTTTTAGTGGGTATCAACCGCTGGTCGGAACTGGCCAGGCTGAACCTACAAACCGCTCTGAACGGCCTGCTGGAATACCCGCAACAACAGCAACTGGCAGAACTTGCACCTACCGCCTTAACCATCCCCACTGGCAGCTCCGTAGCTCTGGATTACACGGCTGAGAACGGCCCGGTTCTGGCCGCCAAGCTGCAAGCGTTGTTCGGCTGGATGACAACACCGGCCGTTGCGGACGGCAAAGTGCCGGTGTTGATTCACCTGCTCTCGCCAGCCCGGCGACCATTGGCCGTCACGGCCGATCTGGCCAGCTTCTGGTCTAACGTGTATCCACAGGTGCGCAAAGACACTCGTGGCCGTTATCCGAAACATCCCTGGCCAGAGGATCCACTCACCGCTGTTGCCCAGCAGGGCGTTAAGCGAAAATAACGCCGGCTGTTACTTTACGATCTTGCGGCTGTTGGTGAGGTATTGCTCGCCGGAAGAGCGCACAGTGTCTGGATCAGCATGCTCAGACGCTTTATGGACCTTCTCCAGGGTTTCTTCCAGTTTGTCTATTTCGTCATCCAGCTTCTGCAACGCATTTTCCAAAGTGTAGGTGAGCTGGTGCACGTTGTTCATGGCTTCGGGAGTCAGGTCGCCCGATAGCACTTTTTCCAGTTTGTTGTTGTACTCAGAAAAATGGGCAACCGCTTGTTCAAGAGTGTTAGCGGGCTGGCCCTTGAAGTGGTCTGGATCGCTTGCGAACACCGGCGTGGCGATCAGTAGTGAAGCGGCGATGGCAGTAAGTTGGTGAGAAATTTTCATGGTATGGCTCCGTAGTTGATTAACGCGCAAGTTAATGCGAATTATTATCAATATTGTTAGTGTCGGCCATGATTAACATCAAATTAACTTATAAAAAGCTTGTGTGCAGAGCAAAACTGCTTAAAAATTGCCCACCTTAATCTGCGCGACACACCGCCCATGCATTTTGTCTCCTTTGATATTTTTCGCACTCTTGGCTTTCCCGACACCACGGTACTTAAGCCGGAGCACTACCTGCGCCATAAGTCGTTGCTAAGCGAGGCAGACTGGGTGTTGTTTCCCGAATATTGGCAGCTGAATGCCCTGGTGCATGGCCTGAAATGTCGGGTGTTCCCCAGTGTTGCCAGCTACCGTATTGGACACGACAAAGTGGAAATGACCCGGGCGTTTGAGGCGGTAGCCCCGGAGCATATTCCCTGGACAATCATTGAGGCCAACGGGCCGCAAGAGCGTGAACATATTTGGGGCGCTATGGTACTGCCCTTTGTGGCGAAATTGCCCAAGGCCAGTATGGGTGAAGGCGTGTGGCTGATTGAGACCCGTGATGACTGGCTCAGCTACTGCGAGCGAACGGATGTGCTGTATGTTCAGGAATACCTGCCGCTGGATCGCGACGCGCGCATTGTGGTGGTGGGCGATAAAGTCGTCACCGCTTACTGGCGTACCCAGGCTGATCAGGGCTTTTATAATAACGTGTCCAAGGGCGGCAAGATTGACAACAGCCCAGTGCCGGCCGTCATGACCGATCTTGCCCTGCGGCTTGCGCGGGCGTTGGACGTGGATCACGCCGGCTTTGATATTGCGCTGGTTGAAGGCTACCCGTATGTGCTGGAGTTTAACCGCTTATTCGGCAATCAGGGGTTGTGTCAGGGCAGTGATCTGAAGGACGCGATTCTTGAATACCTGCAGCAGAAGAGTGAGCCCCGGGATCCGGGAACCACAACCCCGGAGCCATTGCACCCAATAGCGGTCTGAACTCTCAGCTTTGAACTCCGGGGCTGCCCAGCTACAGGTTCTCGTAGCGGTTGATATCGAAGACGCCTGACTGCAGTGGGTTGTGCTCCTGCTGCCAGGCAGTGATATCTTGAAGTACCTGCCAGAAAAAACGGTGAGTGCGGCGCACGCCCCATACGCCCACGACGGCTTCAAACGCTTTGGGTTCCTCTGCCTTTAACGCTTTCATTCGCTCTGTGAACAGCCCCAGTTGCGAGGCGGGAATATCGAACATAAAGTTCGGGTAGCTGCCGATGATTCCCGGGTAAATCGTAAGTGTGTCGTTCTCTGGCTGGTAGCGGCCACTCTCTCCTAGCAGAAAGGCAACGTTGCTGTGCGCACGGCCTCGGAGCATCGTGTACACCGTGCGCTTGCCTTCCTCATTGTACACTCTCAGAAAGGTCACTTCAGGCAGGTAGTTGATTGCTGGAAGAAACGCCGCTCGAGTCGCGGCCAGTTCTGACAGTTCTTGATCCGCCTGCCGGATCCATTCAGGCTCATCTATACGGCCGCAGTCGCTGCCGCCGCAGCGGTTGATAGGGTCGTCCCGTTCGGCATTTAGCTCACGGAACTTCAGCAGCAAGCGTGCGCCCAACTCTGCATTGAAGGCGGAGGTTGCATAGGGCACCTGTGAAGGGGCTGTGTCATCCATGCTGGCGTAGCTGTAATCCAGTTTTAGCTTGCCTGCGCCTTGGTACCAGCTTTGCAGTACCCGATTGCGCTCCCCTGGTGGCACCAGGCGCAGGTAATCCTGTTCGCCGCCGTTGCGGATCAGATCAAAGTAAAGGCGTGTTTGGGCTTGATGGGCTACGGTGCCGAACACATCAAAATTGACCACTAGCTCATAATAGGTGCGCTCGAACAAGGGATAATCCATCCACCAGCTGGTCAGCGGAACCTGGCCAATCAGGCCGCGCTGCACAGACGCATTGTCGTGATGGCGGAAAACCGTCAGCAGGGCATTGGTATTGTCTCCATCGCCGTCCCAGATATGGTCAAGGGAGGCACCTTTCGGGTAAGCCGCTCTGTATGCCTTGTTGCGCAGCTCAGTGTAACGATTGCGCTTGCCCTTGTAGTCGCGCCAGTTGCTTCCTAAATCCAGCAAAGCACTGTCTTGCCCCGGTAGCGCTAACAAGGGCGTAACGGCTTCGCGATACTCGGCATTGGTTACGTACAGATCGCTGTCCGGGTCGTGGTAAGTCACCCAAAAGTGATCCCGGATAACGTCTGTGGCTATCTGACCACGGCACACAGGCCCGCGAATGAAGGTGCGGGTGAAATACTCGGCATTATCCAGCATGAACTGATAACGGGCTTTTGCCGGAATGGCGGCAAAGGTGACGAATAGATTGGCGCGGCTCTCTAAGCTGTAATCCGGCACGGTGTTTACCTGCCAGTCGGTCGCCTCAAACAGCTCACGTGTGCGCTCGAATTGTTTCTCGCCAAAACCGAAGGTTATGTGACGCTTGTGCACAATACTGCCGGCTACGGGGCGCAGGCGATAGTACACCTGGCCTTTGGGATCATCGTTGGGGCGGCGAGTCGCGATGATATCAATGGGTGTGCCGGGCCTGGTGTGAGAGCGCACAATTTCGAAGAAGCGGGTGTCGGTGTCGTCTTCTTCAAAGTACAGGTGGGCAAGATAGAGGTGTTCGTAGATCCAACGACTGAGCAGTTGTTGGCGCTGGCTACCTTCGTTAAGCCAGGCTTCCCAGCGCTGGATGTGAGTTTGCTCGGCGTCGCTTACTTGGGTAATCAGGGGGCTGATGGCTCCGCCTTGGTTGAGCCAGCCAATGAGTGTGGCGTATTCATCATCGGTTAAACCGGTCGTGGCGAGGGGCATGCCTTCGTAGGGGTGGTCGCTGGCGTAGTCAGAGAAATCGGCGTTGCTGACACACTGGTTGGCGCGGGATATCCCCAGTTCTATGTCTTTCGGCAGCTTGCTGTTGGGCGCAAACTCGTACTGTTTGCCCAGGCGGATCATGTTTTCGAACAGGCTGCGGGTTTGGTCGCCTCGGGCCAACACGGAATAGAACCCCAAGTCTCGCCACTGAGGTTCAGTTTGGGCGTCGATGCCCAGGCGAGTGGTGTTCTGGGTTTCAAAGCGTGCGCCGTTGTAAACGGAGTCTTTGTGGGCACCGCGAATGAGGCCGTCGGAGGATTCCATTTTTAGTTGGCATGGGGCATCAAAGCAGCCGTGGCAGGCTAGGCATTTTGCTTCCACAATGGGGCGTACGTCTTCATTGAAGCTGACCGGTTGCTGGGTAGCGGTTGGCAGTGCTTGTTTGAAAGTAGGCGGCGTGGTGTTTTCGGCACAGCCTGCCAGAAACAGCAGGGTGATGAGGGCTGCTGTGATGAATCGCGCCATGTGTGGTTCCCGTGGTGATTGCTTGTTGTTGGTGGATTATAGAGGTTTTTTTGGGGTTCGCTAAGGGGGCTTATTGGGGTGGTTGGCCGGGTAGCCGGGTGCTTTTTCTTCTGGGAAAAACAACTCGCTGCGCTCAGACATTTTTTCCCGACAGAAAAAGCACCCGGCTACCCGGCCTTTCGGCCATTGGAGGTGTTTTACCAAGGTTTGGATTATGGGTAGATATGCTGATATCTGTGGGGTGTAGAAAGCCCGATTATCGCGATTCTTGTTGGGGCCGTTTTGGTTCTGGCATATCGCATTATTACCCTTGGAGGGAAACACTATCAATGACCGAGTCAGCCAACGCTAACATTGCCGATTACTACACCGCCGAGACCTTTAACCGGATCAAGGCGTTTGCGGATACTAAAGAAACGCCGTTTGTGGTGATTGATACCGCCACCGTTGATCGTCAGTACGATGAGCTGGTGGAAGGTTTTCCTTATGCCAATGTTTTTTACGCGGTGAAGGCCAACCCGGCTCCGCAGATTTTGACGATGCTGCGGGACAAGGGTGCGAGCTTTGATATCGCGTCGGTGTATGAGCTGGAAAAGGTGATGGCGCTTGGCGTGACGGGCGATAGAATCAGCTATGGCAATACCATCAAAAAGGCGCGGGATATTCGCACTTTTTATGAGAAGGGTGTACGCATGTTTGCCACGGATTCTGAGGCGGATTTGCGGGTTATCGCCAAGGCAGCGCCCGGCGCGAAGGTGTATGTGCGCATTCTGACTGACGGCACGCAAACAGCTGACTGGCCGCTATCGCGCAAGTTTGGCTGTGAGAGCGACATGGCTATGGATCTGCTGGTTTTGGCTCGGGACTTGGGCCTGGTGCCTTACGGTGTGTCTTTTCACGTGGGTTCCCAGCAGCGTGAAATCGGCGCATGGGATTCGGCGTTGAACAAGGTGAAGGTTATTTTCGAGCGGTTGAAAGAAGAAGATGGCATTGAGCTGAAGATGATCAACATGGGCGGTGGTTTTCCGGCTAACTACATCAACCGCACCAACGAGTTGGAAGTTTATGCATCAGAAATTACGCGGTTTCTGAAGGAAGATTTTGGCGATGATCTGCCGGAAATCATTATCGAGCCTGGTCGGTCGCTGATTTCCAACGCCGGTGTTCTGGTGAGCGAAGTGGTACTGATTGCGCGTAAATCCCGCACAGCTTTGCACCGCTGGGTGTTCACCGATGTGGGTAAGTTTAATGGCCTGATCGAAACGCTGGATGAAGCAATCAAATTCCCCATCTGGACGGACAAAAAGGGTGAAGGCGAAGACTGCGTAATTGCTGGCCCAACGTGCGACAGCGCCGACATTATGTACGAGCACCACAAATATCCGCTGCCACTGAACCTGGCCATTGGCGACCGTATGTACTGGCTGTCCACAGGGGCCTACACAACGACATACAGTGCGGTGGAATTTAACGGATTCCCTCCACTGAAGGATTACTACATCTAAAGCCTGAGGCTTGCTTCGTTGGTGTGGGCCGGTATGGGGGTTGTATTTGTTGCGGTTAAAAAAAACAGGTTTTTAACATAAATTTTTACCCGTAATAAAACACACCCCGCTCCCCGGCATTTGGCCAACGGTGGAAGCGCTTTACTGCCTTTGCAGATTCAGTTTTATTGCCAGCGGAGAAACCAGTATTCCGTAGGCAATCATTACTGCTATGGCATGTCGAATGTCGCCCGTCCAGTCAGAGAGTAAACCTCCCAACATAGGTACTGTAAAGGCCATAGTGTAGCCGACCAGGAAGTTGCCGGCGGATAGTCTGCCGGTTTCGCTGGCGGGTACTAGCAGGGGTGGTAACGCCACCATCATGATCAACAATATGCCGGCGGTGAAGCTCATGAAGGTCGCGCTGGCAATTGCCCACCACCCCGTAAACACCAACATCCCTGTGGTTCCCAGCAGGCTGAGTATGAGCATGGTGATTAGCGGGACTTTTTTACCTACCCAGTAGCGTGCCATCTTTAGCATCAGCAGCGACGCTATTACTTGAGCGAAGTTGTACCAGAACAGTGCATCGGTGAGGTTGTCGAATTCGCCTCTTTGCTCCAGCAAGGCCGCCAGATAGGCATTTACGCCGAAAAACAGGGAGCCGGATACGCCTAATAACAGGCCGAGTTTCAAAGTGAGCGGGTTTTTCCAGTCTGGTAGCCAGGCGACTTTTCGGGTGGGCCTTGCCAGGTCTCGCTTGGGCAGGAACAGGGCTGCGGCGACCAGCAATGCGGGCAGTGACCACACCAGCATGGTTGCGCGCCAGCTATTGTCCAGCAGCGGCATGATGACCGGGAGGGTGATACCGGCGCCGATGAATTCGCCCATCAGCATGCCATTCATGTAGATGGCGGAGCCAAAGGCTAGATGTTTGGGTTCCAGCCACCGTGATAGTAGGGCCGGTAGCGCAGGTTGCATCATGGCAATGCCTAGGCCCATAACCGCGCCAGTGAGCATCAAGGTGATGGTGTCTGGTGCCAGACCACGGCCTGCGGAGCCAACGACCATAATGAGCATGGCTAGCGCCAGTGTATTGCGCGGGCCTATACGAGAGATCGATAGCGAGCCGGGCATGGCGCCTATGGCGAGCATCAAGATGGGCAGGGTGGTCAGGGCGCCGGTCAGGGACTGAGAAAGCGCCAGTTCGTCACCGATAAACGGAGCCAACGGCGGCGCCACCAGTATTGGTATGCGCAGGTAAACCCCAGCGAGCCAAAGCAACATCGCCACCGGCAGCAGGCTTGCTGTCGATGGCGGAGTAGATGGCACGGGGTGTTCAGTTGCAGACAAGAAAGATCAGTCGTCGCTGGTGTCCGCCAGATAGGCGCCGTCTTTATCATGCACTTCCTGCCCGGTAACGGGCGGGTTGAATGAGCAGATCAGACGCATGTCTTCGGTACCGCCGCGAAGAATGTGTTTGTCATGCTTATCGAGCGCATACAGTGTGCCGTCGGTGATTTCGTGCGTTTCGCCTGTGGCCAGGTCGGTAATGGAGCCATTACCCGCAACGCAGTAAACCGCTTCAAGGTGGTTTTTATACCAGAAAGTGTGTTCGGTGCCCGCGGGAATAATGGTCTCGTGGAAAGAGAAACCCATGCCGTCTTTTTTCAACAACAGGCGGCGACTGGTCCATTGCTGGGCACTGACTTCACGTTCGGTACCGATGATGTCCTGAACTCGTACAATTTTCATGAGCATTCCTCGCTTGGTGATGGAATAGCTATACAGTATAAACACTCATTTCACATTCTATTCAACCGCCAGTCGTCATAAACTGCCATACATTGCTCTATGGCAACATGGAATTTATGTCGCTGACTTTCGTCCAGAGGCTGTTGTTTACGGCATTTGTCGAGGGTTCTCTGGATGGTTTGGCGGCTGGTTTTATCGAGGCGCTCCAACCAGTGGTGGTCAGCAGGTTCAAGATCCAGCAGCTCTCTGCCTGCGTGATTGCGGTGGCTTATGTGCCACCAGTGATCCACCGCCCGGCCCAATACCACGTAACCAAACTGGCTGTCTTGCACAGGTCCGAAGGTGGCTGTTTTCAGGCCATCGCGAAGCAGGCCTATATTCAAAGCCGGCAAAGTAAGTTTGTCGCCGTAAAAGTAGCTCCCCGCAGCCCCGATCAGGCCGCCCACCAGAGCGCCCGCGCCTAGCGATGTGCCTAAGGTGAGTGCGTCCAGGCCAACACCGCTAACCGCCCCTGCGCCAAAACCTGCTGTGGTCAAATAACGTTTGCTAACAGCCCAATGTTTGCGGCTGTCCTCAGAGAACAGATCATGATCGCTGTGCCATTCCAGTTCAGCTTCCTGGCGGCGGATACTTTGGTGTTGATACAGGTGCTCGACCTCTACCCGCAGTGTTTGCTCGCGCTGGCGCTGATGCTGGTACCAGCGCTGCCGGAGCTGATCTGCAAGGGTGCTGTCGCTGGTCCCGGCGACCTGGTCCAGAGTTAACGTGCGCTTTTCCTGAAATGACATCATGTCTTTCAAGGCCTTCGCAATGATGCCTGCGGCCTGAAGACGACGCTGCTCGCGCTGGGCGGAGAGGTGGTGAGTTGCTTCGCCCAGAGTTTGCTCCCAGTCCGGTTCAAGCTGACCAAAAGCTCGTAATAAGCTCAAATGTTGTTCAAATGGGGCGCGAACGGCGTCGAATTTGCGCACTACCTGAAAGAACTGCCCCAGTGCGGCTTGCCAGGTTGCGCTGTAATCCTCTGGCCCGATGCTGTTAATCAGGGCCAGGCTTGGCTGGCCTGTCCAGCGCAGGATGGTCATTTCGGCCTCGTGCTCGGCGCTGTATGGCGCAGAGCCGTCGACTACATAAATTATTCCAGCTCCCTCAATTAGCGGTGCCAGTAGCTCACACTCGTCGGTAAAACGGTCATCGCCCTGATGTTGCAGCACAAACGCCCGAACCGTTTCGCTGTGATCCGATGCCGACACACTGTGGGCTTCCAGCCATTCCAGAACCCGCCTGGGGCGCTGAAACCCAGGTGTGTCCACCAATGTGTAGAGGGTTTTACCATCTACGCTCAGTGGGTATGACTGCCGTGTGCGAGTGGTGCCCGGCTCCAGAGCAATGGCAATGGCGTCGTTTTGCGACAGTGTCGCTACAACGCTGGATTTCCCCTTGTTCGGGTGGCCCACGACGGCAAAGGTAGGTGCGATACTCATTCCAAAACTCCCCCGTCCATGTCGGGCGCGGCCCCGTGAGCAGGTATAAGGCTGACCGCTATAAACTCTGGCCCGGTCCGTTTGGCAAATCTCAGCCATTGCTGAATCTGATGCGTATCTGGTTCTTGCTCAATGTGAGTGGCTAGCGGTACCAGAGCGATCTGAGTACCTTTGGGCCAGAGCTTTTTCGCATTGATCAGGAAATCCTCCAGCTCACCTGTGGGAGGCTCCCAACTGCGGGTTACCAGAAGAACGGAAAGCTGCGGCGCCTGTGTCAAATGAGTGGCTACCTGCTCCAGTGTCTGCTGATCCTCTGCCAGTGTCATCCTGCCGCCCGCTTTAGCGACCAGGCTTTTGCCTGCACTGAGCGCATCTGGCACTTCTGGATCGCCAGCTCCGGCCCAGCACAAAACAATCCGGGCGTCTGGCAGGGGGTGTACATTCAACTGTGTTTCGGTGTTTGGCTGATCTGAGGCATCGTTATGGTCGTTGCCAGTATCAAGGGCCGGTGTTTCCATGCGGTACATCAGCGCGCGCTTCGCCGGGTGGCTGTCCAGTAAATGCCGAGCTTTACGTCGAATGAGTACGCCCGCCAGCACACAAAGAACGAGCCTGGGCAGCAGCGCCCAAGTTGTCCACAGCATAGCGATGAACGGCCACCATTGGCCCCATCTGGCCGGGTTCACGGTGCCTTCTCCTGTGCTGGCACGAAAGAACCGGGTTGCCTCCACAAGAGTAAATTCCGGCGCGGCGGCCGGCCATAACCAGGCCCAAGGTGCGGCAACCGTTGAGATCAGGCGGTGATAGCTGTTGGCATCGGTATTGAGCGTGGTGCTCCAGCCAAAGGCGAGATCCTGTAACACCACCATAACCAACAAGGTTGCTAGGCCGGCCAAAGCAAAACACAGCCCACCGAGTTGGGCTGCCCGTGCCATGAGCACCGGTTGAAGCTTCATCGAAATAGGCGATTCGGGATTGTTCCGAAAGCGCCGAAGCAGTGGACGCCAGGGTTGCCAGCCGGCCAGTGATTGAGCGGTGGTCAGCAGCGCCAGCAGAAGCTGGAAGGCCACAAAAGCGAGAATAACGGTTACGTTGATACGCTGGCCGCCGTCGTAGAACAGCAAGCCGAGCATGGCCAGTACACCGAGCACAGTACCGGCAGCCATAAAACCGCTGTTGATTCGGCGCCAGAAGCCTAAGGTGTGTGCAGAAGGGTCTGCACCTGCGCCTGGGCCGCTGAGATGGTTCATGTGGGCCATCCAGCGTTTTGGGCTGGGTGTAACGCCTTGCTGTTCGCAGGTCAGTGCAAATTTGCGATCCCGCCGGTGCAAAAATGCTGGGGCCTGCCCGTTGTCTCTCTGGGCGCAAGCATCAAAATCCAGCAGCAGGCGGAGGGAATGATCTGTCATGAACGGTCCCGGTTGTGAATTCGGTCTGTGGGTCTTTGGTGTTAGGATATCGGTATTACCCCGTCCGATACCAGACAACGAGCCTTCATGCCCCACCACCTGATGAACTTGCGCCACGTGCCCGATGATGAAGCCGAAGAAATACGGGCTTTGTTCGATGAGCACGAGGTTCGTTTTTACGAGACTCCGCCAAGCCGCTGGGGTATCAGCATGGGCGGCTTTTGGGTGCACGATACTGAAGAAGCTGAAAGAGCCAAAGTTTTGCTGCAGGATTACCAGCGCCAGCGAATGCAAAGCCAGCGTGAAACCTATGAGGCGTGGCGCCTGCAGGGTGAGGGCGGCGGGATCTGGTACATGCTCCGGCGCAAACCCTTGCGCACGCTGGCAGCCTGCCTTGCCATTATTGTCATTGCAGGGTTTAGCCTGCTTCCGTTTATTCGAATAGGCTAGTGTCAGCGCCCGTTCTTGTGGTGTCGCACCAGAAAATCCGTTGCTTTGCCAACGGCATTGCCGGCAGTGAGAAAGCTGGTAATGTGACCACGCAGGCGCATTTCAAACAGCTCGCTTTTAACCCCATTGGCCAGCAGGGTTTCGTGTAGTTTTCTGGACTGCTGAAAAGGGACCAGGCTGTCCATGTTGCCGTGGAACAGGAAGAACGGCGGCGCATTATCGGTGACGTACGTGATGGGAGACGCCGCGCGATAGGTGTCGGGGATGTCTTGTTTTGTGCCTCCCAGAAACTGCCGTATGAGCTTGCCTGAACCAAAGGTTGTCAGGTCGGCCGGCGTGCCTCCGACCACCACGGCGCTAAGGGCCGTTTCTGGGCCACCGTAAGGCTGGTTCAGTGCCTCGGCATGGTTGGAACTGGCTGCGAGTGCCATCAGAGCGATGAGGTGCGCACCGGAAGAAAAGCCAAATCCGCTTACCTGAGACACATCTAATCGATATTGCTCGGCGTGACGATTCAGCCAGGTGCGAGCTATCTGCAGGTCGTGTAGCTGGGTTGGAAAAATGTGCTCTGGCGCGAAGCGGTAATCAATATTGAAAACCGCAAAGCCGTGACTGGCCAGTTCCTCGGCAATCCAATTCATATCGCCCCGTGAGCGACCCTCCCAGCCACCGCCGTGCACCATCAGCACAACAGGGCGAAGCTGTTCACTCTCGGGCAGGTAGAGATCGCCATAGAGCGCTTCTGGCCAGTCTTCAGGCGAGAAATGTAGGCCGTGATTCACAGTGAACGCTGTGTTTTCTAAAGCGACGGATTCCGTGGGCGCATTGTGATAACTCGCGCAGCCACCCAGTGCCAGTGCGCTTACCATCGCACCTACGCCAACAAGGCGTTTCAGCACTCTCTGAGTTTTCAATGGTTTATCATCCCTTATGTTAGGTCACAGGACGAATTTACGCGTGACGGCCGGGGTTGGATTTGTGTCGCTTTAATACGCTGTCCGCCAATCAAGACGATGTCCGAATATCAGGACATGCGGGCTGCAGCCGCCGCAGTGGTGCGGTTTCGTTAAGCGTCTTTGAGCTCTGGCCAAGCCAGGATTGTCCGGTAATTGGGACAAATGGCTTGGCTGAAAAAGTAAATCACAAAAATTATCAGTAAAAACAGTTGGGTAAAATAATGGCACAGGATGCGCATATTGATTGTTTCGGGCCTTTAGCCCGGCTTGTTCTTAACAACAACAAACAAGGAACGACCCATGAAACGTATCATGATCTGTACGCTGATAGGCGCTACAGGCTTTGCCCTGAGTGCCTGTAACAGTAGCGATGACAACAATGGAGATAATCCGCCAGCGGTAAACCAGGTGCCAGGGTTCATCCAGGGCGATATCGAGCAGGCTCATTACGACGGTATTACCGATGACCTTCTGACTGCGGGTCTTGGGGCCAGCGGTCTTAGTGGCACCGCACCGACTTTTTCAGACCCACTAAATCCCTCCCCGGCCGAGCTGCGCCAGCTGGCAATTTATAACAACTACCGTGCGCTGGTCGATACGTCCCCGGGTGGCGGTTATGGCGAATTTTTTGGCCCTGGCGTGGGCAATGACACCGAAGGCCTGATTCCAGGGCACGAGTATATTGCCTTCATGACCGTTCCGGGTAGCAACGTGCCAGTGACGGTTATGGCGCAAGTACCTGAGAGTTTTAATCCACAAGCACCATGCATGATCACCGCGCCTTCGTCCGGCTCCCGGGGAGTGTATGGTGCGATTGGTACGGCCGGCGAGTGGGGGTTGAAAAAGGGCTGTGCCGTGGTCTATACCGACAAAGGCAGTGGCACCGGCGCCCATAATCTGGAAACCAATACGGCCCAGCGCATTGATGGCACGCTTTCAGCCACTGATGAGCCCGTTCAGTTTCGCGCGGACCTTACCGCGAGTGAGCGTGGTGATTTCAATGCAGTCTCTGCCGACCGTTTTGCGTGGAAGCACGCCCACTCGAAAACCAATCCGGAAGCCGACTGGGGCCGCCATGTGCTGCAATCTTTGGAGTTTGGATTCTGGGCGCTCAACGAGCAATTCGGTGGCGACAATAACGTTGAGGCTATTACCCCTGAAAACACCCTGGTTATCGCCTCGAGTGTTTCTAACGGTGGTGGTTCATCGGTTCGCGCGGCGGAGCAGGACACAAAGGGTCTGATCGACGGTCTGGCCGTATCTGAGCCCAATGTAAACCCAACGGTGGATACCGGGTTTACCATTGTGCAGGGCAACAACGCGCCAATTGCTGAGCACAGTCGTAGCTTGCTTGAATACACCACTGCACTGGCGGTGTATCAGGGGTGTGCCAACCAGGCGCCGGCCATTCGCGACACTGCACCGTTGAACGCCCTTAACCCATCGGACGTGCGCGATAACATCTGTAACTCACTGGCTAGCAAAGGACTGCTCGCAGGCGCGGCCAGCGCAACCATTGACGACTACGCCACCGAAGCACAGCGTATCCTGAACGAGGACTTCGGTATCCAGCCCGAGCAGAACTTGCTTGCGCCCGTGCATTTTGCCTCCAAGGTAGCCCAGAGTATCTCCATGACCTACGCCAACGCCTATGGCCGCGCCGGTGTTGAGGATCGTGTGTGTGATCTCAGCCTGGCTGCTACTGACAGTGGCGCGGTCACTCCGCTTGCGCCGGCCGCTGAAGCCGCAGCCTTTGCAACCAGCAACGGCATTCCGCCCACCGCAGGTGTAGATATCGTTTACGACCAGGCAAACGGTCAGCCGACAGCACTTCCGAGCAGTGCGTCTCCCACCGGCAGTGGGGTGGACTATGGTCTCGATGCCTTGTTGTGCCTACACAGTTTGGCTCTAGGCCATGATGCCGTTAGCGGAGAACCGTTGGCCGGTACCGATGCAGAGCTTGCCGACGCGATCGCTGGAGGCATCGAAGAAATCAGAGCCACTGGAGACCTTCGCGGCCTGCCGGCTGTGTTTGTAACTGGACGGGCTGATGCCATTCTTCCCATTAACCACGCATCCCGGCCCTATTACGGGCTTAATCAGCGAGTGGAGGGGGCCGGTAGCGAACTTCGCTACTACGAAGTACTCAACGCCCACCATCTCGATATCCTGAATCAGTTCCCGGGCGTTGGTGATCGTTACGTGCCGTTGCATCACTACTATTTTCAGGCTCTGGATCTGGTATGGGAGCGTTTGACTAATGGTACTGAGCTGCCGCCAAGCCAGGTAGTTCGTACTACGCCACGTGCAGATTTTGCAACACCGCTGGCTCAGATCAACCTGCCTGCGATTGCAGCACAACCAGCAAACGAAGACCTTATCAGTCTGGTTGGTGGCGAGTTACGCATCCCGGAATAAGTACATTTTGGTCATCGCGCGCCCTCTCATTTGCTCAGCCTGCAGAGAGGGCCATATACTTCCGACAGAACACCCGGCATGACCGGGTGTCAGGGCTTTCACTATGAATGCTATTGAACCCGGCGGTACGCGCTATATGACACAGTTGTTTGGTGAGAAAAATAAAAGCGGGCTGACCCGAGAGCTTATTGAAGCGCTTTTTCCCATGTTTGATGAGGCCAGCGCAGGCGCGATTGCCGTTGATCGACAGTCCCGTATTACCTGGATCAACAGCAGTTACTCCCAACTGCTGGGCCTGAAAGAGCCGGCCGCTGTTATCGGCCGCCAAGTGCGCCAAGTGATTCCTGAGACTCGCATGCCCGAGGTCGTGGAAACAGGTAAGCCTCTGTTGTTGGACATCATGGAGTACCAGCAGCAACAGTTGGTGGTTACCCGACTTCCCTACTATGACAAGGCTGGCGAGATTGAAGGTGCTGTGGCGTTTGTACTCTACGACGACCTGCAACCGCTTACGCCCCTGGTCAGTAAATATAGGCGCCTGCATCAGGATCTTGCAGCGGCCCGCAAAGCGTTGGCAAAAAAAGCCCGGAGTACCCGTTACAGTCTTGGAGACTTCGTAGGCGCCAGCCCCGGTGCGCTTGAAGTAAAGCGCCGCGCGCGGCTTGCCGCCGGGCGTGAAATGGCGGTGCTGTTGCTGGGTGAAACTGGCACGGGCAAAGAGGTACTCGCTCAGGCTATCCACTCTGTTTCCAGCCGCGCCGAGAAACCGTTTGTGGGTGTGAACGTGGCGGCCATCCCCGACAATCTTCTGGAAGCCGAGTTCTTTGGTGTTGCCCCAGGGGCCTATACCGGCGCGGATCGTAAGCTACGGGAAGGAAAGTTTCAGTTGGCCCACGGCGGCACCTTGTTTTTGGACGAAGTGGGCGACATGCCCTTGCCGTTGCAAGCCAAGCTTTTGCGAGCTCTGCAGGAAGGCGAGGTCGAACCCTTGGGCTCCAACAAGGTTGCCTCTGTAGACGTTCGGGTTATTGCCGCCACCAGCCGTAACCTAGACGCTATGATTGCCGATGGCAGTTTCCGCTCAGATTTATATTACCGGCTAAACGTGCTGGAAATTCCTATACCGCCATTGCGAGATCGCCTCGCCGATCTAGGGCTGTTATGCGAAACACTGTTGTGGGAAATCAGCGAAGGCCAAGGCATGCGCGCCGAGATTACCGATGCTGGTGTGTCGGCTCTCGCCAGTTATAGCTGGCCGGGCAACATCCGTGAGTTGCGTAATGTGTTGGAACGGGCGCTGACTATGGGTGACGAAAGCGGTGTTCTGGATGCCGACGCCATGTTCAAAGTGTTGCCCAGGGGTAGTGTGCGCTCTGATTCCCAGATGGCTCCGCGTCCGGTTAGGCCGCTGGCTGAAACACTGGCTGAAGCAGAGGCGCAAGCGGTTGAGGAGGCGCTGGTCGCAGGTCGAGGCAATCGTACCAAGGCTGCCAAGCTGTTAGGCATTTCCCGCTCGGTGCTTTACGAGAAGCTGGCCAAAATGTCCTGATTTTCGGACACGTGTCTTGATATCTGTACAAATACTGATAAATTAAGCGTGAAGGTGTCTTTATTTCCGGACGCCTAAGGTTCGGGTTTTCCGTAGTATGTTTTTAAGTTGATGATATTGAATAAAAAAAGTTGTTGGCATAGTCTCTGCATTTTCTGAGATGTAGGACGTCAGAACAGCGCAGAAAATAAAGGCTGGCGCCAAAAGTAGGACCCCCTGATTTACCAATGCCATCTTTTTTTCTGTGTTTTCTGGCGGAATTTCAGCCTAGGCCTACCGGGCCAGAGAGCTCCGGGCCATATACAACAACAAGAAGGATCATCTTCATGTCTTTCAAGCATAAGCTTTCAGGTTTAACTCTGGGCATTAGTGCCGCAGCCTTTATGGCCGGCGCCATGGTTAGCAGCAATGCTCTGGCTGCAGAAAAAGTTCGCTGGCAGGTGCCCCTGGCATTTCCGTCGCATCTTGTAGGCCTGACAACACCGGTTAAGCACCTGACAGAAAACCTCAAACTGATTTCAGGCGGTGACCTTCAGCTGCGTTATTACGAGCCTAATGAGCTGGTTCCTCCGTTTGAAATCATGGACGCTGTAAGTAGTGGCAAGTATCCGGCCGGCTACACTTGGGTGGGTTACGATCAGGGCACCATAGCTGCGTTGCCCCTATACTCAGGCGCGCCGTTTAACATGGAGCCACCGGCTTACTTGGCCTGGTATTACGAGGGCGACGGCCGAGCTCTGCTGGAAGAGATTTACGCCGAGCGCAATATCCATCCCATGCTGTGCAGCATCATCGGCCCCGAAGGCGCGGGCTGGTTCGCCAAGCCTGTCGAAGGCGTAGATGATTTTGATGGCCTGAAAATCCGCTTTGCCGGCATTGGTGGCAAGGTACTGGAAAAACTGGGTGCGTCGGTAACCATGGTACCTGGTGGCGAGATTTATCAAGCGCTAGAGCGTAAAACAATCGATGCAACTGAGTTCTCTCAGCCGGCTATCGACAAAATGCTTGGCTTGGACCAGATCATTAAAAACTACATCATGCCGGGCTGGCACCAAACTCTGACCACCTCGCACCTGCTGGTTAACAAAGATGTGTGGGAGGGCCTGGAGCCACAGAACCGCGCGCTCATCGAAATGGGCTGCGAATCTGCCACGCTTAAGGGCTTTGCAGAAAGCGAGTGGACACAGCCGACCGCTCTTCGTGACTACGAAAAAGAAGGCGTGAACGCCCAGACACTGCCTGAGCCTGTTCTGCGCGAACTGCAGAAGGTTACCAACGAAGTGCTGGATGAGATCGCGGCCGAGGACAAGATGTTCAAGCGCGTGCTGACCAGTCAGCGTGACTTTATGGAACATCACTCCATCTGGCACTCCAATGGCTACCTGCCACGGGATTTCTACAAGTACGACTGATCAACGGATGATGTTCACTGCGGGTAACGGTTGATCGTTACCCGCGTCCTGCCCCACATCCGGAAAATCCGAGGTTTTTGTGGCTGATACCAATGACACTGGGGCTGACCAGTCCCCGGCACCTAAGTCTGACACGCTTCCAATCAATGCATTCTCCTGGCAACTCGACCGTTTGGTGGTCGCAGTGGGTCGTCTTGCATCCTGGTTATGGATTGGCGTGTTAGTTGTTGTACTGATCAATGTATTCTCCCGTTACGCCTTGTCCCAGGGCTCTATTGCGTTGGAGGAGCTGTCTTGGCATTTGTTCGGCACCGCCACCATGTTAACGCTGGGGTACGCGGTTGTGCGGGATGACCATGTGCGCGTGGATGTGCTGAAAGAAAAGTTTTCCCCAAAAGCTCAGGCCATTATTGAGCTTTTGGGTATTGTGTTGCTGGCGTTGCCGATTATCGCGCTGATGGTTGATGCGCTGGTGCCATATGCATGGAAAGCCTGGATCTACAACGAGCACTCCCAGGCGCCCAGCGGACTGCCATACCGGTTTATTTTCAAAAGCATGCTGCCCCTGGGCTTGGTGTTTGTGATGATTGCCCTGGTGTCCCGTGCCTCGCGCTGCGGCACCCTCCTGTTCCGTTTTCCCAGGGCTATTGAGCCTCCCTACGATGATCGACATTCCGTCGGCCATCCCAATCCCTGAACCGCGAGGCTAACGTCATGGGTGTAGAAGCAATTCTTGTTGTCGCCATGTTCGCCAGCTTTATGGTGCTGTTGCTACTGGGTTTCCCGGTTGCCTGGTCACTGGCGGGTATTGGTCTTATCTTCGGTATTGTCGGCCACGTTATGGTCGAGTATTTGGATTCTCCTCTGTGGTTTACCTGGCAGGGCACAATCGGCGTTCTGGACGCCAGGATTTATGGCATTGTTGCCAATGAGCTGATGGTCGCGTTGCCCATGTTTATCTTCATGGGCATCATGCTTGACCGTTCCGGCATTGCTGAAAAGTTGATGCACAGCTTGGTTAAAGTGCTTGGCGGGTTGCGTGGCGGTTATGCCATTACCGTGGTGCTGGTTGGTGTATTGCTTGCGGCTTCCACCGGTATCGTTGGTGCGTCGGTGGTATTGCTTGGCATGTTGTCTCTTGGCCCTATGATGCAGGCCAACTACAACAAATCACTGGCGGTGGGCACAGCGTGTTCTGTCGGCACCCTTGGTATTCTGGTGCCACCAAGCATTATGTTGGTACTGATGGCAGATCGCCTGGGCACCTCAGACGCCTCGGTAGGCAAGCTGTTCATGGGCGCGCTGATTCCGGGCGTTATGCTTGCTATGCTCTATATTCTCTACATCATCATCGCCTCTTACATCAAAAAAGACCTGGCACCGGCGCCGGCAAACCGGCAGCGTCTCGATGCCCGAGCCTGGTTTGAAGTGTTTTGGGCGGTGCTGCCACCGATGGCGCTGATTATCTCTGTACTTGGCTCCATCTTTTTCGGCATAGCCACAACCACTGAGGCATCTGCGGTGGGTGCTGGCGGCGCGCTGTTGATGGCGTTTGTTAGCAAACGTCTGGATATGGACACTCTGAAGCAGTCGCTTTATCAGACCAGTCGCACGTCAGCATTTATCTTTGGCATTTTTATTGGTGCCACTGTCTTTGCCTCCGTACTGCGCGGGCTGGGTGGTGATGATGTAATTGAAGGTGCCATCACCGGCCTGCCATTTGGCACCACCGGCGTGTTGCTGACAGTATTGTTCATTACTTTCTTGCTTGGGTTTTTCTTGGACTGGGTGGAAATCACCTTGATTGTGCTACCCCTGGTGGCGCCGGTTCTGTTCAAAATGGGTGTGGAGCCGGTATGGTTCGCCATCATGTTTGCCATGTGTCTGCAGACGTCGTTCCTGACACCGCCTGTGGGCTTCTCACTGTTTTATATTAAAGGGGTGTGCCCGCCAGGCATTACCACCAAAGATATCTATCTGGGCGTATTACCGTTTATTGCCTTGCAACTGCTGGCATTGGCGCTGGTATTCTGGTTTGAACCGCTGGCTACCTGGCTGCCTAACGAAGTGTATGGCGGTTCCTGACGTGGCGACTATCTTTAAATAATCTTAATAATAATTGGGAGACAAACATCATGCGTCTCGAAAATCGAGTGGCCCTGATTACCGGGGCTGGGCGTGGTATCGGTAGGGCGATTGCCGAACATTATGGCCGTGAAGGTGCCCGTGTGGCCGTCGCAGATATCACCCTGGAAAGCGCACAAGAAGCCGTGGATGCGATTGAAAAAGCAGGTGGCACAGCTATGGCGCTGGCTATGGACGTGACCGACGAGACCGCGGTGGATACCGGCGTTGCGGCGATTGTGAAAGCTTGGGGTGGCTTGGATATCGCTGTAGCCAACGCTGGCATTCAGCACATAGATGCTGTACATAAATTGGCGTATGCGGATTGGCGCCGGGTGATGAACGTGCATCTTGATGGTGCGTTTCTGGTTACCCGGGCCGCCTTGAAGCAGATGTACGCCGGCGGTGGAGGGTCTATGCTGTATATGGGCTCGGTGCATTCGTTGGAGGCTTCCCCCCTGAAATCCCCCTACGTAGCCGCGAAACACGGCATGCTCGGCTTATGCAGAGCGGTTGCTAAAGAAGGCGCCGAACACGGTGTGCGCAGCAATATTATCTGCCCGGGTTTTGTCAGAACCCCGTTGGTAGACAAGCAGATTCCGGAGCAGGCAAAAGAGCTGGGCCTTTCCGAGGAAGACGTCATCAGCAAAGTGATGCTGAAAAATACCGTGGATGGAAAATTCACCACGCTGGAAGATGTTTCCGAAGTAGCGGTGCACCTGGCGGCTTTCCCTTCTGCAGCACTCACGGGTCAATCTATTGTTGTCAGCCACGGCTGGCACATGCAGTAAGCAACAGGAGCAAAGAATGAGCGTTACTGAGCAGTCCCCGATCGTCTGGTCTCCCTCGGAAGACGTACTGACCAGCACTCGCATGGGTCGCTTTAAAGCCTGGTTGGAAGGTCATGGCTATGGCACCTTTGCCGACTATCACGCCCTGCACCAGTGGTCCGTAGAGGATCTGGAAACTTTTTGGGCTAAAGTCTGGGATTACTGCGGCCTGGTTTGCGACACACCGGCAACCAAAGTGCTTGGCAAGCGAGACATGCCCGGCGCTGAGTGGTTTCCGGGGATGAAGCTGAACTTTGCCGCCAATCTGTTGCGATTGGCAGAGGGTGACCATGCAAGCCAAGAAGCGGTTGTGGCTTACTGTGAAACTCGTCCGGTTCTGCGTCGCACCTATGGCGAACTGAAATCCGATGTGGGCGCCCTGGAAGCCTTTCTGCGTAGCAAAGGCATTAAAAAGGGTGACCGGGTAGCCGGTGTTGTTACCAATGGCTACGAAGCTTTGGCAGGAATGCTCGCAGCAACCAGCCTAGGCGCCATCTGGAGTTCTGCCTCGCCGGACTTTGGCGTGGGTGCCATTCTTGATCGGTTTGGCCAGATTGAGCCGTCTGCACTTATCGTTGTGAACGGCTATGGATATGGCGGCAAAGTCTTGGCCCGCCAGGACGATTTTGTAGAATTGATCGCTGGCCTGCCAACGCTGAACTGTGTCGTTAGTGTTCAGCAACTGCCAGATGCCGCACCGATTTTCGGTGATCTGGTGACCACTTGGGATCAAGCGATAGCTTTCGGCGCAGGCCAAGCTCCGTCGTTTACCCCGGTCGACCCAGACCACCCGGTGTACATTTTGTATTCGTCCGGCACCACCGGCAAACCCAAGTGCATCGTTCATGGTACGGCAGGGCTGCTGATTAACCACGCCAAAGAACTTATGCTGCACGGCGACGTAGGACCAGAAGATCGGTTCCTCTACTTCACCACTTGCGGCTGGATGATGTGGAACTGGCAAGCCTCCGCTCTGCTCACCGGCGCTGCCGTAATAACCCTGGACGGCTCACCTGGCTACCCCAGCCTCAGCATGCTTTGGGACACCGTAGCCGAAGAGCGCGTGACCCACTTTGGCACCAGCGCCAGATTTATCGCCGGGTGCCGCAAAGCAGAGCTGAAGCCCACAGAAACCCTGGATCTGGGCAACCTCAGAGTCGTATTCTCAACCGGCTCACCGCTGCTGCCAGAAGATTACGATTGGATATACAGCTGCGGCGCGCCTAACGCCCTGCTCGGCTCTATCGCCGGCGGCACCGACATCTGCGGCTGCTTCGTTGGCTCAACCCCACTCTTGCCCGTACGCCGGGGCGAAATTCAGTGCCGCTTCCTGGGTGTAGACGCCGTTGCCTACGACGACGATGGCAAACCCGTTGATCAAGGGCGGGGCGAGCTCGTCTGCCGTCAGCCGTTGCCCTGCATGCCAGTAGCCTTCTGGGACGACCCCGACGGCGAACGCTACCGCGCCGCCTACTTCGACACCTTCCCAGGTGTATGGGCCCACGGTGACTTCATAGAATTTACCGAACACGGTGGCGCCATCATCTACGGTCGCTCCGACGCCACTCTAAACCCCGGCGGCGTCCGCATCGGCACTGCAGAAATCTATCGCCAGGTAGAAACAGAAGCGGCCGTCAAAGATAGCCTCGTGGTTGGTCGGCAAATCGACGGAGACGTAGAAGTTGTGCTGTTTGTGGTACCTGCAGACGGCCAAGAACTCACCGAGGAGCTTCTCAAGCAACTCAAGGTTCGAATCCGCGAAGGGGCCAGCCCCCGCCACGTTCCCAAGCACATCGTTCAAGTGCCGGACATCCCCTACACCCGCAGCGGTAAAAAAGTGGAATTGGCCGTGGCTCGCTTAATCAACGGCTCTACCAAAGCCGACAACCGCGATGCCTTGGGCAACCCGGAAGCTTTGGACCTGATCCGCGATCGGTTGGCTGAGGTGAACTTGTTGCCGGAGGGCTAGGGTTTAATTGCAGAGGGCCACGGAAAAGCTTGGGAGGCATTAACCCCGGAGTTCTACTCCCAAGCCAGCAGGCTAAAATCAGTAAATGTTAGAAAGTTTCGTAAATTCCCATCATTTGCTCGCCCAGTCACCGAAGATCCGGGGTTTTTAGTCCGTTCTTATACTAAGATCGTAAGCCGAGCCTGCGAAAAAATGGTATCTTAGTAGGTCTATCAAAAGTTCCAAAATCAGTCATTGCAAAATCAGACGTTCACAAGACGCCCGATCTCGCTATGACCGTCCTGAACCCACCTATTAGCCTGAGGACGAAAATGACATCATCCAAAGCCAAAATTATCTACACGCTGACCGACGAGGCGCCTGCCCTGGCTACACGGTCTCTCCTTCCGATCCTGGAAACCTACGCCAAGCCGGCTGGCATTGAATTTGGCACCAGTGACATCTCCCTTGCGGCCCGTATTCTGGCAACATTTCCAGAGTTCCTTGAAGAGAGCCAGCGGGTTCCAGACGCCCTTTCTGAGCTGGGCGAGTACACTAAAGATCCAGATGCCAACATCATCAAGCTGCCAAACATCTCTGCCTCCATCCCGCAGTTACGCGCAGCCATCAAAGAACTGACGGAGCAGGGTTACAATCTTCCTGAGTACAAGGAAAACCCTGAAACTGATGAAGAAAAGGACATCACCGCTCGCTACGCCAAGGTGCTGGGTAGTGCTGTAAATCCAGTACTGCGCGAAGGTAACTCTGACCGCCGCGCCCCCACTGCCGTTAAAGCGTTTGCACGCAAATATCCCCACACTATGGGTGAGTGGAGCCCGGCTTCACGCACTCACGTGGCGCACATGCGAGGCGGCGACTTCTACTCCAACGAGCAGTCACTGACCCTCAACAAGGCGACCAATACCCGCATTGTTTTCGAAAACAAGAAGGGTGAGCAAACTGTACTCAGGGCTGAGTTGCCGCTGCTCGAAGGCGAAGTGCTCGATGGCATGTTCATGAGCCGCAAGGCGCTTTGCGAGTTCTTCGAAGAGGCGATCGCTGACTGCGAAAAGACAGGGGTAATGTTCTCCCTGCACGTAAAAGCCACCATGATGAAAATCTCTCACCCGATCGTGTTTGGTCACGCGGTGAAGATTTACTACAAAGAGCTGTTCGATAAGTACGGCGACCTGTTCGACGAAATCGGTGTAAACCCGAACAACGGTCTGTCTTCCGTTACCGAAAAAATCAAACAGCTGCCGGAATCCAAGCAGGAAGAAATTCAGGAAGCTCTACATAAGACTTACGAGCATCGCCCAGAAATCGCTATGGTTGATTCTGTAAAAGGAATCACCAACCTGCACGTACCAAGTGACGTGATTGTAGACGCCTCCATGCCGGCGATGATCCGTAACTCTGGCAAGATGTGGGCTCGCGATGGAAAGCTCAAGGACACCAAGGCAGTTATGCCTGAGTCCACCTACGCCACCATCTATCAAGAAGCCATCAACTTCTGCAAAACCCACGGCGCGTTTGACCCCACCACCATGGGTACCGTACCGAACGTGGGCTTGATGGCGCAAAAGGCTGAAGAGTACGGCTCCCACGACAAGACCTTCGAAATCAAAGAAGACGGTGTTGTACGCGTGATTGCCGAAGACGGCACGGTACTGACTGAGCACGGTGTGGAGAAGGGCGATATCTGGCGTGCTTGCCAGACCAAAGATCTGCCGATTCGCGACTGGGTCAAGCTGGCCGTTAATCGTGCTCGCGCCACCGATATGCCGGCAGTCTTCTGGCTGGACGACGAGCGCGCTCACGACGCCGAGTTGATCAAGAAGGTTCATACTTACCTTAAAGATCACGACACCGATGGCCTGGATATTCGCATCATGTCGCCGGTTCGCGCTATTCGCTGGACTATGGAGCGCCTGATACGCGGTCTGGATACTATCTCTGTAACCGGTAACGTACTGCGTGACTACCTCACCGACCTGTTCCCGATTTTGGAGCTGGGCACCAGTGCCAAGATGCTGTCTATTGTGCCTCTGCTGAATGGCGGTGGCCTGTATGAGACCGGCGCTGGCGGTTCCGCACCCAAACATGTGCAGCAAGTTCTGCAGGAAAACCACCTGCGCTGGGATTCACTGGGTGAGTTCCTGGCTATTGCTGTGTCTCTGGATGAACTGGGCGAGAAGCACGACAACCACCGTGCACGTCTACTTGGCCAGACCCTCGACAAGGCTACTGAGCGCCTGCTGGAAAACAACCAGTCGCCGTCTCGTGTAACCGGAGAGCTGGACAACCGTGGCAGCCACTTCCACCTGGCACGCTACTGGGCAGAAGAGCTGGCCAATCAGGACAGCGACAAGGAGCTGAAAGAGTTCTTTGTTAAAATGTCTGGGCAGTTGGAAGAGAACAAGGACAAGATCCTGGAAGAAATGAGTGTTATCCAGGGTAATCCTGCAGATATCGGTGGTTACTACCATGCAGCTGCCGACAAGGTGAAGGCGGTGATGCAGCCGAGTGAAACCCTCAATCGGATTATGGACGATGCCCGCGCATCGGTGAAGTAATACCGGATGGCAGCCGGGCACTTCGCCTGGCCGTCTGAGATAAAAACCCGGAAAGCCCGCAATACGGCTCTCCGGGTTTTTTTATGCCTGCTGCAGTGGCACCAGTTGCCCACCGGTTAGCTTAGCGAGATCTGCGGGTGAAAGCTCAATCTCGAGTCCCCGGCGTCCTGCGCTTATATAGACGGTATTGAAACTCTCGGCGGAGGCGTCGATAAAGGTCTTTAGACGGTTCTTCTGGCCCAAAGGGCTAACGCCCCCCAGCACATAACCTGTGCGGCGCTGAACCTCCTGCGGGTCTGCCATACTTGCCTTCTTGCCGCCTGCGGCCTTGGCTATCAGCTTCATGCTGAGCATGCTAGTGACCGGCACCACGCCAACAGCCAGCGCTTTGCCATCAATAGCAACCACCAAGGTTTTGAATATTCGTGCCGGCGCAACACCAAGTTTGTCCGCCGCTTCGTTGCCGTAACCGGCACTGGCAGGGTCGTGTTCGTATTCATGGATGGAGTGAGAAATGCCGGCTTTACTCGCCGCATTGATACCGGGCGTCATTAGCTACTCCTGAAACCGTTGTTTATGTGATCAGCTGCCTATGATAACTCCGGCGCCGGCCTGCAATACATTCTGGTGCGCTGAGCCGGTTCCAGTGTACGCTTTGACGTACGGGCAGGTGGGTTTCGGCCATTGAACCGAATACCCATCGCCTCGAAAATAGAATAAGAATAGCCACCAATACCAAGGCGTACCCGATGAATTCAATAGCTCGACGTGCCTTGCACAGCTGCAAGGTTCCCAAGGATCTTTCTACCGTTACTCATCGCGATGCTGCCGGCGAAAACCCGGAAGCGGTTGGCGTGAATAGTCGCACTGTAGACACTATTTGGAAAAGCGTCGAAGCTCTGTACCGCACCGGCGTGCACCCGGGCATCCAGATTTCCGTGCGGCACCGAGGCGAGCAAATATTGCACCGGGCCATTGGCCATGCAAGCGGTAATGGCCCCCATGAGCCAGCTGGCACGCCCAAAATAGCCATGACCACAGATACACCTATCTGCTACTTCTCTGCATCCAAGGCGGTTACCGCATTGCTGATGCACATGCTGGTTGAGCAAGGCCTGGTTAACCTGATGGATCCTGTGTCCTATTACTGTCCCGAGTTTGCGACAAACGGAAAACGCACAATTACCGTGCACCAGATTCTATCGCATCGGGGTGGTATACCGGCCATTCCGAAGGAGACCCCGATTGATGTTCTGTGGAACAAGGATGAAGTCTGGCGCCTGCTATGTGAAGCCCGCGCGGTAGAGGTAGATGGCTCTAAAGTTGCGTATCACGCGATAACTGGCGGTTATGTACTGCAGCGTGTGCTCGAAAAGGTGACCGGCGACACCATTGAAAATTATCTCGATAAACACCTGCGCCAGCCTATGGGCATGAAATGGTTCACCTACGGGATTCAGCCTGAAAACCTTAGTGAGTTGGCCACCAACTATGCCACCGGGCCTACACCGCGCTTTCCTGTGTCCTGGATTGTGAATCGCGTGCTGGGTGGCGACATTGCAACGGTGGAGGAGGTAACAAACGACCCCCGTTTTCAGGAAGCGGTGATTCCTGCTGGCAACCTGTGTGGAACGGCGGAGGAAATTGGGCGCTTTTTCCAGATGATGCTGAACGGCGGGGTTTGGAATGGCCAACGAATCTGCAGCGACATTACCATTCGCCGCGCTATTCAACAGTTTGGCTCGCTACAGATCGACCGCACCATGCTAATGCCCATGCGCTTCAGCGCTGGCATGATGTTGGGCGGCAACCCAGTGGGTTTGTGGGGGCAAAAAAGCCGTTATGCCTTCGGGCATGTAGGGCTGATTAATAAGCTCTGTTGGGCGGATGCCGCGCGGGATATCTCCGTAAGCCTTCTCAACACAGGCTTCCCCATCGTTGGGCACCATATCCCTTCATTGGGCAAGTTTGTGTATACCATGGCCCAGCAGTTTCCCCTCCGCCCGGAAAACGAACGCCCCATCGTTGCCGCGTAAGGCGTTGGCTCACAGGGTTCTGAGTTGATCCTCAAGAATACCGAGCACGGAGGACAAAATATCCCGAAAGTCAGTCAGCGTCTGCGTGCGCTGAATGACTACTTCGCGGCTCTCGTCTAGATTTTCCAGCTTTGGCACAACACGGCGAATGCCTTCAGTCATCACTTCATAAGGGTAGTGGTGATCCTGAATGCTGAGTTTATTTATCTCGGAAACTTCTTGGCTGAAAATACTGATGATGTCGTACAGCATGTCCTTGTGCGCAATGCTGGCGGCTTCCCAGTAGGCGTCGTCTAGCAATTCAAGCAGGGAAAGGTATTCCCGCAGGGTGTCGGCAACGGAGGTCTGGCTCATAAACAATCCCGGTGGCTGGAAAATAAACGGTAAGGGAACTATAGCAGTGGATGGGCCGGGATTCTCTGAGAGCTGGGGTGTTGTGTGATTGTGGCGTAGAAGTGAAACTCTGTTCATTTTGTTGCGCTTTGTCTGACAGTTGTGCAAACTGCGAAGAGTCAAAGGAACTGCTGCCACTCAACGGATGAGAGACGCAATGGACAAGTCCACATACCCGCACCAAGAATACCCCTACATGCTCCGAAAGGTTCGGCTCGACCATCACGACAGTGTACGAAGCCACGTGCATCAGCAAGTCAGCACAGAAGTAGAACGGCTTGAACGCCGTATTGAGATTCTGCGTCTGGCCAAAGCTCCCCACGTAGCCGTGATGATTTCAGCATACGAGCGCATGGTTGATCGCAAGAAAGGCTTTTTGCAGAACTGGGCTCTTGATGAACACCGCTTTTACTGACGGCCCGAAGCTCCCTCTGCTGCCCAGACTATAGCCGCATCGTCGTTTTTTTGGTTGTCGCAATAGGCATTATTAGGGCTGGTTTTGTTAGGCTCTTGCGCGGTTGGGGTTTCAATCGTAGCGGGTTCACCGTTTGAATAGAAAATTCTCAGTGTTGAACCCGTGTAATCCACCTCGACCCGCAGGCAGTCAGGGCTTGAATCGCTCAAGGTAATGCTGTCATAGCGGTTCAGGTCCAGCACCGTTTTATCCGCACTTTTGATAAAGAGTGTGTCGATTTTCTCGTTAATGAAATGCTGCCTTAATTCGATACTGCCAAAATTACGGCTCAAATAATCCGCAGTGGCATACTCTGGGCTGTTGTAGCCAGATGTACTGAAACGGTTGGCGCTGAAACGACTTCCAGCCAGCACGCTAACCAGTTCCGGCTGGGCCTCAGACGCTTCTGGAACAACACTCCGGCTTACGTACTGAACGGTTCGATAAACTTTATCTTCTAAATTGCTGCCCTCCGGTCCTGAGGGCAAGTATCTCCAGTCCAGAGTTGGGAAAATCCACAGTTTCTCGTTAAGTGCTGCATCGCTCTGTACGAGGCTCTGGTCTGTAAACCTGATGACCGCGCCATTACCACGGGAGTTGTAAGTGCCTGCTTGCCCGGCTGCAATGCGTTGGCTGATGTACTTCCGGCCTTCCCGGAAGTTAGTGACTTCGTTGAATGCGATGACCTGATTGATCAGATCCAGTGGGTTGCGTACTTTGTCATAGCGGTTGCCTTCTTCGGTACGGGTTGCCTGGATAAATCTGTCAATGTGATCACGAACCTCGTTTGCCGTTTCACGATTATTGGCGTTGTCGTCGCTGCCAGTGGGTTGAATGCCCAGATAAAAGTCCTGGAACCGGGTGTGTGCCAGGTTGTTTGGTGCTTTTTCGGTATTTTTGAGATCAAATGTCGAGAAAGGCACATCCACATTGGTTGCGGGATTGAACGCCGTTGGCCCGGTATCCTCCATCCCGCAACCGCTCAGGTTTAGGAACGAGAATGAAATGGCGGCGAAAAAGCAGGAGTGTCTCATTTCAGAAGGCCCTGAGGTGCGAAACCAGCCGTAAACGGCTAAAGTGAATACCCGCGGGGCTCTCCGCCCCGATCCGACTGCTGACAATAAACCATAAGACAGGCATCTGCCCTCGCGGAGATCACATTTTGCAGCAACGGTGCAAACCGGCTTCAGGCAAGGCAGTGCAGTGGCTGCTTGTCGCGATATGTTTGGTAACGGCTCTGGTGCCCGGTTTGACGGTTGCCCAAGAGCAGTGCCGCAATGGTCAACTGGTACTAAACAATAGCACCGAAAGCATTCGCGATTTTGGCGGCTGCATCTCGTACTTGGAAGATGCCGGCCAGCTTTACCTTCTGTCAGATATTCTCACCATGGAACCCGGGCGGTTTACCCGGCATGAAAGCGGTGTGCTGAACTTTGGCTATACAGAGTCGGCCTACTGGACCCGGTTTGATTTGCACGCAGATACCGGGGAAGCGGGCACGGAGTGGATTCTGGAGCTTGCTCTGCCGCTGGTAGACGAAGTGGTTCTGTACCTGGTGCGCGATGGCGAACTAATCGACCAGCGCAAGGCGGGCTATCAGGATGACTGGGCGGAGCGTGACTTGGCCGTGCCCAACCCTACGTTTCGGCTGAATTTGGAGCCGGGTAGCGTTACTTCTGTGTATCTGAGAATCATCAATACCAACACGTTCCGCTTGCCTGTCAGCCTCTGGAGCCCTGACAGCTATATTGAGAAGGTGTCGGTGGACGAGGTGGTTCGTGGCGCGTTGCTGGGCAGCCTGCTCGCCATTCTGGCCTACAGTCTGTTTGTGGCGGTTTCCGTTCGCGAACGCAGTAATATCTACTACGTGCTTTATCTCGTATCGGCAGCGGTGTTTATCGCCACCGAGCAGGTTCATGGCATTCAGCTGCTGGATAGCCGCCCGGCCCTGTTCAATAAGGAGTATCTGCACTTCCAGATCATTATGACCTGGTTTTGGGGGCTGTTGATGGCGAGGGCTCTGCTTGAAACTCGCGCCCGCTCAATGGATCTGGATCGGATCATTAAGCTGTGTATTTACTCGGTGATTCTCACGTTTGTGTTGTCTCTATTCCTTCCCTACCACATTGCCATGGAATGGATTGTTATCGGATCGGTGCTGCTTTGTCTGATTCTGATTGTGGTGAGCTATCTGTCCTGGCGCTATTACAATCCTGCGGCACGCTCGTATTTTTTCGCCTGGACGTTGGCGCTTATCGGTTTTGGTATCTACGCCTTAACGGTTATGGGCTACCTGCCGCTCAACACATTTACCAGTTACGCACCTCAAATCGGGCTCTCTGCGCAGATCGTTCTGTTCTCCTTTGCCTTGGCCGACCGGATCAAACAGGTTCAGGGCCAAGCACTGAACTGGAGCCGGCGGGCGTTATCCAACCTGCAGCGTTACCAATCGTTGTTTGATAATGCCATTGAGGGCGTTTTCCAGATGTCCGTTGGGCGCCAGTTTGTAACGGCCAACCCGGCCATGGCACGGTTGATGGGTTTCGACAGCAGCCAGGAGTTGCTGGCAAGCAATCCCGATGTGCTCGAGGTCTGCATTGCAGAGGATCGGCTGCGGGCATTGGTGATCGAGCAGTTGGAATCGCGGGGCACGGTGAAAGGGGTAGAGGCCCGCTACCTAACCCAAGAAGGGGAAGAGCGTTGGGCCATAATTTCGCTGCACACGGCTTACGATAATAACGGTGAGCCCACGCACCTGGAAGGCACCTGTGTTGATTCCACCGAGAGCCACCGGCGCCAGCGCATTGAGCGTGAGCGTGAGCAGGAACGGCTGGAAAAGGAGTTGGCACGCAACTCCGCAGAGGCGAAAAGCCAGTTCCTTGCCAACATGAGTCACGAGATCCGAACCCCGTTGGCGGCCATTATTGGTTATGGTGAAACGCTGATGGATCCGGATTTGGATGATCAGGAAAAACGTAGCAGTGCCGAAACGGTTGTCCGGAGCGGCCGGCACTTGTTGGAGCTGGTGAATGATATTCTCGATCACTCCAAAATCGATGCCAACAAGCTGGATGTCGATGTGGCCTCGGTGAACCTGCCGGAGTTGCTGGATGAGATTCGTGCGTTTTTTGCTCCCCGAGCCCGGGAAAAGGGACTGGATTTCAATATACTGTGTGAATTTCCGCTGCCCGAACACATTCAGACAGACCCGACGCGCTTACGCCAAATTATTATCAATCTGTGTGGAAATGCACTCAAGTTCACCGAAAAAGGCTCTATCTCCCTGTCAGTTCGCTGTGATCGCGAACAACAAAGGCTGGTTGCTCGGGTTGTCGACACCGGAATTGGCATGAAGCCGGAACAAATTGGCCGATTGTTTGATCCCTTTGCTCAAGGTAGCGCCGCTATTTCTCGGCAGTATGGTGGCACCGGCTTAGGCTTGAGCATCTCGCGGCGGCTGGCGGAAATGCTCGGTGGCAGCATTAGTGTAAGCAGCACATACGGTGAGGGCAGTGAGTTTGAGCTATCGATTCGCACCGGAAACATAGAGCAGGTGCACTTCCTGCGGGATGCCTCGGAGCTCAGCCAACGTCGGCGAACCATACCGATGATTGTGGCGCCGCGACTATCTGGGCGCATACTCTTTGCAGAAGACAACGATGTAAACCGTCGCTTGGTGTCGCTGCTGGTAAGCCGAACCGGCGCCGAGCTGGTGCATGTAGGCAACGGTGCGGAAGCGCTGGAAGTGGCGGTTCGAGAGCCTTTTGATCTGATTTTGATGGATATTCAGATGCCGGTTATGAACGGTCGTGATGCTACGGCTGCGCTGCGCGAAGCGGGGGTGAATACACCCGTGATAGCGCTTACGGCCAATGTTATGTCTGAAGATATCGCAGATTACCGACTAGTGTTTCGTCCGGTTAATTCGCTGGCGCATGTTTGTTATAATAGGAATCGT
>NZ_JBQDKB010000008.1:0-6021 GCF_052094685.1 Marinobacter sp.
TTCCCACAGGGGACTTTCACCCCATTAGTTCATGCCCATGCTGGGCGTACACAAGCGTTTGTGGTGATTCGCCGCGCCAATAACGCCAGCGCAAACGCCACATAAGGAAAATCGTGCGCCAGACACCGTGCTGCTCCCAGTGCCGGCTATCCGTGATCACGGATTTTGTAATGTAATAAGGACGGGAAACCAAGCGGAGCCGACGCGAAAACTCAATATCTTCCATGATCGGCAGGTTTTCAAACCCGTGCAGAGCTTCAAAAACTTCCCGGCGCACAAACAAGGCCTGATCACCCGTGCAAATACCCGTTAACCGAGAGCGCTGATTCATGAACCAGGCGATCACCCGGAACATCGCACCCTGGCCACTCAGGCGCACATCAAAACGCCCCCAAGCTTTGCCGCTTTGAGCAAACTTACGAAGATAGCTCAATGCATTTGAAGGAAGGCGAGTATCTGCATGCAAAAACAGCAGAACATTGCCGCTGGCCGTGGATGCGCCCGAATTCATCTGGACTGCTCTGCCTTTTTCTGACTGAATCACAACATCCGCAAGCGGGCTAGCCAGCCTAGCTGTGCCATCGGTACTGCCTGCATCCACAACAATCAGCTCGTGACCCGCAGCACGTAGTGGCTGCAGAGCTTCAAGTGCTCCCACAACGCCCGCCGCCTCCATCCAGACAGGCACAATAACGCTTAATGAGAAAGGTTCAGACAAAGCACACTCCCAGCACGGCAGAAAACACGGTAACACCTTGAGCCATAAGCCCCAGGCCGTTATCATACCGATCTTCTGAAAGAAGCGCCTTCGTAGCTCATCTGGATAGAGCGTCCCCCTCCTAAGGGGAAGGTAGCAGGTTCGAGTCCTGCCGAGGGCACCAGCTGACCTTTCAGAAACACTCCATAAACGCATAACCTACGCTTTTAAAACGATTTTCGGAAAACTCTAATCTCTCAGAACCCGCTAAAACCCATTCCAAGCCATGAGTCTTGTGGGTGTTTTTGAGGGTACCAGAAAAATTGCTTCCACTAATGTGGCTTTATATACCCCCCTACTTAGCACCGACGGCGTCGTTTAGCTTCAGTCAAACGAATGACGGAAAGGTAGAGATGATTGGCTCTCCTAACGACTACGTGACAGTGGTATGAACGTAGACTCTCAAGCCGCATGAAAGCAATCAACTGGGGATGGGGCCGCCTATTCGGCAGTGGAGCTCGGTCAACCCTAGACCCTAGTCTACTTCCATTTCTGAGCTGCCTATTCGGCAGTGAAGAAGTGCCAGTGGGCAATCATGACCGAAATTAAAGCTGCCACTATGGGCTCTGCACTTCGGGCGCCGGCGCTGAAAAGGCCCGAGCCCAAGTACGCTCGATAGCTTCAAAAAAACTGTCAGTCGCCAGAGCCAGCAGCCCGATCAGGATGGCGCCTTGCAAAACATAGGCGGTATTGCCGTTGACCAGCCCCGCAATCACTGGGTCGCCCAAAGTGCGGGCGCCAATGGTTGAGCCGATCGCTGCGGTGGCAATATTGATGGTGACGGAAGTGCGGATTCCTGCCAGTATCACCCGCCCTGCCAAGGGGAGTTCCACTTTGAACAGCACTTGCACGGAAGACATGCCCATTCCTTTGGCAGATTCGAGCACTGCAGAGTTAATACCGCTCAGCCCTGCCAGGGTATTCCGCAGAATGGGCAGTAAACCATAAAGCACCAACGCGAACAGAGTGGGCTTCTCGCCAAAACCCATAACGGGCACTGCCAGCGCAAGCACGGCGACAGGCGGCACCGTCTGGCCGATGGAGGCTATTTGGCTAACCAACGGCAGAAAGTCACGACCGGCGGGGCGGGTGACAAAGATGCCTGCAGACACAGCCACCAGCGTGCCGATTGTGGCAGAAGCCAGCACCAGCCAAAGGTGGCTTTGCAGCAGTGAGTAGAAGCTGTCTCTGGTGTAAATCAGGTTGTCGGTGTCAGGCTCCAGCCATGAAAACAGCGGTGTCATTGTGGGGAGCAAAGCCGCTAATGCGCACAGAGAGGCAACCCAGGCAACCGGTGAAAACCACGCGCGCATCAAGCGCCACCCTGCAGAAGCTGCTCACGTTTTACGGTGCCAACCTCTTCGCCTGTCCCACTAAAAACCGGGAGTTGCGCGGAGTTTTTCCACACCATAATGGATAGCGCAATACGAAGGCTGTCCGACTCATTCAGGCCTTCGGCACCGGGTTCTGATTTTCGGGGCTGTGGATGGCGTTCCATCAGATCGCCCACTGTGCGCAAAGCCAAGAGCTTCAATCCACGATCGCCCTTACCAATGAGGTTTTCCACAAAGTCTGATGCCGGCCGTCGAAGGATCGCCTCTGGCGTATCGTGTTGAATAATTTGTCCTTTATCCATTACCGCGATACGGGTAGCCAGTTTCAAGGCCTCATCAATATCGTGGGTCACGAACACAGTAGTTTTATTGAGTTGCCGCTGAATTCGTAACATTTCCTGCTGCAGGTTTTCCCGAGTGATGGCGTCCAGGGCGCCGAAAGGCTCATCCATCAGGAGAATATTAGGGTCGCCCGCCAGCGCTCGTGCCACGCCTACGCGCTGGGCCTGGCCGCCGGAAAGCTGGTGCGGATATTTGGCTGCGTCGGTAGCAGGGTTCAGGCCCAACAGGGTCAGCAGCTCATTTACGCGTTCATCACGTTTGCGGGCTGGCCATTTGAGTAGATTGGGCACCACGCCAATATTGCGAGCGACCGTCCAATGGGGGAACAATCCAGTGCTCTGTATGGCGTAGCCCATATTCAAGCGCAGCGTTTCCGGGTTCGCTTTGTTGATATCCTCGCCATCCACAAGAATTTCGCCGCTGGTTCGGGGCAGAAGGCGATTAATCATCCGTAGCGTGGTGGATTTGCCGCAGCCGGAACTGCCTACAAGCACACAGACTTCGCCGGTTTCTATGGTCAGATCAATATCATCAACTGCTACGGCATCACCGAACCGTCGGGTGACACCTTTCAGCTCAATCACGTTGAGGTCTCCTGAAATTTCAATGCAGACAAAATGGCATCGGCCGCCAATGCCAGGAATACCGTGGGCAACGCACCAAGCAGTACCAGATCCATGGCTGCCTGACCCAGACCCTGAAAAATGAACGTACCGAAGCCGCCAGCGCCGATCAGCGCGGCGACAGCGGTCAGGCCAATAGCTTGTATGGTAGTAATTCGCACGCCTTCAATAATGACCGGCAGGGCCAGAGGAAGCTTCACTTGCATAAATATCTGCCGCTCGTTCATTCCCATACCTCGCCCGGCGTCAACCACGGACTCAGGCACTTCCATCAAAGCTACATAGGTATTGCGCAGCATTGGTAGAAGGCTATAGGCAATCAGCGCCAGCAGCGCTGGCGCCCAACCAATGCCTCGAATGCCCAGTGTCTGTAAAACGGGAAAAGCTGCAGATAGTGCGCCCAACGGCGCAATTAACAACCCGAAAAGCGCCAGGCTGGGGATGGTCTGCATAAAACTGACCAGCCCCAGCATTGGCCGTCGCAAGCTTTCTCGCCTCACCATGGCAAGTGCCAAACCAAAAGCCAGCACCGCACTGATGGCAACGGCACCCAGCGACAATGACAAATGCACTGTTAATGCTTGGGAGAACTGGTCCGCCCGATTGCTGTACTCACGGATAAGAGACAGGCTGGACAGCCCTTCACGGCCGGCGCAGAGCCACCAGCCGGCAACAATTAACAGCACGATTGATAGCTGTAGGCGACGAGAGGCTTTGATCTGGCCCAGTGCTTCCAAAAGCATCAGGGCCAGAAAGAACGCCAAACACCAGAACCCCGCGCCTATGCCAATTCGAGCATAGGCGGAATCTGATGGAAGCCTGCGCAGCGAAAACACTTCAAGCAGCAGAGGCAGCACCATCAGTGCGGCCGTCAGCAATGCCGCCAGCACCCGAAAACGTTTGTGAATAGGCCTTGTTGCCAGCACAACCACGGTCAACAGCAGGGACGACACAATGACCGCCCCAAGCCAGCCTGTCGCACCATAAACGCCATAACCGGTGCCAGACACAATACGGTTGGGCTGCACCACGCCAAGATTCAGCAGCCACACCAAACCGAGCGCAGCTAATGCTAAAACGGGTATGACACGGTTCGGCAGCGCTGTAGATGAAGGCACGGATTAGTCCAGGCTAAGACTTTCCAGGTAGTCCCGAGCCACCGCATCTGCAGGAGCGCCTTCGACCGCCACCTTGGCATTCAGCTCTTGCAGCGTTTCCAGGTCAAGCGATTCAAATACTGGTTTTAGCAGCGGGCGTATTTTGGGATATGTCTTTAATACGCTTTCCCTGATAATCGGGGTCGGTTGATAGACCGGCTGCACGCCTTTGGTGTCTTGCATCACCTTCAGGCCCAGTGCGTTCAAACCGCCATCGGTGCCATAGGCCATGGCGCCGTTCACGTTATTGGAATTAATCGCCGCCGCCCGAAGAGTGGCTGCGGTGTTTCCGCCAGACAGAATCAGAAGCTGATCAGACGTCAGCTTGAAACCGTAGGCCTCCTGAAAGGCAGGTAGCGCGCTGGCCGACTCGACAAACTCTGCGCTGGCCGCAAATTTAAAGGGCTTGCCTGCGTTTATATAATCCGCCAAATCTTCCAGGGTTTTGAGGTTGTTTTTTTCAGCCACATCGCCGCGCACGCTCATAGCCCAAGTATTGTTAGCGTTCGCAGGAGTAAGCCAGACAATGCCCTCAGCTTCGCGGTCAAGCTCGGCGGCCTTCTCGTAAGCCTTTGCAGCATTCTTCCACACTTGGCTGTCTGCCTTATCGTAAAAGAACGCGGCATTGCCGGTATACTCTGGGTAAAGATCAATCTCTCCGGCCTTGATCGCACTGCGCACAATACTGGTGCTACCAAGCTGTAGTCGGTTTTCTACCGGGATACCTCCGCTCTCCAGGCGTTGCAGAATCATCTGGCCGAGAACTCCCCCCTCGGTGTCAATTTTTGAGGAGACCACCACCGGTTCCTGCGCCGAAACCGCGCCAGTTACGCACAGCAGAGCAAGCGCAAGACACCCCATCAGCGTTTTCGAGAACGCACGGACAGCGTTGCCTGGAGCCTGATTCTTAGATTGGCGCTTTGACTGATATTTTATGGGGCTTGGGAGAGACACGGCCATTCCTCTTGGTGATGGGGCTACATTACGCCGCTTGGCATTCGATAAGTTTAGTGACATGACTATAGCGGACTCCAAAAAATCCATATGAATTTCAGATTACTAAGCACTGTGAATAGCCTCCAGCGCCACCCTCAGTTTCTCCACAGTTCGCTCCACATTGTTCAATTTTTCCAAACCAAACAACCCCATACGGAACGTGCGAAAGCTCTCTGGTTCATCGCACATCAGCGGCACGCCCGCTGCGATCTGCAGGCCCTGCTCACGGAACAGGCTGGTGTTGTGCATGTTGATCTCGTCGGTATGCAGAACGACCACGCTGGGTGACTCAAAGCCTGATGCTGCGACGCTTTTGAAGCCGGAATTGCCAAACAGTTCACGTACTTGCATACCAAGTTCCACCTGACGCTGATAGAGCAACTCTGGGCCTACTTTCAGGGTTTCCAGCATGGCATTACGCAGGACAACCAGGGTGTCGGTCGGCATGGTTGCGTGGTATGCGTGATTGCCAGACTCATAAGCCTGCATAATTTGGGACCATTTGCGCAGGTCCGCCGCAAAGCTACTGCTGGTAGTTTCTTCCATGCGTGCGATGGCGCGTTCGCTCAATGTGATCAGAGCAGCGCATGGAGAGGCACTCCAACCTTTCTGGGGCGCAGTGATCATTACGTCTACACCACAGGCTGTGGTATCAACCCACAAGGCACCGGAGGCTACGCAATCCAGCACAAACAAGCCGTTAATATCTTTAACCGCCTCGCCGATGGTTTTCAGGTAGTCGTCTGGCAACACAATGCCTGAAGCGGTTTCTACATGGGGGACAAACACAACGGCAGGCTTTTCTGCTCTGA
>NZ_JBQDKB010000008.1:6121-70027 GCF_052094685.1 Marinobacter sp.
CCTGAAGCGGTTTCTACATGGGGGACAAACACAACGGCAGGCTTTTCTGCTCTGATGCGCTCGGCAACTTCTTCAGCGGGAACCGGTGCAAAAGCCGCCTGAGGCGAATTATCCAAAGCTTTGGCCTTGAGTACGGTTATTTTGTCGGTAATTTGGCCTATTTCCAGTATCTGGGTCCAGCGGTAACTGAACCAACCGTTGCGAACGATGAGGCAGTGTTCTCCGTTGGCAAACTGGCGGGCAACGGCTTCCATCCCAAAACTGCCTCCGCCTGGCACAATAACGGCGCTTTTGGCGTTATAAACCTGCCGCAATGTGGAAGAAATATCCCGCATCACCTGCTGAAACGGCGCAGACATGTGGTTGAGAGATCGGTCATTAAATACCACGGAGTATTCCAGCAAGCCATCTGGGTCAACAGAAGGATAAAGCTTGGACATAAGTAAAACTCCCTGTGTGTGATGCAGTCTTTGGATAGATCATCTATGGTGTCAGTCTAACAAATCTGGCGTTATACGCTTTATTTCTTACGTTTTCCGCAAGCCCACTTGTGGAACCCGACAAAAGCTTATAAATTGATCAAAGCGGCCAAGTTCCCGCTTTTTCCTTTATTTATCCAAACAACGCACTAGGTGAGCCTGTGAGAACGCTTTTCTCAGAGACCAGTCCTTTCTACCATTTCTGTGCCCGCCTCCAGGCAGGCACTTCTGGTGTGTTGCCCGCTTTTCTCTTTTCTCGCTGAATCCGCTGTTAAAACGCCGGGTTCGGCGCCTGAATCCTGAAATTCCAAATTATTAATTATTTTTTCTGGAGATTACTATGTCTGATATGCCGGCAATACTGGTTGCTGAAGAAGATTTCAACCGCTTGTCTACCCTGATCGAAAAACAGGGCGATTCTGATATTGCAGACGGCCTAGACGATGAGCTAAGCCGGGCCACGCTTGTGCCGCTTGCAGAAATGCCGGCCCACGTAGTAACGATGAATTCGAGTGTTCGTTTTCAGAATTCGGATAGTGGCCAGGAGCACGAGCTTACCTTGGTGTATCCCCATGAAGTGGGCACCGGAGATGGCAAGATTTCTATTCTGGCGCCGGCTGGCTCCGCCCTGCTTGGGCTTTCGGTTGGAGAGTCTATCGAATGGCCCATCCGTGGCCGCGCCAATATCCATCTTAAGATCATTAACGTTACCCGTCAGAACTAATTGCCGGGCAACAGCTGTGGGGCGGCCTATAAAAGGCCACCCCATCAGCTATCCTTATCTGGCCAGTCGGAACTGCTCAATGGTTTTCCTGAGCGTTTCCGCCATCACAAGCAAGTCGCCCGCAATGTCCGCAGTTTCCTGAGCATCCGTTGACGCCTGTTCTCCCGAGCGGCTGATCTCAATCACGTTCTGGTTAATCGCCTCTGACACATCGCTCTGCTCGTTCGCTGCGCTTTCCATCTCTTGGTTGAGAGAGGTAATTTCACGAACAGCCGCGGCAATGCTCTGCAATTCCGTTTCTACTTTCAAAATGGCATCTACCTGATCACCAGCCATATCCGAGGCATGGCGCATGGTAGCCACACAATCAACCACTTCGTTTTTAAGCCCGTTTATGGTGCTGCGAATTTCTTCTGTAGAAACCTGAGTGCGTGATGCCAGCGCACGAACTTCATCCGCAACCACGGAGAAACCACGGCCCTGCTCCCCTGCTCTGGCTGCTTCTATGGCCGCGTTCAGCGCCAGCAAATTGGTTTGATCCGCGATGTTAGAGATTTCTTCCAGCATGCTCGCCATCTGGCTGGTGCGCTGGTTTAAATCTTCAATTCGTTTGGCACCGCCCTGCACTTCCGTATTTAGCGCTTCAATACCTGTTACCGCAGCCCGCGCCAACTGCTCGCCGCTATTGGCTGACTCGGCTGTTTCGGCCGACTTCTGGGCAGTGTGATTGGCGTTTTCGCGCACCTGAACCGCCGATGCAGCCATTTCTGTGGTGGCACTGGCAACCTGATCGGTGTTGTCCTTCTGTGCCAACACCTCACGGCCGGTGGTGTCGGCTTTCGCTGCAATATTACGAGCGGCTTGCTCCACCTGCGCGGCGTTATCCATAACCGTGTGCATGCTCACCCGAATTTTTGCCATCATTCGGTTGAACGCCAGGGAGACAGAACCGATTTCGTCGTTACGAGTAACATCCAACTCAATGGTGAGATCAGAGTTGCCAGAAATCTCATCCATGCTCCGCTGAAGCCGACGCAATCTGGAGAACACCAGCCGATTCAACACCAACGCAGTCAGGAAAAATGCCGCAATGAAAATAGCAATCTGAATACCGCCACTGGCAAATAGTTGTTGATGCAGGCGGCCGTCACTCTCTACCAAGGAGTAGTCCACACGAATCGCACCCAGCACGTCACCTTCTTGTGCTTGGTGGCAACCCAGGCAATTCACACCCTGGTAGTTTTCCCTAGCAATAACAGGATCAATCAACGTATATACGCGCCCATCCTCGTTGTTTGAGTAGCGCTCAATCCGTTCACCCGCTAGGGCCTTTCTATCGTCAGGGCCACGCCTTTGCTCCGCTTTTGTACCGTTGCCAAACATCCGGTTTAATTGATCGCTTCGGATCACTCTTACATCCAGCACATCCTCCGGGGCCATTACTTTGTCCCGAAGCACATCGCGATTGCTGATCGTGCCAGTCACCATCATGGTGTTCAGGCCATCAAAATAGGACTTGGCAAGACCGTCTACATACCTGTGGCTGAACTCCTCCATATGGTCGCGCTGGGCATTTGCACTGTATAGCACAGTAAAAACCAGAATGAGTGAAAACGCAGCTGCGAGAGCCGCGAGTAGAAGAAAACGGATGGAATAGTGTTTTTTCATAGCAACCTGGTTAAAAGAACCAATCCGAAGGAGAAATCAACACGCCGGCACAAGAGTGCTGGAAAGAAAGATGAACGCCAGGATTAACCCAACACTTTCAGGCTCTCCCTGTTATTGACGGCACAGTGGCGGGTAACTTTATAGATATGCGTCAAATATTTACTGATTCAGATCAGAACCACGCACTTTCGCCGACTGGCCCGGAATATGCTTGTAATGTGAAACAGACGATCATTTTCCGGCGCGCGCGTGCGAACCGGTGGAGGAATATAAGCCATGTCATTGCTGACATCTCTTATCCAGGCAAGCACCCGCTTTCAGCAATCCCTGGAGAATCGCCCGGCCGCAAACGGCACTGAACAGCAAAGAGCCACAGGCACTGGCAACACAGAGGCAGCGCAGCCCACAAGCCCCGGCGATGACCGTTTCACGCCTTCTGGGGACTCTATAGATGATGCGAATCGACTGAAATCTCAGAAGTTACCGCTGTCGGATTACAAACAGACCGTAGGGCAGGATCTTGCCTTTATAAGGGAGACGCTGCGGCACAAACTTGCCGAGTACAACCTGAACCCGGCCACAGCCGTAAGCGTGAATAAAAGTGAGAGCGGCGAGATTGAGGTGGGCGGAAAGCTGCCGGAGGAGACCCGCGCCCAAATAGAGAAAGATCTGAATGTGAACAAGAACTTTTCAGATGCTTTCAGCCGGTTGAGCGTCAACGAACCGACGCTGCATTTCATGGATAACGCCTTAAAACTCAACCAAGCCTACGGCGTGAACAACTCTCTGCTGGATACAATTATCAGCGAAAACCAGCAGTTCAATGGCCTGCAGGATCTCGTACACCGCTACGATACCCTGCGCCGTTCAGCCCCGGCTGCCCCGTTTGAAGCTTCGGGAAACCGCGGCGCCTACGCCTTTAACTTAAACACCCGGGCCTGAGCATTACACATCAAACGGTGCTGGATCGCCCTTACCAACCCGGGTAACGGCCGGCACTTCACCGGTAAAGTTCACCACTGTGGTGGGCTCCATGCCGCAGAAGCCACCGTCAATAATCAGATCCAGCTCTTGCTCCAGAGTCTGCCGAATTTCATAGGGATCTGTCATGGCGTCTGACTCACCCGGCAATATCAGAGTGCTGCTCATAATCGGCTCGCCAAGCTCACCTAGCAGAGCTTGAACAATCGCATTGTTTGGCACTCGCACACCAATGGTGCGCCGCTTTGGGTGCAGTAGCCGGCGCGGAACTTCACCGGTCGCATCCAGAATGAACGTATACGCCCCAGGTGTGAACGTCTTCAAAAGCCGATACTGAGTGTTATCCACCTTGGCATACACACCGATGTCAGAAAGATCTCGACACATCAACGTAAAGTTGTGCTTATCATCAAGCTTACGAATTCGCTTGATGCGATCCTGTGCCTGTTTTTCCCCCAAGTGACAGCCGATGGCATAGCCAGAATCAGTGGGATACACCACAACGCCGCCCTTTCTCAGGATTTCAACCGCCTGCTTGACCAACCGCAGTTGCGGGTTTTCTGGATGAATCTGAAAGAACTGACTCATGACCGCCCCCCGTGCTGATTTTGATCGCCCGAAGCCGCTATCTGCGGATCCGCCTTGGAACCGCCCATGCAATTCGGCGACGTGGGCGCAACTTGCCCAGATGCTTCCCATTCCTCTGGTGAGTATAGATGCATCGCCAGAGCGTGCACGCCACCGTCCACTTCCAACTCTTCTGCAAGCACCTTATAAATGGCTTGATGCCGCTTAACCTTCATCTGCCCAACAAACGCCGGCGACACCATGGTCACCTTAAAATGCGTCTCTGAGTTTGGCGGCACGCTGTGCTTGTGGCTTTCGTTCTCCACATGAAGAAGGCTGGCGTCAAACGCCTGGCTCAGCTTGGTTTCGATGGTGTTCTGAATTTTCATAATGTATCAACTCTCAAAATTCGCTCTGGATTTGGTGGCGATACCCCGGAGTTTGAAGCGGGTGTGGGAGTTGCTTCCCCCATAGCAAACAGTCTACTACAAGAGGCAAGCCACCCGAACCTTGACACCCAACAACCAAACAGCCACATTCCCTCACCCACTCCACTCCAGAAAAAACCAAGCGAAAACCATGCTCCTGTATATCGCCGAAAAACCCAGCCTCGGCAGAGCGATTGCCGCTGCCCTCCCCGGCCCCTACCAAAAAGGCCAGGGCTGGATTCGCTGCGGCGAAGGCAATGAAGCCGCTACCGTAAGCTGGTGCATTGGCCATATGTTGGAACCGGCCGAGCCCGCCAGCTACAACCCTGCGTGGAAAAGCTGGCGTAAACACGACCTCCCCATGTTCCCAGACAAGTGGCAAGTCGCCCCCAAAGACAGCGTGCGTCAACAACTTAACGCGCTGGAATCGCTGATTCGCCAAGCACACACCATTGTTCACGCAGGCGACCCAGATAGAGAAGGCCAGCTCCTGGTTGATGAAGTGATACGGTATTTTGGCACCGAGGCGCCGGTAAAACGGATACTCATCAACGATCTAACCCCTGCCGCCGTTGCCAAAGCCATACAGCAGCCCAAAGACAACCTGGAATTTCGCAGGCTATCCCATTCTGCACTGGCGCGACAACGGGCTGATTGGCTTTATGGCATCAACCTCACCCGCTTTTACACGCTGAATTACCAACAGCAAGGGCAGCAGGGAGTCTATTCCGTTGGCCGGGTACAAACACCGGTATTGGGCTTGGTGGTGGAGCGTGACAACACCATCGCAAACTTCGATCCCAAGCCCTACTTCCCCATAGAAGCACGATTTAAAGCGCAGGAAGAAGAGGTTGACCAACAGGTTTTCACAGCCAAGTGGCTCCCGGACGAACCGCTCCAAGAGCATCTGGATGAAGAAAACCGTTTACTTGATCGCGAGACAGCCGAGCAAATCGCGGCCAGCGTTCATAGCCGACCCGGTTCCATTGTTGAATCTCGCTTCCGCAATCGGCCCGAAGCGCCACCTTTGCCTTTTTCACTGTCAGCATTACAAATAGAAGCCGGCCGCCTGTTCCGCATGGGCGCAAAAGATGTACTGGATACCGCTCAAAATTTGTACGAGCGCCACCAACTCATCACCTACCCCCGCTCAGATTGCAGGTACCTTCCGCAAGGACATTATGCTCAGCGGGAGCAGGTTACAGGTGCGATTGGCCGTGTCATGCCAGACCTGACTGAAGCTTGCAGCAAGGCTGACTTTAGCCGAAGAACGGCTGTTTGGAACGATAAGAAAGTAGACGCTCACCACGCCATTATTCCCACCAGCCGCACAGCTGCCAATGGCAAACTCAGCGGTGCAGAACAGAAAATCTACGGCCTGATTAGCCGCTATTACCTAATGCAGTTTTCTGCAGATGCCATACATCGCGAAGGCCGGCTTACCGTGCGGGTATCGGAACACCGTTTCCGCGCTACGGAAACCGCGATACTAACGCCCGGCTGGAAAGCGCTGGAGCTGAAACTACGGGATAGCCGTAAAGAGGCAGACAAGCCACCGCTGCCGCGTTTGGACAAAGGCGAACCTGTTTTCTGTGAAGACAGCCGCATAAGTGAGCGCAAGACCAAGCCGCCCCAGCACTTCAACGATGCCACGCTGCTGTCGGCAATGACCAACATTGCGCGATTTGTAACTGATCCAGAATTGAGAAAAACCCTACGGGAAACTGACGGCCTAGGCACAGAAGCAACCCGTGCGAACATTATAGACACGCTGTTCAAACGGGATTACCTATACCGAGACAGCAAGCACATCCGGGCCACCGACAAAGGTAAGGTGCTGATCAACGCGCTACCGGAGTCTGTTAGCAAGCCAGACAGAACCGCCGTATGGGAAGCCACTCTAGACGGCATTCGCCGGGGCGAAGACGACCCACGTAAATTTCTGGAAACGTTGAAAACAGAAATTCGTGGCTTCATTGGTCCTTCTACTACTAGCGCTCCTGATACCAAACCGCAAAGCACCGCACCCAACTGCCCGAAATGCCGTGCTCCGATGGCAGAGAGAGACGGCAAGTTCGGCCGCTTCTTTGCCTGCACCCGTTACCCGGATTGTCGCGGTACACGCCCTATTGAGGATGAAGCACCAAAGGATGGTACTGGGCAAAAGCCCATCCCCTGCCCCCACTGTTTCTCGCCCTTGGTTCGCAGGCAAGGGAAAAAAGGCTGGTTCTGGGGCTGCAGTAATTTCCCCGCCTGCCGACAAACCCTAGATGACGACGACGGAAAGCCCGCGACTCGTTTACGCAAGGCTACATAACGATACTGAATGCGTTCCAGCAATTTGTGATAATTAGCTGATATGGCAGGACATCCTGTATCGCATATAGCGGCACAGAATCGCAACGAGACATCATCTACCCCGGGAGAAGCGCAATGCGCATCGCTCTGCTTGAAGATCAACTGGAACAGGCGCAGCACATTCAGTCTATTTTGTCTGAGCGTGGACACCACTGTGACAGCTTTCCTACCGGCCAAAGCTTTCTCAGTGCGGTATTGCACCGCAGTTACGACCTGATGATTCTTGATTGGCAGATTCCGGACATGACCGGTATTGATGTGCTGACAAGCGTACGAGCGCAGATTAATTGGCCTATTCCGGTGGTATTTCTCACCCAGCGAGACAGTGAGGCCGATATTGTTCAGGCCCTGGATGCAGGCGCAGACGACTTTCTCGCAAAGCCCGCCCGCGCTGCGGAGCTGGTCGCGCGCATTAACGCTCTAGCGCGCCGCGCCAACCCAGACAACGAAAAAGAAGACCTCAAATATGGCCCTTTTGAGGTGAACACCCAGCACAGAACCATTACCCTCCACGGCGAAGAACTTGCGCTAACCGACAAAGACTTCGACCTGACCCTGTTCCTGTTCCAAAACCAGGGCCGCCTACTCACTCGGGAAGTGCTTTTGGAGAGGGTGTGGGGCTTGGCAAGAGACATCAATACCCGAACCGTAGATACCCACATGAGCCGCCTGCGGCGTCGATTGGGCCTGAACCCGGAAAACGGCTTCCGCATCAAAACAATCTACCAGCGTGGATACCGCCTGGAAGCCATGAAGACCGAAGCCGCCATCGACAACATAACTGAAACCCAGGTAGCCGATCAGGAAGTATACGCTCAGAATGGCTGAACACCAGATACCGTTTCTCACCAAAGCATTTTTGGTGCTGGTTCTTCTGGCGCTGGGCGCGCCTGTGGGCGCCGAACTGTCTATTACCCGCGGTTCGGCAACAACCGTGGCAAGTGCTTCCGGCAACTCTGTCCCAGAGTGGATATACACCCTGAAGCCCGGCGAGAGTTTTGCCGAAGTCGCCAACGAGCTTTTGGTTGCAAGCCATACCGCCGGTCGGCTCCGCCAGCACAACGCCATCGAAAACTCCGCCATGCTTGGGGAAGGCGATCGCATTCGCATTCCTTTGTCTTGGCTGAAGAGACAGCCAAACCCTGCACGCGTTACCTCGGTATCCGGCGGTGTTCAACTGATATCTGGCATTAATGGCCGAAAAAAGCCTTTAACTAAAGATGCTCTGATACGAGTGGGTGATGAGGTGCTTTCCGGTAGAGGGGCGGCAACCATTACTCTGGCGGACGGCTCAGAAGTGCGCCTATCCCCAGATTCCCGATTGATTTTCAATCGCCTCACTCAGTACGGTAAATCCGGCATGGTAGACACGCGGCTGAGACTGAACCGGGGGGAAGTTCATACGCGGGTTAAGCCGGTGATTGAAGGCGGCGCCCGCTTTGAAATTGAAACTCCCTCTGCCGTTGCCGCCGTTCGCGGAACCGCATTCTCACTAAAAACTGGGCCGCAAGGCACTCACTTGCAAGTAACCGAAGGCGTTGTGGATTTCGGAGCGCCAAACCAGACTCACCAAATACCCGCCGGCTACAGCGCAACCGTTGCAAGTAACAACGGCAGTAGAAACACACTGAACATACGCAAGATGCCCCCGGCACCAGAGATTAACCCTCTCCCGAGGGTGCTCACGCAGCTCCCGACAGAGATGACCTGGAAACAAAGCCCAGCATCGAACTACCGTTTAGATGTTTTTGAAACAGACAGTGGGCGCTGGGTTGAGAGCCGTGAAATTAACGGCAACCGCTTCGATATCAGCCGACTGGATAACGGCCAGTATGAAATCCACCTCGCGGTGCTTGGCCAGCACGGCATGGCAGGAATGCCCGGTATATTGCCCATAGAAGTTGATTTGCAGGCCCGCACGGCACAATTACTAGCGCCTGAAAACGGCGGCAACGTAAACGACGACATGCCGGAGTTTCGCTGGAATCTCAACGGCAAAAACGAAGTAGCCAGAGTTGAAATTGCCGAAGACGAGGCCTTCCGAAACCTGGTAGCAACCAGCGAGTGGGCGCCAGGAACAAGCGCTTTGCCTTCTCGCCCCCTAAGCCCGGGACAGTATTACTGGCGCGTGGTTACAGAAGCCGGTGGAAATTCAGTGGCCACCACACAGCCTCGCAAATTGATCGTAAACGGCACGCTTCCGCCGGTGCGCATCATCAGCATCAACTACGTCGACAGCCAGGTTCGCGTATTCTGGGAGAAGGTAGATACCGCCGCTAATTACCGGATGCAACTGGCGGAAGAGCCCAGTTTTAACAAGATTATTAAGGAAGCTACGCTGCCAGAGACCACAGCGGCCTTGCGTCTTATTCCCGGAAGACGGTATTTTGTGCGCCTGAAAGCGCTTTCTGACGGCCCATTACAAAGCCGCTGGGGACCAGGGAGGGAACTGTACCTGGAATAACATTGAATAACCGACACACACAGCAGGACACATGAACCGGGATTGGCTGCCACTTAAAACAACTCCATGGACACTTGGCCTGGCACTCCTGCTCATATTTCTGCTCGCCGAAACTACGGCGCTACCCCAGCGTATTGATTACTGGCTTCTGGACTCGGCCTTGCTCGCAAGCCCTGCCACCGCCTCTCCCAACATAGCGATCGTCGCTATAGATGACCTCAGCCTCGCCCAGCAAGGTCGTTGGCCCTGGCCAAGACGAACCCACGCAGCCCTTATCGAAAAACTACACCAAGCTGGCGCAGAAACCATAGTATTCGACATACTCTTCACGGAACCGTCTGCGGATGATGCGGCACTTAAACGCGCCATGCAGACCCATGGCAACGTTATCCTGCCGCTACATCTGTCGCCTTCCAGCTCCCGCATACTGCTCAGCGAACAGCTGCCTTCAAGCGAATTAGTCAGTGCGGCCGCAGGTCTTGGCCACGCACACGTCGAGCTGGGCCACGATGGCATCGCCAGAGGGCTTTACCTGTTTAATGGCATGGGCCGCCAGCTATGGCCTAGTCTCGCGCTTGCGGCTTCAGGCACTCACTCCAGAAGGCCAGATACACCAGAGTTGCCCTCATTTGTAAATGTGCGAGACGACTACCGCATTGTTCCGCTTACCGGCCGCGCTGGCACCTTGCCCACATACTCCTACAACGATGTGCTCAGCACGCCCCCGGCAACGGATGTGTTTAGTGGCAAGACGGTTTTTGTAGGCGCCACGGCGGCCGGGTTGGGAGACATTCTGCCAACGGCTTTTTCTGGCCTCAGTCAGCCGATGTCCGGCGTGGAGTTCCACGCAAACACCCTGTCTGCGGCACAACAGCGGCTCCTGATCAGCCCAGCGCCTAAGTGGATCAGCATAGTGCTGGCCGCCATCACACTCCTGGCCCTGGCTATTCTGCTACCACGCATACGGCCCGCTCGCACACTGATCGCATGCGTTGCGGCTGGCGCCATCATTCTTGGCCTGTACACAGTATTGCTGACTGTGTTTCGCGTTTGGCTCCCGGTCGCCCACGCGCTAATTATCCCCCTGCTTGCATTTCCAATAGCCAGTGGCCTGCGCTTAACCACGACCAGCCAGTTCCTCAATCGACAACTGGACGAGCTGGCTCGAAGCCCTAGAGTGGCATTACCTGAGCCGGCAAAGCGTCCACCCACACAACTTCTTGAGCATTTTCAGGAGCTGTTTCAGCCTCAAGGCTGGTTGCTGATGGAAGGCACTGATGTTCTCTCTTACCGACACCTGGGCTTGGCCGATGCTCCAGACAACCTAGAGCCGGGGCTCTGGTTACATGAGGGAAACCAGAGCTGGATTCTGCTACACCGCGGTAATGCCTGTTATACACTAGGGCTCACACTGCCCAACGATCTCAGCAGGGAAGCTATACAGCGTTACCTACGCCGGCTAATGCTATCCCAAACAGCCCCCACTGCAAAAAAAGTCAGGCCTACTGACAATATTTCGGCGCGCATTGAGCGCGTTAAGGTAGCCACTGAGCGCCTGAACCACATACAAGAATTTATCCGCCGCAGCTTTGAGCGTATGCCTGATGGGATCATCGTAACCGATGAACTGGGCATCATCCGCTTTGCCAATGGCCATATTGAAGAGTGGTTCGGAGAGCCCATGCCCAGCTTAGGCGGGCTTCCGCTAACACGACTCCTGGAAGGTCACGACCCTCGGGAAACACCGCCTTGGCATGAAACAGTTTCTGAAACGCTCACACTGCTGCAAAGCCGCACGGTGGATCTAAAAATCCAAGACAAGGATTTTCTCATTCACTTCGCACCCTTTGCCCTTCCAGACAGCGAGCAATACGGCATTATTGCCAACATTTCCGACATTTCTGAGCTGCGGGAGCAGCAGCGCCAGCACCGGGAGGCAATTGACTTTATCTCCCACGATGTTCGCTCGCCTTTGGTGTCACAACTGGCACTTATCGAACAGTTGAAGCGCGACCCCACACATATCGGCCAAAGCCAGTTGGAGCAACTGGGACGGCTGGCAAGGCGAAGCTACCATCTGGCAGAAGAGTTTGTTCAACTGGCACGCGCCGAACAGCTTACGGAAACCCGCTTTTATGAGTGCGAATTTCTGGCCATCGTCGAGAATGCCCGCGACAGCGTGAGCGAGCAGGCGCTGGAGAAGCGCATCCCCCTGCAGCTGCAAGGCACCGAAGACTTGTGGTTAAGAGGCAATGCAGAGCTACTTGAACGGGCAGTCATCAACCTGCTGACTAACGCTGTACAGTACAGCCCTAAGGGGTCAGCAGTAAGCCTTCAGGTGTTCCGTGCCGGACACCAAGCGTGCTTAACAATTGCAGATGAAGGCCTTGGGATAGACCAAGACGAACTACCCTATTTATTTGATCGCTACCGGCGCCAGAAAAGCAGTGAGCTGTCGGGCAATCACGGTACGGGGCTAGGGCTTTCTTTTGTAAAAACGGTGGTAGAGAAGCACCGGGGAGAGATTTATGTGGTCTCCAGCCCCGGAGAAGGCTCATCGTTTACACTTAAACTTCCGATTGCAGATCCGATGGCCTGAGATCTTAAGACTCAAAGGTCTTTTGAACAGTGCCGGAGGGGGCGCTTCTCAAACCATCAGTATCCTCTACTGAAATACTGAAATACCAAGTGCCGGTACTGAGATCACTGATCTTGTGGGCCATATCTACTCCACCTTCGCCAGGAACGATGACTTCGCGATCTAGGCTTTCAGCATCTTGGCCATAGCTAATGATGTACTTGTCGAGTTCATATAGCTCGATGTCTTGATCGTTTGCCCTGGATTTAGGGGCACTCCAACTGAGAACTGCTGACCTTTCTGCCCCTGGAAGAATCGGCTCAACAACTGCCCCTCCTGTTTCTGGCTTAGCTATGCCTGCCCCTGGCCCAGTGCTTACATCCGTAGAATCAGAAGCCCCACCACACCCAGTAAGCAAAACTCCAAAAGTAAACGCGGCGATCCATACCTTTGACACTTTAATGACGCGTTTCATATCTTTTTAACACCAGTTAATCGTCGTATTTGTTGAATTGTACAAAACGCGGCGGATTATCAATGTGAAGTTCGTCATCAATCTAGTTAAGAAATCGTCAATATTTCGTCAGAAAATGGTAACGAAATTCCTTTTAGGCGGTGAGCAATTGATTAGACAGGCATTTTTTTGCTCGACAGTAAAAAAGTGCACTATTCGGAGGGGTAAAAAAATAATAGGTGTGTTTTGGGGATTGTATTTAGGAGGTAAAGACATCCCTACCAGGCTTGGGCTCTGCGCCGCAGGAGACAGGCGCATAGCGTCGTGCCCATGTGACAAATCGGAAAACGGATTGCCTTGAAAGCTAAACTGAGGGTTGCGGGCCAGCCATCAGAAGTAGAGCCGTTAGAGGCTCATGCCGCAGAACCATATGCTCCTGCATCAGCGCCAGTTCTTCGCTCTCCATATATTTAGCGATGGCGAGAAGCTCCCCGGTGGCTCGACCTTTTAGCCTTTTCAGGGCTGTTGACTGATTGCGGTGGGTCTTTGGTTGGTTAAACGGTGTATGCCTGCCGAGTTCGCGCCATTTCTCGGGTACTAGGGTGCATCCTCTACCTTGATCGAGCGCGAGGGCTTGCCCAGCTGGGTCGAAATCGTAAAACCAGGCTAGCTTCTCTGCAGGCTGGTTGCGGGCGATCTCGGATACTGAGCGGGCATTCTCTCGGTGGCCACGATACAGGATCACTGAATCCTTCCAGTATTCTGGTAGCCGAAGATCCGCCCAATAGGGCATCAAACCGCCGTTTTCAATGATCACCAAGTTCCGGGATTGAAGGTGATCGATATCCAGACACTCCAGTCGTACGCTGAGCACGCTGCCTTGGGACGTTTTGGTACTTTCACCGCTCACCCTTACGCTTGCGGTGCCGGCGGTGGCCAACACGATCAGCCGGCCGAAGACCGAATCCCTGCTGAGTTTTTCACTGGCATCTTGGCGGGCCATGTCCATACGGCCAACGGCGCGGGAGTCGAACTGCGGGTCCAGGCGATATTCGGCCACCACGTATTCTCGTAAGCGCTGCTTGTCTAAGGGCGTAAAGTGGATCTCTCTGCCGATGACCTGCCCTACGCCATTTTCCGCGCAGATCTGTTCCCAAATCTGATTACGTTGAACCTTCGATTTGCCGGCTTTTAACAGGCGCTCGATGGCATTGATTTCAGCCTTCATTGTTGTGTCTCAGGGTCAGGTCAGACACCATCACATTGTCTGGATAAACCCGGTGCGCAACTTGATGGTAGACCACTTCAATGTGTCTCTGGTCTCCGTCTGGCAGGGATTCTATCTCGGAGACAATCGCCTGCAGCCAATCAGCCTTGTCTATTCCCAAGCCAGTGCTGGCAAGTGCCTCGGAAGCAAGAATCGTTCGCTCACCAAGGGCGCCGTCTACAACCAGCTGGATTAGCTCCTCGATGGCTTCTTCTACAGGGTCGTCTTCTTCAGCCTCAGTTTCACCCGCAATATCAAAGTTAACTGTATCTACACCATCCGGCGCTGGCTTGTCTTCAAGCTCCACGGAAATCGTTCGGGCTTTTGCAGCGATCTCGATCAGCTCAAGATCATCAGCCGAATCGTAAATATCCCCAAAGCCGCGTATCTGGAACGGAGCCACCGTATTGAGGAATTCTGGAACCTGCCTCAGATCCAGGTGATCAATAGACGGTTCAAAGCCACGGTTATTAACAAAGTGGGCTTCAAAGGCACCGACCATTCGGCTCAATCGCTGATCTTCGCGCATACGCACCAGCATCTTTCGGAGCTGGTTAAGAGCATAAGACAGGTTCTTTTGGGAAGACTCCAGGGTAGCCGGTAGGTGCCGCAGCAACAGGCGTTTTAGAAAGGCATCCGAACCCGCCTGTTCCGCCAACTCCCGTATCCGAAAGCTTTCGAACAAGGTAATCAGGCGGCCAGCGCGTTCAATAACCCGCTCGTTTTCCCGGATGCGCAGGTTCAAATCTGTGATGTAGGCGAAACCGGTGTTTATATAGGTGGCGAACGCTTCCGTTGCGTTTCGAATGTCTTCAATCACGTCCGCAAGGCACTCTTTGATTTCGCCTTCCAGCCGATCAATGTCACTCAGGGCAGATCGCTTTTTGGCCTCTTTGTATTCCTGGAACAGCTCGCTCAGCTGCTGCCACAAAATATGTACCTGGGCACTGGCGTAACGGCGCCGCTCTGACTCGGTTATGTGGTCGAGAAACTGAACCAACACTTTTTTCAGCTGCAGGTCTTCAGAGTCACCAATGCGCCACACCAGCCGGTGATGCTCCAGGGTTTCAATCAGCCCGAGGTTGTCATCAGAATCTGGAATACGGTTCCCGTTTCGCAGATGCGCTTCCAGAATCGCCTCGCCATATTTGGCCAGGGCCCGGAGTGTGCCGTGAGCGTCTTGAGCGCGGGCCATTAGTGAAGCCTCATCTGCTCAGAATCTGCATCTTCAGACCCTTGAATGCCTTCATGGGTCTGAATAAACGTCATGGCATCGTACAGCCAACTCCAACGGCCGGTCGCGCGGAAAAGACTGCCGCTGGTGCCAATAGGTTTCAGGTAACCCATCTTCTCCAGGCTGGAGAGCACCGCGCGAATCTGGCCCGCTGAATCCGCACGCTTGGTGTGAAACACCTTTTTCTCCGCCAGCGACCTGAGCTTTGATTCCAGCGCCGGTGCCGCCGCAATGCGATCGAGTATCGCGCCTTCAGACAGCTTATCGCCGGGCAATACCGGGCGATCATTTGCCTCCAGCATCATAACCAGCCGCAAAAACTGCACAAACGCTTCAAGATTGTTGGCAACGTCTCGAAACTGATGGCGAATTGCGTCTTTGGTGTCAGCACCCGAAATATCCAGATACGCACACACGAAAGCATCGTGGGCACTGGTTTGGCGTAGGGTTCGGTTGATCTGCCTTAAAAAACGGTTCACCGCATCCTGGTTGCCCGGCATAAGCAGGTAGTTGTACAGCTCGTCGTCACTGACTTCACAGATCACCCGCTCTTGCAGCAAGGCTGTCACGGTGCGCTCGAATAGTGGACTACTCATGGTTTGGCACCTCGTCTGCGGTTACTGGCCGCTCGCCGTGGCTCACACTGGCGAACAGCTCTGTGTGCTTGCCATTATGGGCAGTGGTTTCGTAGATATGAATCCGCCCCTGCTTGAGTGAAATTTTGTTCTCAAAGAACTTGCGCAGGCTTCTGTCAAGCTTGGGACACGCGGAGATCATGGTCAGGTTGTTCGCCTCCAACATGTCAGCCAAATGAGAGATATTATTGGGACTGAGTGTGGCTAACTCGTCAATGGGCCAGGTAATACGTGTGTTCAGATCCGGGCACAGGTAGCGCGTAAGCCCCATAAACACGGTCATAATCGCCAGATACGTAAGGCCCGTAGAGCTGGCAGACAGGAAGTCTGCATCTGTGCGAATCACCACCTGCCGGTCGTTTTCTATCATTTCCAGGCGCATGTCGATCATCGATTCGACACTTTCCTTTACCTTGGCGTCACTCAGGGTGTCTGTAACCAGCTTGAAGCGCCGCAGAATCCCATCGTTCGGCAGTGAGCGGCGGTTCATGGGAATCCAGGTTTGCCACTGATCCACAAATTCCTTCAAAGGCTGCCAGGTTTCGTCTTCATAGATTCGGGGCTCAAGCACAACCTGAATGTCGCTGAGGCTTTCGATCTGCTGATCGGTGTTGATCTTTCGTTTCAGCAGGCTGGACACCGTTTTCACCTCACGGGCCATCACCTCCAGGCTGTCGAAATACTTCACCAGACTGCCGGCTTCAGACACAAACTGATCAATCAGTGCATCCCGCAGCTGGGGGATGTCGGTGTCCAACAACTCACGCAAATCCGGAACCCGTGCCAGCTTGAAGCTTTCCTCATGATCCAGCACCTCGCCGGTCATCAGGCCGCGCCGGTGGGCAGACAGCTTTTGCCAGGCTTGTTGGATCTGGGTGTTGTCGTACCGGTTCAGAATAGATGTGGCCTGATCGAAGGTGCCCACCACCTCTTTGCGCAGCTGTTCCAGCTTCTGATAAGCACCCTGAAGTTCTTGAGTGAGGTCTGAGAGATTACCCGGGAATCCCTCCGCAAGTGTTCTTCCGTGGAAGTGTTTGAGCACACCTTCTGCGGCTTCTACTTGATCCCGAAGGGATTTGATGGCGCTATGGTGCTCGGCAATAGCAACCTTCAGCTTGCCATCCTGCTCCTTCCAGGTACGTTCCGCCTCGTCGCGCTTTCGAACCGCCGCCTCGCGCTGTGCTTTGGCTTGATTGGCTTGCTCCGTGAGCGCCTCAACCTTGCTCCATTCCTGTTCACGCCATTTGCGGTAGCCGCGCACAAGGTCTTCAGACACTACGATCTTTTCGACTGTATCTTTGAGTTTGGCCAGCGCTTCCCTCGCCTCTTGAACCACCTTCGGATCAATGCCCTCTTCGGATAGGCGCTGATCATATATCTGACGCTTTTTCTTGAGGCGCGTTTTGTGATCGAGCTCCGCCGAGGCAATCAGCTCAGTTTGCTGATCTTTGCTGGCTTGAAGCTCAGATTCCTGCTCCGCCCAATGGCCTCGTATATCTAGCACCTGCTGTTGAAAGCCAGATTCCACGTCTCGAATACCCTCCCCGGTTTGCTCATCGAAGGCTTTAAGCTTGAGCTGAACCGCGTCGAGATCTTTGCTGATTTTTGCGACCCGCGCTGCCTGTGCTTCTTTAACACGCAGGCGCACATTGCCAAGCTTGGTCTGGGCGTTATTGCGGGTGCGCTCGAACAGCGAAAACTCTGTTTCCAGCCGATCAGCGGCTTCGGCACGGGTTTTGTAGGTTTCATGCCGGCGCTGGGCTTCACGCTCGGTTTCTGTACGCTGCTTAATCGTGGCCTGGCGTTCGGCATCTATGCCTCGGCTACTATCCTGAAGGGCATCTTCAGAGGCGGCAAAATCCGGTATTGGCAGGGCATCGAGTGCAAGCTGCCAACTCATAACAGCTGTGCCGCTGGCATTTAGATCACGGGTTGGCGTCAGATCCTTTCTATGCAGCAAAGACGGATTAATCACCTTCGCCAAGCGGTTGCCCCACTCTGGGTCTTGGGCGCGTAGCTGCGACAACCAGGAGCCATCTTCCGGCGCAATCTGCCTCTGCAGCTCGTTAAACCTGTCTTCCAGGGTTTGGACGCTTGCATCCATGTGCTGAACTTGTGCCTGAGCTGCTTTCCAGTCGCGGTCTGCTTGGTCGCGCTTACGGCCGGCTTCCAAACGGTTTTCGTGGGCCTGGGAGACCTGCTCGGAAGCTTCCTCAGACGCCTGCTCTGCAACGGCAATCTCTTGCTGCTCCGCTTCCGTTTGGCCAGGGCTTTCCCTAAGTGCAGACAAGCGGGCTTGTTCGTTGGTCAGCTCTGACCGCTCTAGCGACCGAGTATCTTTGTACTCAGATACTGCCGTTACTTTGTCTGTTTTGATCGAGTTCAGTTTTAAATCATAAGCGTGCTTTGCAGAGGTAAGCGCATCGGTAGCCTCGCGCAAACGCTGCTGGCGCTGGGCCTGATGCTTCTCATGCTCACGCTGAATACTTTGTTTCTCAAGGTCGTACTCGCCCTCGATGGCAGACGCCTTATCCGTCAGGCTGTCGTAGTCGGCTTGCGCTGTCGCCAAGCGCTGTCGGTAATCGGCCAGGTTATCAAAACTCTGAGCCAAGTCTGGCAGGTTATCGGCTTCATACTTATCGTTCTGCTGGTGCAGGGCCGCTACTCGCCCATCCAAAGTTTCAAAATCGGCGTTGTGATCGGTCACCTGGCGGGCCAGCTGGTGATCTGTGCCCTCGAACTCCGCTCGTTGCTCGGTTCTTTGAGTTTCAAGCCGCTCTTTGCCTTGGCTCAGCTCACTGGCTTTTTCCCGAGCTTCCTCAACGGTGACGAATAAATTGGCAACGGTTTTATCGGTTTGTTCAAGTATCGCCCGGCGTTCGGCATCTTTTCTGAGACATTCTCGGATTTTTTCTTCCTCGCCCGCGAAGGCAGAAAGGCTCTGTATATCCGCAATCAAATCTTTGCGATCAATGGCTCGGGGCTTGGCGTGCTGGTGGATGTTTTCAAACTGGGTTTCACAGATCATCGTCTTGAAACTGCTCAGAAGCCGATGCTTGTTCAACACCACATGGGTGAGCCGTTCAATGTTGGTCATCTGGGTATCGCTGTCACCCAGGCCAAATTCTGCAGCCAGCGCTCGGAGCGACCGGGCATCTGCCGGCAACCGCTTGAGCAGTTTTTGATTACGCTGAATGATGGCCCGGTAATTGGTGATGGTATCAACCATTTTTGAAACGGTAACGCCCAGCTTGCGCAACGCTGCAAACACATCGTCTGCACTGGCGCCGGCCTGAAGAAGCGCTTTCACCTCTGGCGAGAAAAAGGTTTCTTCCGCCGAACCGGCCACAAAACGGTAGCAGGGTTTGCCCTGGGCATGGCGATACATCACTGCGCAATGAAGGCCGGTGTGTCGACGGTATTCGAAAATGACGAGGCTTTGAAACGTGGGCAGGTAATAGTCCAGGAAGGACAGCTTGCCCGACGCTTTGGTCACAATCCGTTCCGGTTCCTCGCCAAAGAAGGCGGGAACCAGCGCAAGAACAGAGGTTTTGCCGGCGCCGTTCACACCGCCCAGGTGCGTTCGTTCACGGCAATCGATTTTAATGGTTCGCCCTTTCACTTGCTTGAAGGAGTGGTGCAGGACAATGCTTTCTAATCCGTAATTTACAGTCTCGCCAGACAAACTGATTTCCCCGTAACGGCAGGTCATTCTTGAAACCTGCAGTATACAGTGAATCCTGCCCGGACAAAGCCGCCGAGTGGATGACTGACACTCAGAAAAGCAGCCTCCCGACCTTATACAAAAAAACTATCGCCGACATAAACGGAAAAAGATTCATATTGTAGTGAGACTGGTTATCATTAGCGTACACCGTAACCGCCGAGGATGAATACCATGTACACTAACGTCACCCGACACCGGGATTTGATCAAAACAGTTACCTTTGCTGTGATGCACTTCACCGTCGCGTTTCTGGTTACCTGGGCGCTAACCGGCGATATCCTGATCGGTGGCCTGGTGGCCATGGTTGAACCGGCGATTAATACGGTAGCGTTTTATTTTCATGAAAAGGTGTGGGGCTGTGTTAAAGGCAACACCGCCCCGTTGCACATCCATTCTCCGGGGTAAACCACACGCTCTACGGCATATTTCTCTCGCTTACCAACTGTAGCTGAGCGTAGCTATAACCTCTCTACCAGGATTGTAGTAATCCGCTGTGCCAGACCCCACCACGTGTTGCTCATCAAACAGATTACGGACGTTAACTGCCACATCGGTGCCTTTGATAATTTCATAGGTAAAGGCTGCATCAAACAAAGTGGCCGAATCACTTTCCGACGTGTTCGCAGCATCAAAATAGTAAGAGCCGGTATAACGGGCACCCAAACCAAAGCTCATCCCCGTGGCAGGCAAGGTGTAATAACTCCAGACAGAGGCGGAATGCTTAGGCGCAGCGGTGAAGGCACTTCCTTTGATGGACAAGCCACTTCTCAAGGCTCCCTGGACCACCTCTGAATCCATATAAGAATAACCACCGGAAACACTGAGGGTGTCGGTCAGTTCTGCCCTGGCCTCCAGGTCCAGCCCCTGAACCCGTGACTCGCCAATGGTTTGCCGGTCTATGGTTCCGTTGTCCTGAACAACAGCGATAGTAACGTTATCTTTATTGAGATCATAAATCGCAGCCGAGAACAGAGCGTTTATATTAACTGGCGAATACTTCACACCCACTTCATATTGCTCGCCACGTTCAGGCTCTACCCCAATGGAGGGGGGCGCAATGGATTCCACCATACTGATATAAGTGGAGACTTCATCCGTCACCCGATACGTTAACGCACCGCGGAATGAGGTTTCTGAAAAATCATCTGAAGCCCTAACCCCAGAGAGATCTTCAGAGGATAGTTTCAAGCCATCATTGCGCACGCCTGCAGTGACAATAAACCGGTCATTGAAGGACAGGTTCTGTGTCAGGAAGACCGAGCGGGTGGTGTAGTCCTGATCGTCACCGTAAGGTGCGTTCAGGCTTGCCGGGGCGCCTCTGTACTCAGGGTTGGCAAGATCAATCGAACCAGCATCGCCGTAAAATGAGCTATCCCCGGTTGACGCATCGCGGTACTCAAGACCTAGTAAGGTACTGCTGTCGATGCCGTCAAAACGGGCGTTGTATTGGAGAATGGCATTGCCAATCAACTCCCGGGCCTCACTATTGGTGCCAAAATAGGCGCGATCCGTGCCCGCTGTAGAAGAGTTATCCGCCAGATAAACGTAGCCGAAGTCATCAGTCAGGTCACTGTAGCGCAGGTTGCCCCGCAGGATCAGGCCGTTATTGAAATCATGGGTAAGCAGGCCAGTAACACTGCTGCGCTCTACTGCGTGATAGTTGAAGTCTGGCTCGCCATAGAAATTGCTACGATCATATTCCCTGTCCTTTGGGTAACCGCCGCTGTTGGGTGTGCTATCACGATTGAGATAATCCAGAATCAGGGTGGCAGAGGTATACGCGGTCGGCTCCCACGTGAGTCCACCCATCACGAACTCATTATCATCTCTGGAATAATCGTACTCGCGCTCGCTGTCCTGAACCTTTCCCGTGAAACGGTAGGCCAGTGTTTCCGCGTCATTCAGCACATCACCAACATCAATCCCCGCTTCCATGCGATCAAACGAGCCATACGTCAGATAACCCTCACCAAAACTCTGAAATTTGGGTTGTTTGCTCACGAAGTTAACAGAGCCACCCGGATCTGCCGGCCCAAATAATGTGGAGTTGGCACCACGCAGAATTTCCACCCGCTCAAAGGCGTAGGGCTCTTCGCGAACGCCACGCATAGAGCCAAGGGTTAAGCCATCACGGTAGGTTGTCGCCTGAAATCCACGAATCTTGAAATAATCGTTGCGATCATCCGTTCCGTAGTAATCAGTAAGCACTCCAGGCGTGTATTGCAGCACTTCCTCAGTGGTCTTGGCATTTCGCTGTTCGATTTCCTTTTCTGTAATCACAGAAACTGAGGCGGGTGTATCGAGGATGCTGGTCGCCACTTTGCCGCCCACCCAAAGCTCCTGGGCAACCGTTGAGTTCGCATCACCGGTATAAGCCTGTGCATTAACGATGATGGGGGAGAGGCGAAATACATTCTCCTGATCGTTGTCGGCGCTCATTTCCTGAGCATAGCCATTCATCGAAGTGATAATCAGGGGAACACAACAAAGCATGGATCTACGTTGACTCATTCACTGCATCCTCAATGGCTCAGGAAGCCTCCTATCACCATCAGGAGAGACTTCGTTACAAAGAAAACGCATTTTGTGGCATTTATTACATCTCTGTCAACGAATGATAATTATAATCATTGGCATTTTCGTTTAAGGACTATTCGTTCGCTAAACGATGACGACCGATGGGCAACATCATAGGCTTACCCGAAATAGGGTCTGGAATCACCCGGCTGCGCAAGCCGAAGACAGACAGGATAACTTCTTCCTTCAACACTTCTTCTGGCTGGCCGCACGCGAAAAGACGGCCAGATTCCATGGCAACCAGATGATCAGAGTACCGAGCAGCCAGATTGAGATCGTGCAACACCATAACAATAGTAATACCACGACTGCGGTTTAGGTCGGTCAGCAAATCAAGCACCTCAACCTGATGACTAACGTCCAGAAATGTGGTGGGTTCATCCAGCAGCAATAAATCCGTTTCCTGAGCCAGGGCCATTGCAATCCAGACTCGTTGCCGCTGCCCACCGGATAGTTCGTCCACGTCCCTGTCTGCAAGGTTGCCCGTTTTGGTCACCTCCAATGCCATGGCCACCGCCTCGTCATCCTTGAGGCTCCATCGGGATACCAGGCCGTGGTGGGGGTGCCGACCGCGGCTGACTAAATCGGCTACCGTGATGCCCTCCGGTGCCAACGGTGACTGAGGCAACAAACCCAGCGTCCGTGCAAGCTCTCTGGTGGGACTTCGGTGCACGGATTTACCATCCAGAAGGACCTGCCCTTTACTGGGGGACAACAGCCGTGAAATGGTACGGAGCAGAGTTGATTTACCGCACGCATTGGCTCCGACAATCGAGGTAATGCGCCCCGGCTCGAGAGCCAGATCCAAGCCATCAAGAATCGTTCGCTCGCCATAGCCGGCGGACAGGTTTTCAACAACAAGATGATGTCCAGCGGTCACAGCGAACCTCCTCTGCGATTAACACTAATGATTAGATAAATAAGATAGGGCGCACCCAGGGCACCGGTGATAACGCCCACCGGGTAGCGACTTGGCAACAGGAACTGGCCAATGTAATCGCCAATCAGTACCAGGCAGGCACCGATAAGGGCGGAGGGAATCAGGATAGATCCGTTCGGCCCGACTATGCGTGCGGCAATAGGCCCGGAGAGAAAGGAAACAAACGCAATCGGGCCAGTTACAGCCGTGGCGATGGCAATCATGCTCACGGCACAAACCATCACCATGACACGAGTCAGCGTTACCCGCACACCAAGCGCCGCTGCTGCGTCATCCCCCATACGTAACGTATCCAGATCCCGCCCCCGGCTCAACAGTACCCCGCCAAACAACAGCAGAGACACCAGCACAGGCCATGCCTGATCCAACTGGGCAGCATTCACACTGCCCGTCAGCCAGCGCATGGCCTCTTGCAAATCCCACGCCGGTGCCCGGGACAGAATATAAGCGATAGAGCTCTCGATCATCGCCGAGATACCAATGCCAATCAGAATCAGGCGAGTACCTGCCACGCCATTCTTATGGGACAGGCCGTAAACAAGCAGGGCTACGCCCAGTCCTGCCACGACCGAAAAGACAGAGACCGCCGCACCATCCAACTGCAGCACCACTATGGCAAACACAGCAGCGGCACTGGCACCGGAACTGACACCAATAATATCCGGGCTGGCCAGCGGGTTACGCAACATAACCTGGAACGCCACACCACCCAGGCCAAAGCTCATGCCCACCAGCACCGAAAGAACTGCTCTCGGCAAGCGCAGATGCTCAACGGTAAAACTGGCACCGGGCACATTCTCGCCCATCAACACCCGCAGCACGTCCTGAGGTGGCGTGAAAGACTGCCCAAGCATCAGCGTTATCGCCATGCCAGTAACCAGAATGACCACCAGCGCGGCCAGTATGCCCAGCCAGACCCGAGTACGTCGCTGACGGCCCTGTATTACGCGATCAAAAATGCTGATTTGCCCGGTGCTCATAACTCTCGCACTCTCTGGCGACGGACAATCCAGATAAAGAAGGGGGCACCGATGAAGGCGGTGATCACACCGACGGCGAGTTCACTAGGCCTTGCCACAATACGTCCTACCACATCCGCTAACAATAGCAGGTTGGCCCCACTCAGAGCAGAGAACGGCAAAAGCCAACGGTAATCCACTCCCACCAGCAAGCGGCACAGGTGAGGCACAATCAGGCCAACAAAACCAATCGGACCACACGCCGCCGTGGTCGCACCACATAAAAGAATAGCGCCCGCGCCTGCAGTGCCACGAGCCAAAACGAGTTTCTCGCCCAGCCCGGCTGCCAGATCATCACCCAGTGCGAGTATGTTCAGTTTGCGGGCAGACAGCAGGCTGATGGCAAGCCCCACCAGAAGGAACGGAAGAACCAATTGAATGGCGTCATAGGTGGCACCGCCTACCCCACCGATCTGCCACGACCGTACGCCACCCGCAATGTCGTTTCGGGGCAATACCACAGCAATCGTGAAACTGGACAGAGCGACAGATGTGGCGGCACCAGCCAACGCCAATTTTAGCGGCGTTGCGCCACCCCGGCCCAGAGAGCCTATCGTATAGACGAATACGGCCGTCACCCCTGCACCCAAAATAGCGGTCCAGACATAGGCATAGGCCATGCTCATGCCGAACCACGCAAGCCCAATAACGACAGCCAGTGAAGCGCCAATATTGACCCCCAGAATCCCGGGATCCGCCAGCGGATTACGAGTTACCCCTTGCATGATCGCGCCAGCCAGACCAAGAGCACCGCCAGCAATCACGGCCAGAAGAGTGCGTGGAATACGCATCGCCACAGCTGCCTCGCCCACACTTGTCAACTGCCCTTGCAGTGCAGCCGAGATTTCCTGCCAGGTAACCTCGCGGGTGCCCACGGCTATGGATAAGATACAGAGCGCGACTAACAGTACAACCAGAGCCAGCAGGCTCATCCATCTCAACAGCTGGTATTGATCAGGCACAGAGAATGGCCTTAACGTTTCTGTCCGCGCTGTCATTGTGACTTACGCGCTGCTTCCGCCAAGGCTCCAACATAGTCTTCAAGCACCCAGGGAATAGACAAAGGCGTTGGATTAGCCGCCGTGGCAAGTGGCCCCTGGCCCAGCATAACGACAGAACCGTTTTCAATGGCGCGCATGCGGGCCATGAGCGGGTTAGATTCCAGCGGGTCGAGCAGTTGTTCTTCGCCATACGTCACAAAGATGTCCACATCGTTAAACAGATCAATCCGCTCAACACTGACCTCCCCCGAATACGCTCCCTCGCCTGTTACTTGCCTTATGCTTTGTGGAGAGCGCATTCCCAGATCAGCAAAAAAGCTGACCCGGGTATCGTTCGCAGTATAAAAGCGCATGATGCTCAGATCGGTTGGATCCAGGTGCGTAATAAACATTGCGGATTTACCTTCAAGCTCGGGATAACCGGCTACCGCTTCTGCAATCTGTACGTCAATGCTATGGGCCAGAGCCTTGCCTTCTGCCTCCATGCCCAGAGCAATGCTGCTGATAAGGATCATCTCGCGCCAGTCGGTGGACCAAGGCGCATCAGGATAAGCAACCACTGGCGCGATCAGGCTAAGGGTATCGTAGTCGGCCTGGCTGAGCCCCGAATAAGTAGCCAGAATGACATCCGGCCGGGTGGCAGCCACCGCCTCAAAATCAATACCGTCACCTTCATCAAACAGCACAGGAACAGCTGCATTCAATTCCCTGAGCCGGGCACTAACCCAGGGCAAAACACCGTCGCCATTATCATCGCCGAAACTGGCCGCCGCGAATCCGACCGGCACCACCCCCAGGGCCAGGGGAACCTCATGGTTCGACCAGGCAACAGTTGCCACCCGCTCCGGCTTGTCGTTTATCGTTGTCACTCCGAAGGCGTGCTCAATAGTGAGAGGGAACGCAGGCTTCTGCGCCCACGCGGTAAGAGGAAAAACCAATAAAGCACAAAAAAACAGAGAAGAAATCGTGTTTCGGATCATGTACTGTCCACTCAAAAGTGATACTAGGAATATTGTAAATCTAGATGATAACAATTCGCTTTAAACTTTATCACTAAACCGATAAGCTTGGCACCACTTACGTACTCCCTCACTCAAATCCAGCCAAGAGCAACGCATGACCCATCATTCCAACACCAACAGCTTCGCTGCACTTGGCCGCCTGTTACGTTATGCCCGGGGCTACCGTCGCCAGATCACCACCGCTACCCTTTGCTCTGTCATCAACAAATTGTTCGATATCGCGCCTGAAATTCTGATCGGGGTGGCGATTGATGTGGTGGTCAACCAGGAACAAAGCTTCGTAGCTAAACTCGGCCTGGAAACAGCCCAGCAACAAATAGCCGCCCTGGCCGTGCTTACATTTTTTATCTGGGCCGGCGAGTCCCTGTTTGAATACCTCTATCAGGTTCTCTGGCGCAACCTCGCCCAGCGCCTGCAGTCGGAATTACGCCAGGACACATACGAACATACGCAACGTCTGGACATGAGTTTTTTCGAAGCCCAGAGCTCAGGACAACTGGTTGCTACTCTGAACGACGATGTGAATCAGCTGGAACGCTTTCTGGATGGCGGCGCCAATGCGGTTGTGCAGCTGGTCGTTACGGTAGTGGCTGTGGGCGCCGTTTTCTTCGTTATTTCTCCGCTGGTCGCCCTGCTGGCCTTTACGCCTATTCCCATCATTATCTGGGGTACCTTCTATTTTCAGCGTAAAGCCGGTCCTCTGTATGCAGATGTTCGGGAGAAAGTCGGCGATCTTTCAAGCCGCCTGGCCAACAACCTGGGAGGCATTGTCACCATTAAAAGTTTTACCGCTGAACAGCGGGAGGCCGAGCGGCTCAAGGCAAGCAGTGAGGCCTATGTAGAGGCCAACCGCAAAGCTATTCGAATCAGCTCCGCGTTTATCCCAGTGATTCGGATGGCGGTTCTGGCCGGGTTTCTGGCTACTTTTACCGTGGGCGGCATGATGGCCCTGGAAGGCAGCCTGAACGTTGGTGCCTATGGCGTACTGGTTTTCCTCACCCAACGCTTACTCTGGCCCATGACTGGTCTGGCCTCCGTTATTGATCTTTTTGAACGCGCCATGGCGAGCACCCGACGGATTCTGAACCTGCTTGAAGAACCGGTGCGGGTTCATGATGAAAGCAACCAGAGCCTCACTGAACCTGTGCGTGGTGAAGTGGAGTTTAAAAATGTGAGCTTTCGCTACCCAAGCGGCAGTATTGGTGTGGAAAACATTGCGATCAAGGTAAGCGCAGGTAATACCCTGGCCCTGGTAGGAGCAACCGGGTCTGGAAAATCCACCCTCATAAAACTGCTTCTGCGATTGTATGAACCTGATCAGGGCGACATCCTGATTGACGGGCAAGCCATTCGTGACGTTAGCCTGCGGTCTCTTCGCACCTGCATCGGACTGGTCAGCCAGGACGTTTACCTGTTTGAAGGTACGGTGAGGGAGAATCTGGTTTACGGCAATCCCGATGCATCCGATAGCGACATCATCGAGGCTGCAAAAACGGCTGAGGCATGGTCGTTTATTGAGGTCTTGCCCCAAGGCCTGGAGACCCTTGTGGGCGAACGTGGAGCCCGCTTGTCCGGCGGCCAGCGCCAGCGGCTGTCTCTGGCCCGGGCGCTACTGAAAAACCCACCCATCCTGGTTCTGGATGAGGCAACAAGTGCCGTGGACAACGAAACCGAAGCGGCCATCCAGCGTTCCCTGAAACGCATTGGGCATAATCGCACAGTGATCATGATTGCCCACCGCCTGTCCACCATTGTTGATGCGGATTCAATTCTGGTTATTGGTGATGGGCAGGTGATTGAACAAGGCAACCACCAAACATTGCTCGAAAAGGGAGGCGCATACGCCTCTCAATGGCGAGTACAGACGGGAGGCGCGTGAGCATTAACCAGAACCTCGTCGGCCTTTCGTGGCGCGACCTTTATTGCCAACGCCTCAAAGAGGATGGGTTAGACCCTGAGCTGATTCTTACTCAAGCCCTTTGTCGCCGGGATTCACAAGGCAATCCACAAGAGCACCCCCAAGACAGCCTGAGCAGCCTGTTTTCCCTGGCCCAGTGTCTCAAGAATCCCGATCTTCTGATTCAGCAGGTGAGGAACGACTACTCGGCTGCTGCCACCGCGCAACTGCAGAGAGCTTATCTTTCCGTTATCCATCAGGACCTGGCTCTAAGCGTGATCGCACCGCTTACACTGCAGCTGTTCCGGGATGGCAAAGTCCGGCTCCCCAGCCCCAACCAGATCTTTTTGGCGCCGCTTGAGCGCGAAGGCCAGACGACCTCACGCTGGTTCTCGGTAGTTGGGCAAACGGAGGTGGATGAGCAAGGGTTTATGGCGCACATGAGCGAGATCACAACCAACTGGTATCCATTTTTCAGGCGCACACTGGGTGTCAGCCCCGGAAGCTACTGGAGTAGCACCGGGCTGGGATTGGGGGCACCTTTCTCTGCCGTGTGGAACCTCGCCCAACCGGAAGCCACCTGCCACCTCGCGCAAAGCTGGCTGAAGGCCTTTGAAAATGAGGCCAACCGGTTCGTTGACTGGATTCCCTTCCCTTTTAATGACCAGAACTCCGCTCTTCCCCAGCGGCGCGGCTGCTGCCTCCAGTATTTGCTGCCCAACACCGGTTACTGCGGTACGTGCGGGGTTTATCGCAAGGAGAGGATGAAAACCCTCAAGTCTCAGCCCCCCGCATCATCACCAGAAGCATTCCAGCCGCCGCCCAAAGCTTTATAAAGATCAACCGTGACCACCAGACGCGCCAACCGCAACTGCGCTAGCTGTTCCCGGGTCTGGAACAGGGTGCGTTGTGCGTCCAGAAGAGTCAGCAGTTCGTCACTGCCTTCCCGGTAACGTAATTCTGTCAGCTCCAGGGTGCGGGCGGCGCTTTCACTGACTGTTGCCTGTAACGCCTCACGCTGCTGACTGGTCTGAACCCGGTCCAGAGCATCATCGGTTTCCTGCAGCGCAGTCAGGATGGCACTGCGATAATGTTCAAGCAATTCCAGTTGCTGGGATTCACTGATAGCCTGCTGGGCGTCCAGCCGGCCACCATCAAATAAGCTCTGAACCAGAGAAACTGTCCAGCCTGCCGTTTCTACCGGGTTATTCAGGCTCAGCAGATTATTGTTACTCAGCCCCGCGTTGAGCCCCAGGGAAACCGTTGGCAAAAGGGCCGTGCGGGCCTGTTCCACATTGGCATCTGCCGCCTGGAGGCGAGCTTCTTCCCGAGCAAGGTCGGGCCTTCGGGTAATCAGATCAGAAGGCAATCCGGCATCAACTTCAGGCAACTCCATGGCAAGCAGAGTTCCATGAGTGGATTCCACCTCAAACCCCAGCGGGGATTCTCCCACTAACACCGCCAGCGCAGACTGAATCTGCCGGTACTGAAGCTGCACGGGCACCAGGCCGGCTCTCTGATTCAGCACCTCGGTTTGCTGGCGCAGCAACTCTGTCCGGCTGGCCGCGCCATTTTGATAACGCACATCTACAATGCGCTCGGTTCGCTCGGCAATACGCAGGTTTTCTTCCCCTACCCGTATTTGTTCAGCCAGCACCAACAACTGAAACCAGGTAGTTGCCACACTACTGGCCAGGCTTAGTCGAGCAGTATCGTAATCGAAGGATGTGGCCCTGAAAGATGCTTCTGTCGTGGGTAATCAAAATGATGGTGTAACCTTCTTCGGAAAGGTCTCTCAGCAGCCGCATCACCTCCCGGCCGGTGATCCATACGCTCATCCAGCCCCAGCCCCAGCCCCAGCCGCTGCAGCAGTTTCGCGGCGCGTTCCTGCCGCTCAATCGCCCGGAGGCTGGCGTCACTGGCAGGCATTTCCACGTTCGCAGAGGCAGAGATTCCCGGCAGCAGGTTATAGCTCTGAAATACAAAGCCAAAGGATTCACGGCGCAAACGGGCCAGGCCGTCGCTGCTCAGCTTTGATACATTCTGCCCGTCAAACCAGTACTGTCCGGTTGATGGCCTGTCGAGGCACCCGAGAATATTCATCAAGGTGGACTTACCACAGCCTGAAGCCCCCACAATGGCCACAAACTCGCCCCGCTCAATTTCTTCAGTCTGGTCATTCTGGTCTATCACCAGAACACGGGTGCCATTTTCAGACCGGCCCAGCGCGGTTACCGGTACCAGTAGCGCGTTCCTGGCCTCAGCGTTCACAAAGAAAACCTGAGCCGTCATTTGTGTCATTAGCCGGCCCTGGGCATTGGGCACTTCAAAAACTGCGTTGTGCAACACCACGTTGTTTTCAACCACATGCGTAGGCTCCAACCGATCTAACCGGCTCTCCCAGCGGTGTCGTGGATTACCTGAATCAGTGACTCCGTTCGAATATAGCACCCAGAGCCTTAGCTGGCTCACGCCTAACCCGTTTTTAGAGTCAGTCCGGTTGCGTTGAGAACACGACTGTCAGTTTACCGATTGCAACGCCTTCAAATCGGCCTTAATCTGATCAAATATTAATCAAATTATGATTCTCAGGCACGGGCGATCTGCCCAATAAGATGATCGGATTGAGATCAAGCAACGAAGTGATCCGGGTGGTCTACCCGGGAGACGCGAGGCCTCGATAGAGATCACGATAAACCGCAAAACCCGGGCAGTGGCGGCCAAAGCGCTGGAACCGTTGCCTGCTGCTATGGATCAGGCGACAGGCCATGTACATCAGCTCCTGCATCACGGTTCTCAGGCGGCGGCGCTTGGCCGGGTGGCGCACAGGCGCATCCGGGGCAGTGAGCCTCAGCCCCATCCAGCGCAGTACGTTGTAGCCCAGCCTTGCAAATGCCATCACCAAGTTGTTGGTGGCTCAGAAAATCCTGATTGTCGCGGGCATCGTGGGCACTGTCCAGACGCAACAGAATGGGCGAGCGGGTGAGCGCCTTGGCGTCCTCATCAAACCGCTGCCGTAATCGGGCCGAGAATGGCGATTGTTTGATCCCCATGGCGGATTTAAAAAAGGGATCTGTACGCGCTGACTCCACGGCCTCGAAATCGCTCTTGCCGAGCGTGATCAAGCCCAGATAGGTCCGGATCAATTCGATGTTCGGAATACCGTGACGCTTTACCATGGTGCGGGCGGTTTGGGGCAGCGACGTGTGCCAGTTCAGGCAGTGGCCTACCAGAGCCAGTCCGCCGTGGGGAGTGTATACTTCTGTCTTTGATTGCTGGAGAGTGAAAGTACGCATGGGCCGATGCACCGACTGGGTGAATGGATGTCAGGTGCGATTATATCGCCTCAGGCCTTGTGATTGCCGGCTTGAACGTCAAGTTGGGCCGCGTGAAGTCACGGATTCAGGAACTAACCAGAAGCCAACAAACTCGACAGCAACGCCCGCAACCGATTAGGCTTCACCGGTTTATTAAGAATAGGTAGTTCCTGGTCCCGCATCAGCTGTCGCGTTTCCGCGCTATGGTCTGCGGTGATCAGAGCCGCAGGTATGTTGCGCCCCAACATTTTTCGGATAGCGTGAATCGCATCAGACCCGGTCTGGTCATAATCCAGATGATAATCTGCCAATATAGCCACCGGAAGCTCGTCTGCCTGCTCCAAGTATGCACGTGCAGCTTCTTCGCCTGGGGCCGTTACAACGGAGCAGTCCCAGCGCTCAAGCAGTAACTTCATACTTTCCAGAACCGAGAAATCGTTATCGATAACCAGTATTTTTGCGCCAACAAACCCTTGAGCAAAAGTTTGCGCTGTACCAACACTGGGCTTCATAGTGTGTTGTTCATCGCTCACATCCATCGGCAGCACCAGTGCAAACCGCGACCCGCGTCCGGGGCGTGAAACGACGTCCATTTTGCACTCCAGAACCCGCACCATGCGCTCAACAATGGCCAACCCTAGCCCGGCACCTTGGCGGCCACCAGTGCCTTGCGGTAAGAGCTGATGAAACTCTGTAAAAATCTCATCCAACTTGCTCCCCTCGATGCCCACTCCAGTATCCCAAACCTCAATACGAAGAGCATTTCGCCTTGCTCTCATGGCCAGTAAAACACGGCCGTTAGGGGTATAGCGAAAGGCGTTGCTAAGCAGGTTTCTGATAATTCGGGTTAGCATGCGCTGGTCGATTTTAATCATGGCCGGTATGGTACGGATACGAAAATCGAGTTGAGCGTTTGCGGCGATAGCCTCAAATTCCTCACCAAGCCCTTTAATCAGCACGGCGGCATCGGTCATAACTAAATCAGGCACCATTGCCTGCTGGTCAAGCTTTGAGATGTCTAGCAGATCTGCCAACAAATCCTCTGCTCCCTCCAGCGCACGGTGTACTTGTTGAACCATGCGGCCTTCTTCGGCGGGTAACTGGCTTTCTTGAAGTGCGGAGATCATAAGGCGGGCGGCGTTCAATGGCTGCAGCAGGTCATGGCTCGCTGCCGCTAAATACTTATCCTTGCTGCGGTTCGCATCTTGGGCGGCCTGTACAGCAACTACCAGCCCTCGTTCGGCTTTTTCACGCTCTTCAATCTGATAATGCAAACCAGAGTTGGCTTGTTGCAAAGCTGCAGTGCGCTCATCAACCCTGCGCTCAAGATTGGCATTCATTTGCACCAGTTTCTCACGGGACTGAACCCGCTCGGTAATATCCGCAACAAACGCTTCTACCACTTCTGGCCCAAGATCGGGCCGCCGCAGTAGCGTAATCGCGACATGTACCGGGGCCGAATCTGCCCGCCTTAGCCGGGTTTCTCGGGCACTAAGGCTGCCACGATCAAGCAACTCCTGGCGCAAATCATCAAACTCGCTGGAGCTACAAAACAGCTGCTCTCGCAGACGAATCACTCGGTGCTTAAGCTCCTCCGGGCTATCGTAGCCGCAAATTTTTGCCATGGCCGGATTACACGCCAGGAACCCAGCTCTCAAATTACCCTGGAAAACACCATGTAAGGCGTTCTCAAATAGCCATTTATACCGGTTACGTTCCTGCTCAAGCTCTTCGATGCGGTCTTGCAGTGCCGGGTAATAATTTTTTCTAACAGATTGGCTACCAAAACCCAGCAAATCTCCAATGCCATAGTCACTGGCTTGCTCGTCAGAGGGCTTCTTCATATACAACCTGAACATCTCTCAACGAGGATTTGCGAGGGTTGGTTAGTATGCAGGGGTCCTGAAGTGCGAACCCAGATAGATAGGGAATATCAGACACGCTAACGCCGAGGTTCGCCAGGCTGTCTTGCAAGCCAACTTTGCGTTTGAGTTGGACGATGCGATTCATAAGGCGCTTCTGGATTTCAGGCTTACCCATTCCGCGAGTATCAATATCCATTGCTTCCGCAACCCGCCGAAAGCGGTCTTCCGCCGACCGGAAGTTGTAGGCCACCACATGCTCCAGAAGCAGCGCGTTACAGAGGCCGTGGGGCAAGTCCAGAAACCCGCCTAGGCTGTGAGACATGGCGTGAACCGCACCCAGGATGGCGTTGGAAAAGGCCAGCCCTGCCTGCATGGATGCCAGCATGATCTGCTCTCGCAGGAAGGGATCAGAGGTGTTATCGACCAGCGGCTCAAGATTGCGGTTAATCAACCGAATCGCTTCAAGAGCATGGGAGTCTGTTAGTGGTCCGCTTCCTGTGGATACAAATGCCTCTATCGCATGTACCAGCGCATCCACGCCGGTGCAGGCGGTTAAATAGGCGCTCATGGTTTCGGTCACTTCCGGATCGATCAATGAAACATCCGGCACCACTGCTTTGCTGATGATGGAGAATTTAAACCGGCGATTCGGATCAGAAATAATGGCAAATTGTGACACGTCGGCCGAGGTGCCGGCCGTTGTTGGAATCAGGATCAAGGGTGGTGGCGGGTTAGAAATAGTGTCTACGCCTTCAAAATCGAGAATATGGCGACCATTGCTGGCGATAATTCCGACACCCTTCGCGCAATCCATGGGGCTGCCACCGCCGATGGCGACAACCACATCGCACTCTGAAGATTTATAAAGTTCAGCGCCAGCCATCACCTCATCCACGCGGGGGTTAGCGGACACACCGGTAAAAACTGTTGAGCGTAAGCCCGCATCCGTCAATAAGGTAACGATTTCACCCACCCAACCTGCCGCCACAACACCTGGGTCAGACACCAGGAACACGTGTTTTGCTCCGAGATTGCTTGCAAAATTTGCAACGGATTTACGGGCCCCGGCACCGAACACGATCTCTGGCGAGACAAATTTTCGCAGAACAGATATGTCATGACTCATGAGAACACACTCAACATTATGCTTTTTATTGGAATACCTGAGAGCTTAACTCAAGTTTTCTGAGGGTTCACCGGCTTTAGACTATGTTTCTTATAAAAACCATGGAGTCCTTCAAGCATTCTCACCTGATTTTTTTGCTGTAAGAACCCGTGGCCTTCCGACTCAAACCAGAGCAGCTCAGGTGTTTGCCCCAATTGTTTCATAGCCCCAATCATCTCTCTGGTCTGCTCAGGCACAACAACTCTATCCTGCCCTCCCTGGAAAAAAATAACAGGGGTACTTATAGCTGTGGCTTGAAGACTGGGCGTGCGGGCAACCCAGCGTTGAAAATACCGCTCGGGCTCACCCAGTAACCAATCCAGATACCCGGATTCAAAGCGATGAGTCATGCGCCGCAACTGCAGCGGGTCGGTCACACCATAGATACTGGCGCCAGCGGTGTAACGGCTACTCCCCACCAAAGCCATTAACGCCGTATAGCCTCCGGAACTGCGGCCTTGAATAAACACCTGCTGACCATTTGCAAGGCCGGAAACAACCAGATGGTCTGCAGCTCTGGCCATATCCTGTACATCAATTTTCCCCCACCGGCCCGCCAGCGAGAGCCTGAAATTTCGCCCAAACCCACTGCTTCCACGGTAATTTACCTCAGCAACTGCAAAGCCCTGCTGGCACCAATACTGAACCTGCGGATTAAAAACCGGGTATGCCGCAGACGTTGGGCCCCCGTGGGCAATAAGGATGAGAGGAGGCGCACTGGCAGAACGGGTAATCGGTGAATAATAGAAACCCTGAGGAGGCTGGGCTTCGTTATGGCCCAACGGAACCCGGAAGGCCCTTGGTAGTGAAATACGACACCCAGGCAGGGCTTCCTCGCCGCCGGCGACCACGCATGCATGGCCAGTTTCCGGATCTATCCGCAGCACGGCATCCAGCCGGGAAGGCGATTTGGCAATTGCATAAAGAAAACCACCTGCGGCACACAAACAGCGGAAATCACTAAAACTACTGGCAACCCTTACGCACCCGCCGGCTCCTCGCTCTGAAAGCCAGAGTTCACCTGTGCCGTTGCGATAACACACTCGCGCCCACCGGGCGCCCGGCAACGGGCAGTAATGAGACTCACCCAGTTGCCAGGGCGCATTCCCATGATCCAACGGAAGCACGTGTTCGCCGAGTATCCAGCAGCTCGATACCATCTGATGATCCACCTGCCAGGGTTGCCACCACCCCTCATGATCCGACATCACCCAAAGTGTCTGACCTGCGAAAACGGGCTGTTGAATAGAAGCTTCTTGGGGTGCATCGCGAACCTGACAATCCGTCAACTTACCGTCACTGCCGATGTTTGCGGTCCAAAGGCGGGTTCGTAACCAGGGCATGTCTGGCAACTGCCAGCTTACCCACGCTAGGCGGCGGCCATCCGCAGAGAGTGCGGGTGCGCTATAAAAGTCTTCGCCACAATGCAGAACTTCAATCTCACCCGTTAATGCAACGGCAACCAGCTCTTGTTGACCTTGAACTGGCCCCCTTTCAGCATTGTCAGATTCCCGAACCGCCAGTACTCGGTCTCTTAACGGGTCGACAACAAGCCCGCCAAAGGCCGCCGTATCGTCTGTCAGTGCTTGGCTATGACCATCGTCGTGACGAACAAAATGGATTCGCTGGCAAGCACTGACCACAAACGTGCCGGTTAACGAAGCCGCAATGGCGCCACCACCATAGCCGTTTACCTGGCTGCGGATGCTAAGACCGGCATTATGCAACTGAGCGGTTCCGTTATTCCGGTGTGGGAGGTGCCATAGCCGGTTAATGCCGGTATGAGGCTCATTCTGCAGCCAGAACAAACCTGCCTCACAGGCGATGAGGTTGGTGCGCTGGATGTAGCCTTCACAGGCTTCACTGGCGCTAAGTACCCGAATGTCAGAAGGCCCCAGCACCGTCAGCTCTTGAAGAACAGTCTGGAATTGTCTGCGTTGCGATAGGTCAGCTCAGCGATGCCAACCGTGGCGTGATCTGCGGCTTTACGAGCCGCCAGAATACGATCGTGATAAGAAGACTTGCTGCAAACCGGGTCGGCATTATCCGCATTGCCCGTTAATAGAAAAGCCTGGCAGCGGCAGCCACCAAAATCCTTTTCCTTCTCATCACAGGAACGACAAGGCTCTGGCATCCAGGCGTCGCCACGATAGTGATTGAAGCCAGGGCTGTCGTACCAAACCGATTTCAAACTTGTGTCGCGAACATTTGGAAAGTCGATGGGCAACAGGCGCGCGCTGTGGCAGGGCAAGGCGGTGCCATCCGGGGCAACCGTCAGGAATAAACTACCCCAACCATTCATGCAGGCCTTCGGGCGCTCTTCGTAGTAGTCGGGTGTCACGAAAATAAGCTTCATAATAGAACCAGAAGCCTCAAGTTCTGCCCGGTACTCATTCACCTCGCGCTCTGCCTTTTCCAACTGTGCTTTTGATGGCATAAGCCCTTCGCGATTTTCCAGCGCCCAGCCATAATACTGACAAGTCGCCAATTCCACGAAATCGGCTCCCAAACGCTCACACAGCGTCATAACGTCCTTCATCTGATGGATATTATGACGGTGGATCACAAAGTTGAGCACCATCGGATAACCCGCTTCTTTTACAGCGCGGGCCATTTTCAACTTCTGGTCAAACGCTTTTCGCGAGCCGGCGATGGCGTTATTGAGCTCTGGGTCTGACGCCTGAAAGCTCACCTGAATGTGATCCAGGCCGGCTTCAGCAAAGGCGTTCACTTTGGCTTCTGTCAGGCCCAAACCAGAGGTGATCAAGTTGGTGTAGTACCCCAGCGAGCGGGCCTCTGCTATAAGTTCTTCAAGGTCTGGGCGTACCAAGGGTTCACCACCGGAAAACCCGAGTTGTGCCGCCCCCATCTCTCGCCCTTGCCGTAACACTTGAACCCACTCATCCGTGGTGAGTTCCTTCTCCGTTTGAGCAAAATCCAGCGGGTTTGAGCAGTAAGGGCACTGCAACGGGCAGCGATAAGTCAGCTCTGCCAACAACCAAAGCGGTGGCCCGACACTCACATCAGCTTTGCCCGGTGCTACCGGTGTAGAAAGAGTCATGACAGCTCCAGCCAATGTTGATTCCGGGCGTGCTCAAGAAACTCGCACACGTCGCCTGTCAGTGCTCCCGCATCCGGAAACTTCTGTTCCAGCGCAGACACAATATCCGCAACACTACGCTGGCCATCCACTTCATTCAGAATAGCGCCGGCGCTATCGTTAAGCTTCACCATCCCTTCTGGGTACAGAAGTACGTGGCACTGCTGCGCTGGCTCCCACTGAAACCGGAACCCGCGCCGAAAGCGAAGTACGTTTACCATGGCAACCTCCATCAAAGCCCCCGGTGCCAGACTTGCTGGTCAGTAACCGTATGGAACGGTGGCGTTTTATGGCTATACGCCATGGTGAGGGCATCCAGCATGGCCCAGAGAATATCCAGCTTGAACTGCAGAATATCCAGCGCCCGGGCCTGCTGAGTTGGTGAAGTGAAGTGGTCCAGGGTAATGGTTAAACCATGCGCTACATCTCGCCGTGCTTCTGAAAGCCGCTTGCGAAAATAGCTGTAGCCGCCCTCTTCTATCCAGGGATAATGCTGCGGCCAACTGTCCAGCCGGGACTGGTGTATTTCTGGCGCAAACAATTCCGTCAGGGAGGAGCAGGCAGCCTCCTGCCAGGTCGCCCGCCGGGCAAAATTCAGATAGGCATCTACCGCGAATCTTACCCCAGGCAATACGTGGCGCTGATCAACCACCTCTTCCCGGCTCAGCCCTACCGATTCTGCCAGGCACAACCAGGCTTCAATGCCGCCGCAATCCCCATCGTGGCCATCATGGTCGAGAATGCGCTGCAACCATTGCTGACGAACGTCCGCATCCGGGCAATTCGCCATAATGGCGGCGTCTTTGCGGGGGATCATTATCTGATAGTAATAGCGGTTAGCCACCCAGCCCCGGATCTGTTCCGGGGTGCATTGCCCACTGTACATGGCTTTATGATAAGGATGATGGATATGATAAAGCTGGCCTTTATCCCGCAGTGCCTGTTCAAAGTCTGTTCGGTTCATGACAGTGTTGGCGATGGCGTTCATGACGGCCCCACAAGTTCGACCTGCATCCCGTCCCACGCCACTTCAATGCCGTGCTGCGCCAGCTGCGCACGCTCGGGCGAGTCCTCGTTCAGGATCGGGTTGGTGTTGTTTATATGGATCAGGATCTTGCGCTTGGCTGGCATGGTGTCAAGCACTTCAATCATGCCGCCCGGCCCACTCTGGGCCAAGTGGCCCATGTCTTGGCCGGTTTTGGTGCCCACTTCCTGGCGGATCATTTCATCGTCGTGCCACACCGTGCCATCCACCATTAAAACATCAGCTTTGCGCATCCACGACAGGATTTGCGCATCCATCCGGCCAAGGCCCGGGGCGTAAAGCACACTTTGCCCGGTTCGGGTGTCTTCGATAAAAATGCCTATATTGTCACCCGGGTGAGGGTTATCGCGCCGTGGAGAATACGGTGGCGCATTGCTCAGCAAAGGGATGGCTGTCAGGTGCAGTGCAGGCGCACAAGGAATGGTAAAAGCTGCAGACTCCGAGGCCGCCACTTCTCGCCAGTTAAGCCCGCCGTTCCAGTGTTTCAGCATAGGGAACAACGGAAAGCCGGAACTCAAGTCGTCCTTCACTTGCGCGGTGCACCATACGTCCAGTGGCAGCCCCTCTCTCAGGGTCAGCAGGCCAGTGGTGTGATCAACCTGGCTATCAAACAGTAAAACGGCGTTGATGCCCGTATCCCGCAATGCCCGTGCAGGTTGCATAGCCGCGCAAGCGGCCAGCTGGGCACGAATGTCCGGTGACGCATTAAACAAAATCCAGCGTTCGCCGTCTTCACTTACGGCAATGGACGACTGGGTTCGTGCATGGGCGTTTAATGTGCCTTTGCGAAAGCCATCGCAGTTGGCGCAGTTGCAATTCCATTGCGGGAAACCGCCTCCAGCAGCAGAACCGAGAATATGGATATACATGGGCAGAAGCTCCAGAAGTAAAACGGCCAGCATTACCTCACTGGCCGCTCCAGCCTTCAGCGGTTGGCGAAGTACATGGTCACTTCGAAACCGATACGCAGATCTTCATAAGCTGGTTTAGTCCACATAATGCTCACCTCTTTTGTCATGATTATTTGTGCATCAAGGACGGGTCGACAGCATTGCCGATGCCCTACAACTCATCCTAGAGACAGACATCAGATACCCATATGGTACTTTCGCACTGTTTTGGCACGGCCATAAGTTGCATGAAATGAAAGGTCAGAATTGAAGCTAAAACAGATAGTTCGACAGAAGAGACAAAAAAAAGGCCCTTAGCGGGCCAAAAGAGCAGGACAACAACGTAACCACTCAAAAAACCTCCCCGGCAAAGTTCGGGGAGGAAATCTCCCCCTGCTGGAGGGGGAGTGGGACAACACTCAGATCAGAAAAACCCTAGCGGATTGATATCGTAGCTGGTCAGCATGCACTTGGTTTGCTGGTAGTGATCCAGCGCCAGCTTGTGCGTTTCACGGCCGATGCCAGACTTCTTATAACCACCGAATGCAGCATGGGCGGGGTATGCGTGATAGCAGTTCATCCACACTCGCCCTGCCTGAATGCTGCGGCCCATACGATAGGCACGGTTGGTATCACGGGTCCAAACGCCGGCGCCAAGACCAAACTCTGTATCGTTGGCAATCGCCAGCGCTTCTTCTTCTGTTTTAAAGGTAGTGACCGCGACAACCGGGCCGAAGATTTCCTCCTGGAATACCCGCATGCTGTTATCGCCTTTGAACAGCGTAGGCTGGATGTAGAAACCGTTATCGTATTCGCCACCCAAGTCTTCACGATCACCACCGGTGAGAACCGTTGCGCCTTCTTCCTTACCGATTTTCAGGTAAGACATGATCTTGTCGTACTGCTCTTTACTGGCCTGTGCGCCTACTTGCACATCGGTATCCAGAGGATTACCGCGCCTGATCGCCTTGGTGCGCTCAACAACCTTTTGCATAAACTCTTCGTACATGTCTTCCTGCACCAACGCGCGAGAAGGACAGGTGCACACTTCACCCTGATTGAAGAAGGCAAGCACCAGGCCTTCAACGCACTTGTCGACAAATTCTGGCTCGGCGTTCATTACATCGGAGAAGTAGATGTTAGGGGACTTGCCACCCAGTTCGACCGTTGAGGGAATAATGTTCTCGGCTGCGCACTTCAGAATGTGGGAGCCAACCGGAGTTGAGCCGGTGAAGGCGATTTTGGCAATGCGCTTGCTGGTCGCAAGGGCCTGCCCTGCTTCAATGCCATACCCGTTTACAATATTCAGAACACCCGGTGGCAGCAGATCACCAATAACTTCCATTAACACCAGAATACTTGCTGGCGTTTGCTCTGCTGGTTTGAGCACTGTGCAGTTACCTGCTGCCAGGCAAGGCCCCAACTTCCATGCGGCCATAAGGATTGGGAAGTTCCAGGGAATGATCTGACCAACCACACCCAAAGGTTCGTGGTAATGAAAAGCCACGGTATTTTGATCAATCTCGCCCATGTGCCCTTCTTGAGCGCGAATGCAGCCGGCAAAGTAGCGGAAATGGTCGGCAGCTAATGGGATGTCTGCGTTTAAGGTTTCTCGCACGGCCTTGCCGTTATCCCAGGTTTCTGCAACCGCTAGCTTTTCGAGATTGGCTTCAATGCGGTCGGCAATTTCCAGAAGGATGTTGGACCGCTCTGCTGCTGAGGTGCGTCCCCAGGCTGGAGCTGCTTTGTGCGCTGCATCAAGAGCCAGTTCGATATCTTCCGCTGTAGAGCGCGGAATCTCGCAGATCACATTGCCCGTTATCGGGGTAATGTTCTCAAAGTGTTGCCCTTTAACCGGGGCAACCCACTCGCCGCCAATGTAGTTTCCGTAGCGAGACTTGAAAGAAACGACGGAACCATCTTGTCCTGGTTGTGCGTAGATCATGGTGTGGACCTCTTTTTGTGTTTATCGTAAAGCAACGCTGGCTTTCACGTTTACCTGTCTAATTTATGCTGCAAACACGGCTGACTAAATGGTGCGTTGGGGGCGAAAACCTCATCCCTTGGTACTAGGTAGAACATCTGCCTCAATTACCAGTGAGTTCTCGGTTTTCGTAATCAGAATAAAGATGGGTAACCGAGCGGACCAACTCGTAGCTGGCACCCTCTATATCCGCAAAGCGATCAGGGATTGCGGTAAGGATGACTTCGGCTGCACTCAAACCACGGGCCGCCGAAAGAGTCATAACGCCATCTAGCCAGGTTAGGTAATCTGTCATTTGAAGAAACGCGCGGTTGTCCTTAACTACTGGCCCATGCCCTGGCACAACAATAGAAAAAGGCAACTCTGCAAGTTGTTGGATCTCCGAGCGCCATGCCATAAGCCCAGGCGTTTGAGGCGTTGTTAAAGCTCGGTTAAAAAACACCATATCTGAGGCGAACAAAACGCCGGAAGTTTCATCCAAAACCACAAGATCTGCACCTGTATGCCCCTGCATTGCAATGAAACGTAGCGTTCGCCCACCAAGCTGAAAAGTACCGGGCTGCACCCGGTGCTTGGGAACAATCACTTCCGTGCCGCGCATCCAGTCGCCAATCATTCGATACATGTTGTCTGAGAAGGCCTCGCCATCTCGCTCAAGGAGCCGTGCAGACTCATCCAACATGTGAAGAGTTTCTGGGTCGAAGGCTTGGCTGCCGAATGCGTGGTCTGGGTGATGATGAGTAATCAGCACCTTAACGATCGGCTCGCTTGTGTGGCGATCGATCAGTGCACGTAGTGCCTCGCCATACCGTTTGGATGGCCCGGTATCAATAACAACTATGCCTTCGCCCGTTTCGATAAAGCCTGTATTGACGATATTGCCGCCATTGGTTTTTGAGAAATTGGCGGTGCTTCCGACCACCGCCCACACGCCATCAGCGACCGGGGTTGCTCTCAAATCATAAGCTTTCCCATTCGCCCCGGCGGCGGTGGTAATGAGTAGCAACAAGGCAATAGCAAACAAATACCTAACGGGCTGATGCAACAATCCAAGATGGCTTTTCATGGCTTGGCCCCCCCGATTGATCCCTCAAACCGGTAACCGTTGTTGTCTTCCATCCAGATCGCAAGGCTTTCGTTCTCGTGTTCCTGCCCATCTTCAAACTCGAATACAAACATTGGGTTTTCAGAGGCAGACTCGGCCAAGGTCATGGTAAGCAATACGGCGTCTGAACCTTCTTCGCGAACCTCAACATTTCCCACAAAAAAAGCCGGCACATTACCAACCATTCCTGAATCCATCGGGTGCAACAAACTGGCTTTTATTCGGGTTTTGCCATCGCCAGAAAACAAGCCGGTTCTTAGGGTTCCAAACTCATTTTCCCACTCAGAGCTGCTAACCACCTCGCGAGGCGCCGTACAACCACCGCCTGCCGCATCTACAAACCCGCTGTCTATGTGCCACACACCCTTCTCATCCAGCACCGCTGCCCGCACGCTACTGGCTTGTTGAACACGAAAGTTCAGCGAAACCAGCTTTAGCCCGCCATCACGGCTATCTGCATCGAACAAAAGCGGCACCGGGTTCATATCAACCCAGGTCACGACTTTGGTTGCCGTGTGTGGAAACGCCGACAGGTTTACGGCCAACGGTACCTGCGTGCTGTCTTCAGCGAAGCCAGGCACCGACAAACCTACCCGGTCATCCACAACAACATTCGCACCCTGGCCTAAGTAGCGTTCGATGTTGTACTCCCATAACGGCGAACCGAGTGGATCTGCTGGAAGCTCCGCCCAGGCAGCTTCAGCTAAAAGTAAAAGAGCGCATAAACAATATCGTCCCACAACCCACCCCCGGATCAGACTTCATACTATTGATGCTTGCCCTGTTAGTGCTCAGACACAGATTCCACATACGTGCGGATCGACCAGATAGCCGTTTGCCCCAGATTGCTCTTAAAGGAAGGCATTCCCCTGTCGGTGCCATTCATTACTCGGCCAATAAAATATTCATCGTCCCACTCTGTCAGCTCACGCAAATCGGGAGTCAAGCCACCAGACTGCGCCTCAATGCCATGACAGCCTGCGCAGTTGCCAGCGTATGCGCTCATACCCACTTCAACCGCCTCAGCGTTAAGCGTGCCTTTCTCGTTACCTTCACGAAATGGGTTTTCATTCAGAGCTTCGCGCCCGAGATCCGGGAGATCGCCCGTGTCTACCGCTTGCGGCGTTACGTTGCCATGGCTGACAGCGGCAGAAGCCCAGACCAGAGCACTGGTGCAAAGAATCACTTTTAGAACCTTGGAGTACGACTTGGAGTTCAACATAACGAGACACCCTTTTGTTTTATGTTTGGTAGCCCCTCAACGCATACCTTCCTACGTAACAGGCCTTTCTCCAAGTCTAGGGAGTTCGGGGATGGGCCTTATACTCCACTTTGGCCGTTGCGGCTTAGTTCCTTAGTCGTAACCCTCTAGGTTAGGGGCCAAAGCATGAGGCGCGCACCCTTTTGCCGAAAAATTTCGGTTTTTCAAGATGTTGTTTTTAAGCCGGGAAATTATCCCGAGTGCCAGAGCGAAAAATCCCGACTCCCCCGTGAATTCCTCCGTCGCCTACCCACCCACTCCATGCCAATACTCTGTCCGTCAGCGCAAACATGCATGCGTTCGTCACAACAACAATTAAGGGGAAAGTCATGAAAACACTGTTTACCAAGCGCCCCCTGCTGCGCGGTATCAGCTTAGCGGTTTCTATAAGCGCAGCTGGTATGGCCAGTCAGGCACACGCCGCAGGCGTTACGTGGAGCGACATCGTTAACGATGCGGAAACCACCCAAGATGTTCTCGGTTACGGAATCGGGCCAAAAGCTCAACGTTACAGCCCGATGACGACCATCAACAAAGAAAACGTAGACCGAATGGTTCCCGCCTGGTCGTTCTCATTTGGCGATGAAAAACAGCGGGGGCAGGAATCGCAAGCTCTGGTACACGACGGCATCATCTACGTAACAGGCTCTTACTCCCGCCTTTATGCCCTGGACGCAAAAAGCGGTAAGCGGCTCTGGGAGTACACCCACCGTTTACCAGAGGGTATTCGCCCCTGCTGCGACGTTGTAAACCGTGGTGCTGCGATTTTCGGTGACAAGGTTTTCTTTGGCACCCTGGATGCAGGCATCGTTGCCCTGAACAAGAAAACCGGCAAAGTAGCCTGGCGCGTGAAGTTTGGTGACCACGAAGCTGGCTACACCATGACCGGCGCCCCAACACTGATAAAAGATCAGAAAACCGGCAAAGTCATGCTGATTCACGGATCTTCCGGTGATGAATTCGGCGTAGTGGGTAAGCTTTACGCCCGCGACCCGGAAACCGGCAAAGAGCTCTGGATGCGGCCATTTGTTGAAGGCCACTATGGCCGCTTGAATGGTGAGAAGAGCACACCCTCTGGCGACCCAAGCGCGCCAAGTTGGCCGGATGATCCCAACACGGAAACCGGAAAAGTTGAAGCGTGGAGCCAAGGCGGCGGTGCACCCTGGCAGAGCGCAAGCTTTGATGTTGAAACCAATACCATCATTGTTGGCGCGGGTAACCCTGCACCCTGGAATACCTGGAAGCGTACCTCCCCAGGTGGCGATCCAGCAGATTACGACAATCTCTATACCTCCGGCCAGGTCGCTGTAGACCCTACCACCGGTGAAGTGAAGTGGTTCTACCAGCACACACCAAACGATGCCTGGGATTTTTCAGGCAACAACGAGTTGGTTCTTTTTGAATACACAAAGGATGGGGAAACCGTAAAAGCGACGGCCCACGCAGACAGAAACGGGTATTTCTATCTGGTGGATCGCACTAACGGCGAATTCCAAAATGCCTTCCCGTTTGTGGACAACATTACCTGGGCAACCAGCATCGGGGCTGATGGCCGGCCTGTTGAGGGTAAAGGCCAGCGCCCACCACCCGTGGCAGAAGGCGAAACTCGCGGCGAATCCATAGAAGTTTCGCCACCCTTCCTTGGGGGTAAAAACTGGAACCCTATGGCCTACAGCCAAGACACTGGCCTGTTCTATATTCCGGCCAACCACTGGAAAGAAGACTACTGGACCGAAGAAGTTACCTACAAAAAAGGTGCGGCCTACCTGGGCCAGGGCTTCCGTATTAAGCGTATGTTCGACGATCACGTTGGCATTCTGCGGGCTATGGACCCTGTAAGTGGTGAGGTGAAGTGGGAACATAAAGAGCCTATGCCCCTCTGGGCAGGCGTACTGGCTACCAAGGGTGGCTTGGTCTTTACCGGCACGGGTGACGGCTACTTCAAAGCCTTTGATGCCGACACGGGTGAAGAGCTTTGGAAGTTCCAGACAGGCTCGGGAATTATCTCCCCACCTATCACTTGGGAAATGGACGGTGAGCAGTACGTAGGCGTGACCTCAGGTTACGGCGGCGCGGTGCCTCTATGGGGTGGCGATATGGCTGAACTCACCAAACCGATCTCGCAAGGCGGATCATTCTGGGTGTTCAAAATACCTTCTTGGGCAACCGCGGCCAAGTAATCCACTAACCTAGCCCTTCAAAGCGGCCCCTGAACGGGGCCAGCAAGCGGGATTACCAACAAAAAAGCCGCCAGCACACGGCGGCTTCTTTCTCGTTCAGGAGTTCACCATGAAGTTATTCATAAAGCTGGCCATGCTCGCCTTCATCGCTCCTGCATTTGCAGAAGACTACTTGGCAGATGTTAAGCCTCCAGAGTTTAACGGCTGTGTGCTTGAGGAAAAATCGGTATGCAAAGGGGCCAACCTTCGGGGCGCAGATATGTCCAACCTAGATCTGAAGTCGGTAGACTTCAGCGGTGCTGATTTAACCGGGGCTACACTGAACCACACCAACTTGCGCGGCGCGAACCTCAAGGGGGCGAAGCTTGATCAGGTAACCGGTTATCGCGTTAACCTCTACCGGGCCGACGTACGCGGAGCCAGTATCCGCGATGCTCAGCTACAAGGCGCCATGGGGGAGTATCTGTTCGCCCAGGGGGCAGATTTTACCGGCTCAAATATGGCTGGCGCCAACTTTGGCTTTTCGAGATTCTCAGGCGCGACACTTATAGACTGTGACCTTTCCTACACAAGCTTTGAAATCGCGTGGTTACCGAAGGTCGATTTGGCAGATGCCAATCTATTTGGCGCCAACCTGCAAGAAGCGAAGTTTGGCAGCGCCAACCTGGCAGGGGCGGACATGCGCAACACACGTATTCACTACGCAACTTTCGTAGGTACCTTCATGGATGACTGCAAAGGCTGCCCAGTCGACTGGTAGGCTGGAGGTATTTGTAAGCGCAGAGGAAGAAATTGGATTAAGAGTTAGCTGAGGAAGGCAGTGTTATCACTGCCCTTCAGGCCATACCGCACCAAGCCTGATTCTACCGCAAAATGTAACAATTCAAGCGTGGAAGAAATCTCCAATTTACTCTTGAGAATCGACAAATGATTGGCAACGGTTTTTACACTGATGTTTAACCGCTCTGCAACACTTTGGCTGGATACCCCTCGCGCAATCAGAATCAGTATTTCAACTTCACGTTGGGTCATGTCTGCCAGCCGGCTGCTTGTGCTGCTAACCAATCCATGACTACCCAGCTGCACCATTGCTAACTGAGTAGCAAGATCGTGCTCAAGATACACCTCACCTTCAGCGGCTTTTTTTATAGCGGTTGCGAGTTCTGCGGGCCGACAGTTTTTAGAGATGTATCCTTGCGCACCCAGGCCAAGCGCCTGTTTTACCATGCCGACATCATCTATCGAAGATAGAAACACAACACTGGCTTTGCTCCATCGCTGCCGAACTCGCTTACACAGTTCAAGCCCCGAATAATCAGGAAGCAATAGCTCCGTAATAAGAACATCTGGCATGTGGTCGGCGTACTGGTTCACCGCCTGCGCGCCTGTGCCGGCGCTTTCAACAATAATGCCAGGCACCGTGCTCCTTAGCAGGCAGACTGTGGCCTCCCTCACCAACCGATGACCATCGGCAATAACGATCTTCATGGCAGTACCTCAATCACAAGGAGCACCTCAATATAGGGTGCACAGCTGAACGCATGCACTTTCCCTTTTATCCTAACCTCAACAAAAACTTGCTGAATGGTTCTTTAGTACTGGCTGTTTACTACTTTCCGAATATTCCCCCTCTGTTGCGACTCACGTAGCCTGAATCAACAACTTCTGTTCAAGCGATAACAAAAAGAGATGGCCATGCAACTCGAGGTCCGCAACGTCAGTTACGACTACGGCAGTAGTCAGGCGCTTTCAGACATCAGTTTTAAATTGGAAGGTGGCCGATTTCATGCACTTTTGGGCCTCAACGGGGCGGGTAAAACAACGTTGTTCGGGCTCATTACCCGTTTGCTCGCACTCCAGTCAGGGGACATACAGCTCAGCTGCCGCAGCCTTCGCCGTCACCCGTCCAGCGCTATGAAACTGCTGGGTGCCGTGTTCCAGCAAAGCGCTCTGGACCTGGATCTTACGGTTCAACAAAACCTCGAATATCATGCGGCGCTGCATGGGTTCGGCCGCAAAGAAGCCGGCCAGCGCATCGGCACCGAATTGGATCGTTTTCATCTTTCAGACCACGCAACTGCGTTTGTCCGATCGCTAAACGGCGGGCATCGCCGTCGAATCGAGATTGCCCGGTCACTGTTGCACCAGCCGTCCATTCTGCTTCTCGATGAACCCTCAACTGGTTTGGACGTAGCGACGCGTGAAGCACTAATACAGCATGTTCACCAGCTGGTTGAGAACGAAGGATTAACGGTGCTTTGGGCCACGCATCTTTTTGATGAGGTATTACCGACCGATAACGTGCTGATATTGGATAAAGGGCGTCTTTTGGCTGATGAACAGGCCTGCACTCTTGTGCGACGCTTGAATGCCATCACTGTCAAAGAGGCTTTTTCGGCCGTAACCAAGGAGCAGTGCACGTGAGCCCGTTACACTACTGGCACTGTTTTGCTGGCATTCAACTGCGGGAGTGGCGAAGATTCTGGCAACAAAGAAACCGCTTTGCCACAGCGCTTATACGCCCGATATTATGGCTTTTTATCTTTGCCAGCGGCCTTGGCTTGAGCACAAAAGGCGCGACACTTCCCGGAGCAAGCGGGCCAGTCAGTTATCAGATGTATCTGATTCCAGGTCTGTGTGCCATGGTCATTCTGTTCAACAGCATGCAAAGTGCCCTATCCATGGTTTACGACCGGGAACTAGGCAGCATGCGCGTACTTCTGGTTAGCCCCTTACCCAGACCATTTTTGCTCTTCGCAAAGCTTCTTGCCATGGGCAGTCTTTCTGTCATCCAGGTACTGGTCTTCCTTGCGGTCACCTGGGCCGTGGGATTCCGGGGCCCGCCGGCAGGTTACATTACAGCAATACCCGCGCTTTTTGTTTCAGCGCTGATGCTTGGGGCTCTGGGCTTGGTTATAGCGACATGGATTCGGCAACTGGAAAACTTTGCTGGCGTGATGAACTTTGTCATTTTTCCGGTGTTCTTTCTCTCTTCGGCACTATACCCACTAGAGAATTTCGCTCCAGACTCCCCAATTCTATTCTGGGCAGGGCTGGTCAACCCGTTCACACATGCCGTTGAAGCCATCCGATTTTCACTTTCAGCTCAGTGGCACTGGCAAAGCTTTTCAATCTCTGTGTTCAGCACCCTCGTACTGTGCCTGATTGCTATTCAGGGTTTTCAGCCTCAGCGAACGCGCATTCTAGGTAGCACCCACTAGCAGGTGCGCAACTTTGGTATCAGCAAATCACGCCCATGGTTGGATTTACCTGCTGCCAGGTGGTGCTTTGTAATAACAACAACACAACAACCGGGAGGTATGGTTATGTCCAAGGCATGGCTACTGACATTCATCTTTGTTTTATCGGTGGCCCCGGTCATGGTTACCGCCAACGAGGCGAAACCAGCCTCTCAAGATCTGTTTTCCCCGGAAGGCTACCGCATCGACCGGTACCGAAGCCCAACGCCCAACGCTATTGACGATGTGCAGACCATCAGCACGTCAGAACTTAAAGCAGCACTCGACGCCAACCCAGCGCCCATTGTTATTGACGTAATCAACTCAGAGTACCGTGCTGCGCGGTTCATTGAGACCAAGCCTCATTACTCAGTTCCTGGCGCTTACTGGCTGCCCAATACAGGCCGTGGCAACCTGGATCAGCCATGGCTTGACTACCTTGTCAAAAACGTTCGCAAGCTGACCATGAACAACCAAGACCACCCGGTTGTTGTGATGTGTAAATCGGACTGCTGGCTTTCGTGGAATGCTACTCGCCGTCTCAAAGACGCAGGTTTTGCCAATTTGTTCTGGTACAAAAACGGTATAGATTCGTGGAAAAATGCAGATCTTCCCGTAGAGGTAACCGCCCCGGTGCCTCCAGAGATCTAAACCTTGTGCAAAACCGGGCGGAAAATTACTACTTTAGTACCTGTTTTTTGATGCAATGGTCGCATTCAATTAATGGCAGCAGTGGCGTGTAATGGCATAACTACAACTATAAACAGAGGCCCCTCCATGCTGAACGAACCCAGTGCTCTACTAGCATCGGAAAACAGCTATCATACGGCAGACGCCCTTTCCGCCACTGACGTTCAACAGGCAGACACATCCATGGAGCCAACGTACAAAATTCTGATTGCAGACGACCACCCGCTTTTTCGGGAAGCAATCAGCAGTGTTATCGCCTCTGGCGTGGAAGGCAGCGAAGTGCTGCAAACCGACGATCTGGACAGCGCCCTTTTAGTCACCCGCGAAAACGACGATCTTGATCTGATATTACTGGATTTGAATATGCCAGGGATGAATGGGCTGAACGGGCTGATGACCCTGCGCAACGAAGCGCCGACCATTCCGGTTGTAATCGTTTCGGCAGAAGAGGATAAGCAGGTTGTATTGCAGGCGATTACCTATGGCGCCGTTGGTTTCATTACAAAATCGTCGCCACGCTTGGAAATGACAAAAGCTATTCAACAAATTCTCAACGGTAATGTTTACTTACCCTCGGATATCATTCGCACCGGCAAAGAGAGTAGCAATAACAACCGCCGCAACCGCCATGAAGACAATCCAGTGTCGCCAGAGATGCTGAACTCTCTTACTCGACGGCAGTTGCTGGTGCTTGAGCGTATGTCTAAGGGCGAATCCAACAAACAGATCGCATACAACCTCAATATCGCCGAAACCACGGTGAAAGCCCACGTTTCTGCGATACTCCGTAAGCTCGGGGTTCATAACCGGGTGCAAGCCATTCTTTCAGCTGGCGATGTCGATTTCAGCCATTACTTAAAGCGCTAGCCTGGCTGCGCTCTGCTCTCCAAACCCTACCGGCCCCCTCCATTATCATTGCCGTTTACACGCTTCGCAGTATGTGATTCAACGCACTGCGAAGCTTTATCGGTTTCACCGGTTTATTCATCAACACATAACCCAGCTCGCGGATATGCTGTTTCAGCTCGTTGGTGTAATTAGCTGTGATCATCACCACTGGCACAGGGCTGCGCCGGCAGCCATTAATAGCTGCAACTGTGTCTACGCCGTTTTCATCGTTATCCAAGTGGTAGTCTGCCAAGATCACATCCACTGAGCTCGTTGATGGGTCCAGTTGGCACTCCAGATCTGCCAACGAGACAGCCGTAACAACCTGACAACCCCAACCTTCCAGCACCACCTGCATGCCTTGACAAATAGCCGGGTCATTATCAATAACCCATATTCTGGCACCGCCTAAATCATGAGCCACGAGGGTACTGACATCCCGCTTTGGTGTTGCCATGCGAGGTATAAGCTTGCCCATAGGTACGCGAACACTAAAAACGGAACCCTTTCCTTCTACAGACGACACACTGACTTCATGATTCAACATCCGAGAGATTTTATCCACAATGGCCAGGCCCAAGCCCAGGCCTTTATCTACAGGGGAACCTATCGGGCGCACCCGTTTGAACTCCTGGAAAATCTCAGTCAGTTTGTCTTGTGGAATACCCGGGCCGGTATCCCATACCTGCAATAACACAGAATCTGCCTCCCGCCGACAACCGAGCATCACCCGACCCTGTCCTGTATAACGGATGGCGTTAGTCAGAAAATTACGAAGAATCCGTGCCAGTAATTGAGAATCCGATTCGACAATGACCGAACTGCCCACGAAGTCGAGTTGAAGCCCCTCAGCCATAGCCATTTGCCGGAATTCCCGGGCGATGTTATTGAGCAGATCCCGTAGATCAAATGCAGTCACATCCGGCATTATCACACCGGCATCCAGCTTGGAAATATCTACAAGCGTACCTAGTAAGCCTTCCACATCATCCAGTGACGTGCTAACTGAGCGCACCAAATCTTCCGCTCTGGGGCCAAACGATTGTTCCTGTAAGGCACTGGTAAACAATCTTGCGGCATTCAGGGGTTGCAGCAAATCGTGGCTAACGGCCGCCAAGAACTTGGTCTTGGACAGGTTCGCTCGCTCTGCCTCCAGTTTGGCGTCTCGCAAGCGCGCTTCCGCCGCATTACGTTCACCGATTTCTTCGCGCAACTGGCTGTTTAACTCAGTCAACGCCATAGTGCGCTCTTTAACCCGGCACTCAAGATCATCATAGGCCTGCTCTAGAGCCTCAGCGGTTTTACGCCGATCTGTAATGTCTCGAATCAGTACAAAAAAGCCAACAACTTCGCCCTGATCGCCGAAGTTAGGCACATAAGAGCGCAACATATAACGCGCTTGGCCTTGTTCTCCGAATTCTTCAAACTCAAACGTGACATTACGCCCCGTAAGTACCTCTAGGATCTGCGGCATTAACCGTTGATAGGTCTCGGGCGAATGGATATTAGCCAGGTTTTTACATAGAGGTGATTCACCATTACGACCGTACCAGGCAGCATAAACCTGGTTACAAAATTGGATATTCATGTCAGCACCCACATACGCAATCAAGGCGGGTACATGGTCGGTCACCACTCGAATCCAGCGCTCGCTTTCCTCCAGCGCAGCAATGCGCCGGGCCATCTCGCTGTTTTTTATGTCGGTAATATCTGAATAAAGCACAACCAGACCGCCCTCACGGGTGGGCCGCTCGGTCATCTGTACCCAGCGTTCGTTCGACAGCAAAAACACCTCACCCTCGGAATCCGGCTCGCTATGCTCTTCAACAATTAGCCCAGAGGCCAATGCCAGCCTTCGTACGTCGCCAATATGCGTTCCTGGAGATGGGATGGTTGCCCCCGCATGCCGCCAATAGCTACGAAAGCGGCTGTTGCTTTGAATCAATCGATGCTGATAATCAAAGAGCACAAAACCATCTGCAATACTCTCAATGGCATCACTCAGGCGTTGGCGAGAGGTTTCAGCTTCTTCTCGGGCGCGAGTGAGGGCTTTGTTACTGGCCTTCAACTCTTCCATGGTTTGGTTAAGGGCCTCGGTACGCTCGCGTACCTGTTCAGCCAGCACCACAGAATGCTCGAAGGCAGCATAGGGTTCCGGTTTATGGGCTGTGCCAGATTCCACCCGAACAATCAGCGCATCACGGATTTTTCGCAGGCGCTCATTCTCTGCTTCAAGTTCTGCAACTCGTTGCACCAAAGCCGCATCCGCTGCAGACGTATCTTTATCCAGAGCGGATGGCCGGTTTTCATCCGGAATAGGCATCAGGCTGGCCAATGACCACCCCCGTGAACGTCTGGTTGATATGCATTCCGTTGAACTGCTCACCGTAAGTATTAAAACCAACCACTTTATGATGGCGCAAAAAATCCGACACAGTGTCTAATTCACCAATAAGCTCTGCTTCCAGGCGCCGCAAAAAACAATCACAGCCAATCGTCACCAATGGCTTACCAACAATGCGTTCCGAGGTTTCAAGCTGATCGCGCACTGTATCCAACAGCGAGCCTGGCTTCATGGCGGTCATCACAATGCCTGTCTCCACGGCGCAGTAAAACGTCAGGCTTTTATCCGGATTAACGCGCTGAATCGAGCGAACGAAATAATGGCCGCCAATCTTCACGCCCAAAGGCCGCAACGCAAATACTTCCCTGCTCAGGGCATCCACCGTGGTGCCCACTGCGCGTGCATAGGCCTCTGCTGCGGGTTCTGCATTGAGCTCATAAACCGTTCGGCTGTCTGAGCAGGCGCCGGTAACAATCAGCTTTTCGCTACCCTCGGTCAGGTGATGGGTAGAAAAAACACGGAAATCCAACGGTGTGTTTACCAGCAATACCGTCGCTGCGCCGGCATGAAACTGGCCTTTATAAAAAACATGAGTGTCTGCCAAGTGCTCATCGTCACCGGCTGAACCACCAAACTGAGGAATACTGCCGAGCGCAGAATTTAACGTCGCCAGTACCAGTTCCTCTCTGCTCGACAAACCATCCAACAGCGTTATTGCGAACGTGTTGCCTTTAATGGGCGCCAGTTTTGCATTGCGACAGTTTAAGAGGAGGTGATCTATCACGCTCTGTGCATCCCGCAGGGTGAATCGATCCATCTCTCGAATCAGGGCACACTCTATGGCGAAATAACGACTGTCGAAACCGATGGCCGTGATACATCCGCGATCATATCCTTCGGGCGTAATTTCCCCCGCAGAAGTACAGCCTGATACACCAACGTTCGGAAACTCCTGCTCCAACGCCACGCCCAAACGAGCCAAATCATACTCGGCGGAGCAAAAAAACAGCACATACCCAAGATGTTGGTGTCGAAGCTGGCCCGCAAGATCTCTGGCAGCAGAAAACGGGTCGCGAATGCAGGAACTGGCAACCTGCACCGCTGGCAGAGTTGTTACTGGCTTCATAAATGCAGGTTCCACAGGAAAATAGCTTTCCCGTAATTTTACGGCATCCAAGTATCCCGCCAATGCGACTTCAGTGCTTTTGACAGGCGCCCCAAAGTTTCTGTAAGCCATTGATTAGTAGACTCCTTCCTAAACATCGAGGCGCGCAGCATTCCTGCTCATGACAAAACCAGTACTTTCGCACTATTAAGGCGTGATAATCGGGGTGGCACAAACACAGTCTGACCACCCTATAATTATCAGCTCTGCCAACTTCAGAAGGTCACAACAGCCCCTAATGCAACTGTGTCACTATCGGTGGTGGTGACGCCGGTAGTACGATTTTTGTCCTCATACATGCTGTACTCAGCCACCAGCTTGAAATTGCTGTTCACATCGTGAAAGAAGCCAATGGTGGTGTTTTCGGTTTCCAGATCAATAATTTCTGCATCGGTTTCACCGTAAGAAAGCACCACTCGGTTGGCACCGAAGGCATAAGAGCCCTGTAACAAGTACCCATCTGCATCGTCTTCCGTCACAGCGCCATTACTGATTAGCACAGGGTTGTTACCCTTAGACGTAAAGCCTGATGCCGCCAATACAAATCCAGCTACTGACCCTTTAAGACCATAACCCACGCCGGTGCTGTCAATGGTGGTAGCACCATTCTCCGCAGACTGATAACGACCGTTTACCCAGCCGGTTAGTGCCAAGTTGTTGAGATTAGTGCTGTAGGTGATCTCTGATTCAATCCGAGGCGTTGTATTCTCATCGTTCGCTCCCGTAACTGTATCCGCGGGATCCAAAGCGCCCACTGCAATTTTTAAACCGCCCATGTCCGGAGAACGATAGGTAATCTGGGCAGAAGGCGTTGGATACGGATAACCAGTGCGGATATTACCGAAGGAGACGCCGCCAGCGGCACCCGGAGAACCAAAGCCCATTAGGATTTCATCGAGGAAAATATTCGAGCGAGCATAGAGACCGAAGTCTTTACCAATCAGCACTTGGCCGAAACTTCCATCTACCGTGGCGTAGAACTGGCGAACATCAATGGCCGTATCGGTGGGTGAATCCAGACTGTCGTTAATGGTGGTCCAGAACGAGGAACGACCACCTAACGTCAGGTCACCGATCTCCTTACTGAAGTTAAAACCAATGGTATTGGGCAGGAAGCCCATTTTGATGCGGGAATCCCGGGTGTCCGACACGTCGTCGTCACGGTTTACGTAAAAAGCGTTGAAGTAGCCGTCTACCGAAAAAGACGTTCCATCCTTGTCATACAGTTCAACCGCCGCATTTGCTCCCATGCTTGTGCACATAGCAGATGCCAAGGCGATAGCCATGCCCGACTTTCTGAAATTTTTGTTGTTCATAATTCCCCCAGTTATTTTTGAAATTCTGGATCAGGCTGCCGACTTGGGCGACAGCCCCAGGCGTGGTATTGCGCCAGAACATCATATTGAGTTAACCGGGGAAGATGAGAAATCAGCCAAGGGGGCTGGTTTTGTGCTCATTTGGGAGGCAGGGGAAACGGAACTTTGGGAGTAAGACTTGTACTGAAAAAACGACATGCACAGCCCTGACAACATCAAAACAGGGCCATGCTTATTGGAGCACTACTTCCAATAATCGTTCGCAGCAGCAACGGTTTGGAAGTGAACAGCAATCACTTCAGAGACGTGTATTAACGCCTCGCCACTCTGGGCATATTTGTCCCGCTCACGAAACAGTACTTCTTTATCTGGCTGGGTTGTTTTAACACCCACACGTGACAGCTTAACAGCCAGTTCAAAACCTTCTTGGGGAGTGCTTGTTTGTAGCGTCGGCAGCCAGCTTTGCGCTTTCTCCATTGTCGTCTCAGCAGACAGCGGAGCTGCCAGCAACATAGTTGCCGCCAAAACAAGCATGTTTTTTTTCAAAGAATGCATTTTAGTTACCTCTCTATAGTTTTATTTTTCTTAGCTTTCGTCTTTGAAGAAGCTGGAAGCATTCAACAACCAATCCAACCACCTGGATCTCAGTCTACCCAACAAATATATAAACTAAATACCCTTTTATGACTAATTTTGCTGTTCTGTAGTGTTGGTCTTCGCACTGACTGCAGCCCCGATCTCCCTGAACACATACAACACCACCTACTTTCAGGCCCACTACTTTAGTGTCATCATTTGCAAGGATTACGACCGAAAAGGCGCATTGAGCCTTAGGGGCGGTCACTGGAAGTATGTAATTCATTAAACCAAGTTCATCAACCGATAAGGGGGGGGAGCCGTCCCTTAAGGCGAGTGCCATGAAAAACAACAAACCTATATTTTTCTATTTGAGTGGGCTAATGGCGTTACCCATCACTATGACGGCTTATGGCCAATCCGGCGCTGACATTACGGTTACGGCTCCGGTTATAGAGCGTGAGCTGTACCAAACGCCCGTATCCATCTCGATTGTTAGGCCTGAGTCCATCAAAAAGGGCCAACCCAAGCTGAAACTGGATGAAACCTTGAACCAGATCCCTGGCGTTTTTTTGCAGAACCAGGAGAACTTTGCCCAGGGTGAGCGTGTTGCTATACGCGGGTTTGGATCGCGGGCACCCTTTGGTGTTCGTGGTGTGACGGTTGTGGTTGATGGCATTCCCTATACGCTACCCGATGGCCAGGCCCAGCTGGACGCAATCGATCTGGACAGTGCCGAGCGCATAGAAGTGATTCGCGGCCCCGCCTCCGTTATGTACGGCAATGCCGCAGGCGGGGTTATCAGCGTGACCACAGCCGACGGGCGGAACAACCCCAACCAAACCTCCATTCGTGCTACCGGTGGCAGTAACAGCTTTGGCAAGCTCGCCCTCAGCAACAGCGGGAACAATGGCGACTGGTCACACAACGTAAGCTTTTCAGCCCTCAACTCCGAAGGCTATCGCGACCACGCGGAAGTCGAAAAATACCTATTCAACTCCAAGCTGCGCTGGGCCCTGGACAACGACCGCTCGCTGACGGCCATCATCAACCTACTGGATAACCCACGCTCACAAGACCCAGGCGCACTCACCGCCGAGCAGGTAGCTGAAGACAGATCCCAGGCGGGTCGCTTTACCGAAGAGTATGACTCTGGGCAAACCGTCGACCAGCAAGTGCTTGGCCTGCAATACCAGGACCTTTCCGCCGGCCCCGGCGAGTTCCGCGCAAAAACCTTCTACATGCGCCGCAACTTTGAGCAGCAACTTCCGTTCCCAGGCTCTAGCCGTATTGACTACAACCGAAACTATTTTGGGGCCAGTACCGATTACCGCCACTCTTTTAAAATCGCGGGGCTGCCTTTTCGTTATGTTGCGGGCCTAGCAGCACGGGAACAGCGCGATGACCGCATCCGCACAGAAATGAGTTTTGGTGGTGATCTGCAAGGGCTAACCGCCGACGAGCTGCAAACAGCAACCGCTTTAGGTGGTTTTGTTCAAGGTGACCTGAATTTTACTGACCAGTTAGCCTTGTCTATTGGCGGGCGATTCGACCGTGTTCGCATGAAGGTGACCGACGATTATTCTTCCGATGGCGACCAAAGCGGGGGTCGTACGTTCCGAGAATGGAGCGGTTCTGCAGGTCTAAGCTATCGTTACATGCCAACCCACCAAGCTTTCGCAAATATCAGTACCGCCTTTGAGACCCCAACCTTCTCTGAGTTTGCCAACCCAACTGGTATGGGCGGGCTTAATTCAGATACCCAACCGCAAAAATCCCTCAACCATGAGCTGGGGCTGCGCGGTGCACTGAACAACGGGATGGATTACGACCTCACATTGTTTTGGGTGGATGTTCGCGATGAATTAATTCCGTACGAGCTGCCCAGCACCGACGATCGAACCTACTACCGCAACGCGGGAGACACAACCCGCAAGGGTTTAGAAGCCTCTGCCGGTTGGTTGCTTAGCCAAAGCTGGCGCATTGAAACGGCCCTTACCCTGGCCGATTACACATTTGATGAATATCGCTCAGAGGGCAACAACTATGACGGCAACCGGCTACCAGGGTTGCCTGAAAAAGTGTGGTCCAACCGCCTGCAGTGGCTCGGGCTAGGTGGCACATTCGCCACGCTGGAGGCCCGCTATATCGGTGACATGGTCGCTGACGATGCCAACGATGTATACGTAGATGACTACTGGCTGGTAAACCTGCGTGGCGGCGACACCTTTTATGTAAACAGAAACCTTCTACTAAAAGGCTTTGCAGGCGTTCGTAACCTGAGCGACAGAGATCATTTCGCCAACGTGCGCATCAACGCCAGCAATGATCGCTACTTTGAGCCAGCAGCCGGGCGTACTTGGTATGCAGGGCTTGAGCTAATTTTCTGATTTGATACAGCGAATGAATAGGCGCTTAATGGGGGTCGGCTTCCAGAACCGCGAGGGATCCACCCCATGGATTACCGTACCTACCGCAACAAACTGCAATCCAAATTTCCCGAGCCCGTGCTGGCGTTCCATCCGGATGAATACGAGGCACGGCTCGCCTCGGTTCGTCAGAAAATGGCGGATGCCAAACTTGATCTGCTGCTGCTGACCGAAGCCGGCGAACTGTGTTATCTGACTGGATACAACACCTTCGAGGTCTCGGTTCAGTGCGTGCTACTGGTCTCCCCTGATCGAACCGTGCTGTTCGTGCCAGCCATCGAAGTTGGGCCTGCCGTATATCTAAGCCGTGTAGACGAGGTTATCGGCTATCCGTGGCAGTCTCCCGAAGCGGTCGCAAGCGAACTGGCTACACAGGTGCGCCGCACGGCAGGCAACTCGGCACCGCGAATCGGCTTCAACCCTTGGGCAGGTTCCCTCCGGCCGGGACTGCTTTTAACGCTCAAGAACACTTTGAACACAGCCACATTTATCAACTTCGGCGACCTAATCGACCGTGTTCGTTTGGTTAAATCACCCGCCGAAATGGTTTATCTTGCCGAAAGCGCCGCCATCACCGGTGCCGGTCTAGACGCGGCAGCTGCGGTGATGCGCGCGGGCGTGGTCGATCATGAAATTGCCCGGGCCGGTGCCAGTTCCATGCTTGGCGCAGGCAGCGAATTCATGAGCATGCAACCGATTGTGACGACTGGCGTGCGTAGCGGCATCATTCACACGAATCATGCGGGTTATAAGGTAGTGCGCGGCGATGCGGTGTTCACCGAATTCGGTGCGGTTCGCCGACGCTATACCGCGCCGATGATGCGTACCGCCGTGGTCGGCGAAGCCTCCGCCGAAATTCTTGAGTTTCATGGGATTTGTATTGAAGTGCTCGAAGCGGTGATGGCGGCCGCGCGAGCTGGTTCCAGCTTCGCCTCGGCAGCCCGCGCTGGTGAGGCCGCCCTGGCGCCCATTGTTGATCGTGCGTTTTTCTCAGGCGTGTTTGGCTATCCGGTTGGCGCGGCGTTTCCACCATCTTGGGTGGCCGGCTCGATGTTCATAACCACTGACAACGAGGCAGTTCTGGAACAAGATATGGTGTTCCACCTGCCAATTTGCCTGCGTAAACCGGGTGAGTTTGGTGTCGGCTTCAGTGAAACGGTGCGCATTACAGCGACAGGGGCTGAGCGAATCACCACTAATACGCTAAATCTCAAAGAGATTTTCTTATAAATTTCGCCTTAGCTCAGCAGTTGCTCTTTGGCTTCATTAACCCGGGCGGCCAGGTAGTTGCTCCCGCCATGATCCGGGTGTATCTTCTGCATCACCCGTCGATGGGCCTGAATGATTTCATCCCTACTGGCACCAGCCTCCAGCCCTAGAATATCTAAAGCCTCGCTGTCGGTTAGGGAGCTGCTGCTACCTGTACTTTCACGCTCACTGTTCCCCGAGCTTTCATCGTCAGCCGAGTCGTCAACGCGCCAAGAATCCCCGAAGCGCTTATCCAAATAGGATTCCAGGAGCCGGGCAGAATCCTCATCGTGCTCCCGGCAATACTGCAATAACTCGAGGAATTCACCCTCTTCCAGATCCGCCAGCGCCCGTCCGGCCATAGGGCCTTTCAATACCTCGCCGCTCATATCTCCCGAGTCGTGATCCAGAGTCATGTCTAGAATATCGCTGGAAACATGAGATTGGTTGCCCGATTTAGCCTCTGCTCCATCCCCTCCTGAGCCAGGCATACGCCCCGCCAGCAAAGAGGGCAACACACGTCGCAACACGGGAAACAGGAACACCAGCAGGGCAAGCAAGACCTGAACGCGACCGGTAACGGCTAATAGAACAACTATTAGGATTCCGGCAATCAACGCCAGTTTGAGAATAGCCGGTTTTCGCTGGCCCGGCGGTTGGCTGCGTAGCCAGACCCCCGCAACAATCGCCATGGCGACTACCAAAAACGTTAGTGGCACTCGGTTACTCCGGGCCGATTGGCCGACCGGTTGATTGGGTTAAGCGCTACTTGAGCTGTTGGGTTAAACGCTTAACTGCTGGGGAACTGCGGCTGGAATAGTCTTGCAGAGCCTTGGCTCCCCCGGAAGCATAGACCGCAACAGCGGCCATAAGATCCTTAAGCACCTGAGGGCTGTTGCGATCAAAAGGTGCGTAGGCGCCCCCAGACAATTTGCTCACCTGCTGGAACACCGCCTTGGCATGTGCATCGGCGCCTTCATGGAACATGAATACTGGGGTTCGCAACATGCCCAACTCCCCAGCAATATGGCAGAGCTTATCCACCGGCTCCTCACAACAATCCCCAATGAACACTACAGCCTTGACGGCCTTTTCCCGGGTTGCTTTTCTTGCATGCGCCAACACTTTACTAATCTGGGTTTGCCCGCCCAAGCAGGAAACACCATTCATCAGGTTAAGCAGCTGGCTGGTCTCGGTAACAAAACCCGTGGCCTTGAATTCCCGAAACCCGCGGTAATAGCAAAGCTGAATCGCCAGGCCACCTAAATCCTTGGTCGCCATAAAAAGCTCACTCTGCAAGTGGCAAGCTTGATCCCAAGTAGCCTCCCGGCTGGCCGTGGCATCTAGGGCGAATATCAGCCGACCCTGTTCACCTCTGTGTTTGGGCAGCTTGCGAACCTGGTGGATAAACTGGTCGATGGACTGCTTATCGGATTTGGTACGGAGCTCTTTATCGGACATAGGCCTTTGCAAACCGCCTCGCACTGACAGTGTATTGTTTCAAGCTTAGGGGAAAGACTTTGCAATTCACAGACCCGAAGGAGCGATACCTCCGGGTCATAGGGCCGTTACAAATTTGCCAGAGCGTCTGCAATGGGCGTGTCACCAGAGATCACTTCAAAAATCTGGTTAACAGTGGTGTCGGCATCCAGCACCGCCAGCAAAACACGGCCAACATCCTGTCGTGAAATTTTACCGACATTCTCATGCCTCGCACTGACCGCAACCTTCCCCGTACCCTCGTCATTAGTCAGCTGACCCGGGCGAACAATGGTGTAATTCAGGCCGCTTTTTTTCAGATGCTCATCGGCGTTGTGTTTGGCTTTCAAATAATGCTGGAGCTTTTCAGGTCCATTTTCAGGCTCCTCCGCCCCCATACTGCTCACGATGATAAAGTGTTTTATTCCGTTTTCTTTGGCCGTATCGATCAAGCGGATAGCGCCGTCCTGATCCACATCTGTGGTTTTATCCGGCCCGGTGTGAGGGCCGGAGCCCGCGGCGAAGATGACCACATCGCAGCCCTTCATGGCCTCACTACAATCTTGCTCCAGATCTCCCACTACGGTTTCTGTAGCACCCAGCTGTTGCAATTCCGGCCCCTGCTCGGGGTGTCGAATCATGGCCCGCGCCTCGTGATCGCTGTCTGCCATTTCCCGCAAAAGGTGTTGCCCTATTTGTCCGTTGGCGCCTGCAATAAGCACATGCATGGTGCATCTCCTGATTGGCTATTTCCGATGGGTATAGTCTATAGGTCAGTGCGCCCTACGATGAATTCAACCCATGCCCTCCCGCTTTGCATGGAATAGTGCCGAAGCGGCTGCAACCTGACCACAAGCTAGCATCGCAGCACCGGGTTTCAGGGCCATAACTCCGCTAAAAATGCGAGGAGGATAGCATTGACCATTCTCGCGCCTTTGTGCATTCTTTCGAATGCGTTACGGCCTTACCCCCCCTGAGTTCAAGGAAAATTACAATGAAAAAAATCGCTTTGAATACGCTTACGCTCGGCATTTCCCTGGCATTAGCCAGCACGGCTTTTGCATCCGATTTTACCGACATGGACCCAGTGACTCTGCGCTTGGCGCACGTGGTCAACGAGCAAGATGGCTTTCATATTGCCGCCGTCAAATTTCAGGAACTGGTGGCAGAGCGCACAGAAGGTGCGGTGAGCATTGAGCTTTATCCCAACGCTTCTCTGGGCGACGAGCGCACTCTTCTGGAAGGCATGCAGATCGGCACGGTTGATATGGGCGTGATCACTAACGGCCCTGTGGCGAACTTTGTTGGGGAAATGGCTGTTTTCGAGCTGCCGTTTTTGTTTCCTTCACCACAAGCCGCTTACGGTGTGCTCGACGGCCCCATTGGCCAGGAACTGCTCGACAAGCTTTCCGAGGTTAACCTGAAAGGCCTGGCCTATGCCGAGCGCGGCTTTCGTAACCTGACCAACAGCGAACGCGAGGTCAACACGCCAGAAGACCTGGATGGCCTGCGCATTCGCGTGATGGAAAACCCAGTGTATGTGGATACGTTCCGCGAATTAGGTGCCAATGCCATTCCGATGGCGTGGACAGAAGCTTTGACCGCCATGCAGCAGGGCACCATTGACGGCCAAGAAAACCCGGTCAACGTCATCCACTCGTTCAAGCTAAACGAAACTCAGGATTACATGTCCCTTTCGCGGCATACCTATGCCCCGGCCATCTTCGTGATGGGCATGCCGGTTTGGAACAAACTGCCGGAAGCGGCTCAGGAAGTACTGGCAGATGCCGCCCAAGAGGCTGCCGAGCATGAGCGTAAAATAAACGCCGAGATGGAATCCGGACAACTGGCCGATCTGCGCGAAGCGGGCATGAAAATCAATGACAACCCTGATATAGCCGCATTCCAATCCGCTGTAGCGCCGATCTATGAGAAGTACGGCGAGCAGTTCGGTGATTACCTCCCACGCATTCAGGAGGCGCTCAAGTAAGTGCCCACCACAACTCACCCGCTGTTAAAACCGTTAAAGCACATTGAGCGCGGGCTGGATGCGATCATCCAGCCTGTGGTCTTTGCAGCCATGGCGGCACTGATTGGGGTAATCACCCTGCAGGTTGTCTCCCGAGTGCTATTCAGCGCGGTCGGTTGGACCGAAGAAGTGGCCCGCTTCTTGCTGGTGTGGATCACGTTTTTGGCGGCTACTCTGGCCTTTCAGCGTGGCCGGCATATCGCCGTAACCTTTGCCGTAGACGCCCTACCCGGGCGTTTTAAGCAAGTTTCACGCATTGTGGCAACTCTGTCTGTTATCGCATTTATGGTGGCGCTGGTGGTAATCGGCTATCGCTACATGCAAGTTCAGAGCTTTCAAAAATCTGCCTCATTGCGGCTCTCCATGACCTACGTTTACGCGGTGATTCCGCTTAGCGCAGCGATAATGGCTTGGTATGCCTTGGTCGACTTTTTAGCACTTCTGCTAGGCGGCGAAGACCTTGTGGAGCCCGGCCAATGACGGCGTTACTATTCGGGCTATTTTTCCTACTCATGTTGCTAGCAGCCTGTCGGACTTAACCAAGCAGTATCGACATGAGATAATCGGGGCA
>NZ_JBQDKB010000009.1:0-69905 GCF_052094685.1 Marinobacter sp.
AGAAAAAGACGCCGCTTGAGCACAGAAACAGTGCCATCTATCTTGAAAAACACCGGTGTCTTTACTTTGTCACTTTCCTTGCCTATTATCGCTAAAAATACATATATGGCAAATCGAATATACAGTGGTGTGAACATTGGAAGATACGATGGAAAGCAGAACTCTGTGCAAAAGGAAGCTGGCATGAAACCCACAGATTACAAACCGGTGGCCATTTTCAAGGCCCTGAGTGATGAATTGCGGCTGGCGGCCCTGTTGTTGATTCGGGGCCAAGGCAAGCTGTGCGTGTGTGAACTGACCGAAGCTTTTGACGTGTCTCAGCCGAAAGTCAGCCGCCACCTGGCCATCCTGCGGGATTTAGGGCTGGTGGAAACAGAGCGTCGCGGCCAATGGGTCTATTACTACCTGAACCCCCGGCTACCAGCTTGGGTGTCGCGGGTTCTGGATGAAACCGCACAGAATAATGAGGCACTTATCGAACAGCCCTTGGCGCAATTGCAGGCCATGGCTGAACGCCCGGTTGTGCAGTGCCCCTGATCACCTACCGGGCACACAAGCTGCGAATCTCGCAAGGAGATCACCATGAATAAGATCAAAGTAGGCATTAACGGATTTGGTCGCATCGGACGCCTGGCTCTGCGGGCAGCCTGGGGCTGGCCGGAACTGGAATTTGTTGCTATTAACGATCCGGGGGCAGATACCCACACGCTGGCACATCTGCTGAACTTCGACAGTGTTCACGGCCGCTGGAGCTGTGAGGCTAAAACCAGTGGTGATGAGTTAGTCATTGCAGGCAAGCCCATCGCCGTCACCCACAACAAGGCCATCGGCGACACGGATTGGTCTGGCTGTGATCTGGTCATCGAGGCCAGCGGCGCCAACAAAACCGTGAAAGTGCTGCAGGGTTATCTGGATCAGGGTGTGAAACGAGTAGTGGTGACGGCCCCAGTGAAGGAAGCCGGCGCCAAGAACATTGTCTTGGGGGTAAATGAGCATATTTTCGATCCGGCCAATGATCGCATTGTTACCGCTGCTTCCTGCACCACCAATTGCCTGGCGCCTGTTGTAAAGGTGATCCATGAAAAGCTCGGCATCAAACACGGCTCGATCACAACCATCCACAGCCTCACCAATACTCAGACCATTCTCGACGCGCCCCACAAGGATCTGCGCCGGGCTCGCGCCTGTGGCAGTTCGCTGATTCCCACCAGTACAGGCTCTGCTACGGCGATTATCGAGATCTTCCCGGAGCTGAAAGGGCGGTTGGATGGTCACGCCGTACGGGTACCCTTAACCAACGCCTCGCTGACCGACTGTGTGTTTGAAGTGGAGGCGCCAACGGACCGCGACACCGTGAACCGGTTGTTGAAAGAGGCCGCCGAGGGCGAATTGAAGGATATTCTGGGCTACGAAGAGCGTCCACTGGTGTCTATCGACTACAAAACCGACCCGCGCTCATCCATTGTGGATGCGCTTTCCACTCTGGTGGTTAACGGCACCCAGGTGAAAATCTACGCCTGGTACGACAACGAATGGGGCTATGCCAACCGCACTGCCGAGCTGGTTCGTAAGGTAGGTGCTGCCTGATATGACTGCCTCCATCCGCCAGTACCTGGTGATCACCGGTAATTACTGGGCCTTTACCCTAACGGACGGGGCTCTGCGAATGCTGGTGGTTTTGCATTTCCATCAGCTGGGGTACTCGCCTCTGGAAATTGCCTTGTTGTTCATTTTCTATGAATTTTTCGGGGTGGTGACCAATCTGGTGGGTGGATATCTCGGTGCGCGAATCGGGCTCAATCGCACCATGAATCTGGGTTTGTTCTTGCAGATTCTGGCACTGGGAATGTTGGCGGTGCCAGCTGTAATGCTGACAGTGCCCTGGGTGATGGCCGCTCAGGCACTGTCGGGTATTGCCAAAGACCTGAACAAGATGTCAGCGAAAAGCGGCATTAAGCTTCTGGTACCGGATGGCGAGCAGGACCGGCTATACAAGTGGGTAGCTATCCTCACTGGCTCAAAGAACACTCTGAAAGGCGTCGGGTTTTTTTTGGGCGGCGTGTTGCTGATGGCCGTTGGGTTCACCGGCGCGGTGGTCATCATGGCCGTGGCTTTGGGCCTGGTCTGGTTGGTTAGTCTGTTCCTGCTCAAGCAGGCGCTGGGCAAGGGCAAAGCCAAACCGAAGTTCAGTGAGATTCTGTCTAAAAGCCGTGCCATCAACGTGTTGTCTGCGGCGCGGATGTTCCTGTTTGGTGCCCGGGATATCTGGTTTGTGGTGGCTTTGCCGGTATATCTGCACACGGTGTTTGGTTGGGATTTCTGGAAGGTGGGCGGGTTTATGGCCGCCTGGGTGATTGGTTATGGCTTTGTTCAAACTCTTGCGCCACGAATCACTGGCAACATGGAGAACAGGAGGCCGGCAGTGCTCTGGGCCGCTGCCCTGGCGCTGGTTCCTGCGGCGATTGCCGCGGGTCTTATGATGGGTTGGTCGCCCCACTACGTAGTTATCGGTGGTTTGCTATTATTCGGTGTGCTGTTTGCGATCAATTCCTCCTTGCACAGTTACCTGATTATCAGCTATGCCCGGGGTGAGGGTGTGTCTCTGGATGTGGGTTTCTACTATATGTCCAACGCCGCCGGCCGGCTTCTTGGCACGCTCCTCTCGGGTTGGGTTTATCAGGGTTACGGCTTGGAGGCTTGTTTGTGGATTTCTGCGGGATTGGTGGCCATGGCGGCGCTATTGTCGCTGATGCTTCCCCACAGGCAGGCAAATCCGGCCTGGCCGCTCAAGTGATCGACGAAATAGATGTCACCATCAGTGCGGGTATAGAAAAACTGAGGGCCAGTTTGGCGGGCAAACGCATCAGCCTGCTGATCAACAACGCCGGCTTGCTGCAGGATGAGCCGCTTGGCAGCATTGATTTTGATTCCATCCGTACTCAGATGGAAATTAACGCCTACGCCCCATTGCGCGTGGCCGAGGCGCTCATTCCGCTGATAGAGCAGGGCAGAAAAATCGCTAACATCACCAGTCGCATGGGTTCCATTGCTGACAACGATTCCGGTGGTCGCTATGGCTATCGCGCCTCCAAAGCGGCGTTGAACGCCTTTGGCAAGTCACTGGCGATAGACTTGCAGCCCAAGGGTATTGCTGTGGCTCAGTTGCACCCTGGTTATGTGAAAACACGGATGGTGAATTTTGGTGGTCTGATTACCCCGCAAGACTCCGCCCGTGGTCTTGCGGAGCGTATTGCCCAGCTTAGCCTGGAGAATACCGGCTCTTTCTGGCACAGCAATGGGGAAGAATTGCCTTGGTGAGCATCAAACCACGCCTTCTGCTGCTGTCGGCATACGATGCCGCCAGCCACAAGCGCTGGCGGGAGCAGCTCACAACCCTGTTGCCGGAATACCACTGGCATACATTGGCATTGGCACCCAGGTACTTTCAGTGGCGTATCCGCGGTAACGCACTGAGTTGGCTAAACGAGGCCTGTTTTCAGGATCCCTGGGACCTGATCATCGCCACGTCTATGGTGGATCTCGCAACCTTGCGCGGCTTGCACCCACAACTGGCGAACACGCCTTGCTTGCTATACATGCACGAGAACCAGTTTGCCTTTCCGGTAAGCAAACAGCAGACGGGGCGCGTTGAGCCCCAGATGGTAAATCTGTACAGCGCTTTTGCCGCAGACTGTGTGGTATTCAACAGTGCCTGGAATCGAGACAGCTTTTTGCAGGGTGTTGAGACGTTTTTGAATAAAATGCCGGATGCGGTACCGGGAGGACTGATTGAAAGCCTTCGGCATAAATCCACAGTGCTGCCGGTGCCTATCGAAGACCATTTGTTTGTGGGGGCCTCAAGCAACTTGAATCGAGGTTGCCCACACCTCCTTTGGAACCACCGCTGGGAGTACGATAAAGCGCCGGACAGGCTGCTCAGTTTTCTGGAAAAACTGGAAAATCGACAGCAGCCATATCGGCTGAGCGTGGTTGGAGAAGGTTTCCGTAATTATCCGGAGTCGTTTGATCAGATAGCGACACGGTTCAGTCATCGCATAGAATTCTGGGGCTTTCAGGAAAGTCGGGCTGAGTACGACCAACTACTGCGCAAGGCAGATATTGTTCTATCAACCGCACTTCATGATTTTCAGGGGTTGTCGATGCTGGAAGCTATGGCGTCCGGGTGCATTCCTCTGGCGCCAGACCGGCTGGCGTACCGTGAATACGTGCCTGAAAGCTGTCGTTATGAAAGCCATGAGAAAGACGCTGGCGCGGAAGCAGAAGCGGCTGCCAGCTGCTTGCAACGGATTCTGGAGAAGCCGCCCAGCCAGTGTCGACCGGATGCCTGGAGAGCGTCGATATTGGCGGAGCAGTACCGTACGCTGTTTGACGAGCTCATCGAGGCCACGCAAAGCCCTGATCATTCCGAGCAATGAGACCCGACGAGCCTGTTTTTCTTGAGCAGGTTAGCTAGAGTGTTTGCTCCGGTACTTCCCGGATGCGGCCTTGTTCATCAATGGCGACGTACACAAAACGGCCTTCGGTCACCTTGCGCGGATGTTTAGAGGTGCGATCAAGAGTCCACACTTCCACCTTGATCTTCATGGAGCTGCGGCCGATGTCCACCAGCTCGCAGTAACAACCGACTTGGGATCCAACTCGCAACGGTGAGAGAAACTCCATCCCGTCCATGGCTACCGTCGCGTTGCGGCCCAGCGAAATACGCCCAGCCACGGTAGCAGCGGCGATATCCATTTGTTTGACCAGCCAGCCAGCGAACACGTCGCCATTGGCGTTGGTGTCTTGGGGCAGGGGTACGATCTGAATGGTTAGATCGCCTCTGGGTTTGGGTTTGTCGTCATCGTACGCCGTCATGAACATCGCCTTTCTTAGTCTCTGGAATTATTTTCTTAGCATGTTAACGGCCTATCACACGGCTGCAAGCTTATTTGCAGCTTCTGTTCAATATTTCAGGTGGTGTAACAAAGCTGTCACACAGAAGCTCTAGTCTTCATTCATCAGTAAACCGGTGCTGTACACAAACTAAGTGACTGATGGAGATTCAACGTGATTAAACCGAATACAGCTCTTGCTATCGTTGCTCTGACCGGCGGGTTATCTATGGTTTCCGCCCCAGCCATGGCCCGCGACACCGTAAATGTTGTGGGATCGTCGACTGTTTATCCTTTCGCCACCGTTGTTGCCGAGCGCTTTGGCCGCAACACCGATTTCCCCACACCCAAGCTGGAATCAACCGGCTCTGGTGGCGGTTTCAAGCTGTTTTGTGCCGGCATTGGCACCCAACACCCGGACATTACCAACGCGTCGCGCCGGATGAAATCAAGTGAGTTTGAGATGTGCCAGCGCAATGGTGTAGAAGCCATTACCGAAGTAAAAATTGGCGCTGACGGCATTGTGATCGCGAACTCAAAGGACGCCGAGAAACTGGATTTAACACTGAAACAGGTATTTCTCGCCCTTGCCAAGGACGTTCCAGACCCAAAAGGTGGCGAAAAGCTGGTCCCAAATCCATATCAGAAATGGAGTGATGTAGACGCCAGCCTACCTAACAAGGCCATCCGCGTGATGGGGCCGCCGCCAACCTCCGGCACCCGTGATGCTTTTGTGGAAATTGCCATGGAAGGGGGCTGCAAAACCTACGACTTTATCGCGCAGATCAAAAGCGATGACAAATCCCGCTACAAGTCTGTGTGCCACAGCATGCGCGAAGACGGCCCGTTCGTGGAGGCCGGCGAAAATGATAACCTGATCGTACAACGCCTAGTGCAAGATAAAGACACGCTGGGGATTTTTGGTTACAGCTTCTTGATGGAAAACAGTGGTGAGATTCAGGCTTCCACCATTAACGGCGTAGAACCAACTCCAGACACCATTGCCGATGAGCAGTATCCGGTGGCCCGCTCGCTATTTTTCTATATCAAGAATGCTCACGCAGGTGTGGTTCCGGGTATTCAGGAGTATGCCGAGGAGTTCACCACCGAAGGTACTTGGGGCGACAATGGCTATCTGGTGGATGTGGGCTTGATTCCAAACCCTCGCAATGTCCGCATGGAAACGGCGAAAGCGGTTAGGGAACTCAAATCAATGACTGGTAATGAACTTTAACACCAGAACGAGCAAGGAACAGGGGCGATGAACCAAAAAACAGCCATGAGCCAGGTAGATAGCCATGCAGACAGCTGATTTATTGCCCCTGGTTTTGGTGCTTGCCGCAGTGGCTTACGGGTTCGCTTATATGCGTTCCCGCGCTGTGGCGACACCTCTGGGTGGTATTCGTAACCTCAAGGCCCTGCCGGCATACTATGCCGCCAGGGCTGCGCTTTGGTGTGCAATCCCGGCGCTGGTCATTCTGGGTGCTTGGGCTGCCTTTGAGGGCAAGGTTATTCAAGACATAGTGATGGCCTCTCTACCCGCAGAGCTGGCACCTCAATCGGAAGGGCACGCCAGCTTGACGCTTTCCCAGATCAGTAACCTGGCTGCCGGCAAGCTGAACCCAGCCATGGTTCCGGATGGGATTTCCGGCGCAGCAACACTGCTGCAGGAACTGCGCGCGCAAAGCAGCCAATTCAAAACCCTGTTGGTGATTCTGTTAGCCGTTCTGGGTGGTGCTTTCGCCTGGACACGGGTCGCGCCGCACATCAATGCTCGCAAGAGCGTTGAGCGTACGCTTCAGAGACTGTTTTTTGTGTGCGCCGCCGTGGCGATTCTTACCACCATTGGCATTGTTTTTTCCGTTATTTTCGAAACCTTCCGATTTTTTGGCAAGGTGCCGGTCAGCGAGTTTTTGTTTGGTACCAGTTGGAGCCCTCAAACCGCTTTGCGTGCGGATCAGATAGGTTCAGAGGGCGCGTTCGGCGTTATTCCGCTGTTCACGGGTACCCTGATGATTTCCGCCATTGCCTTGTTGATCGCCGTGCCGGTTGGCCTGCTGTCGGCGGTGTATCTCTCCGAATACGCCAGCCGGCCGGTTCGCGCGGTGGTTAAGCCTCTGCTGGAGATGCTGGCAGGCGTGCCCACTGTGGTTTACGGCTTTTTTGCAGCGCTCACGGTGGCGCCTTTTATCCGTGATCTGGCTTTGGCGCTGGGGCTTGAGGCCTCCTCCCAGAGTGCGCTGGCGGCGGGGTTGGTGATGGGCATTATGATTATTCCGTTTGTGTCATCACTGTCTGACGATGTGATCAACGCGGTTCCGCGAACCCTTCGGGATGGCTCCCTGGCACTGGGGGCAACCCAGTCTGAAACCATGAAGAACGTGATTTTCCCGGCAGCGCTGCCTGGCATTATGGGCGGTATTCTGCTGGCGGCATCCCGTGCGATCGGCGAAACCATGATAGTGGTCATGGCTGCCGGGCTGGCCGCAAACCTAACGGCCAATCCGTTGGATTCGGTAACGACCGTAACGGTGCAGATTGTCAGCCTGCTAACCGGTGACCAGGAGTTTGATAGCGCCAAGACACTGGCCGCATTTGCACTCGGCATGATGCTGTTCATCGTAACGCTGCTGCTGAACGTGATTGCACTGAAGGTGGTGCGCAAATACAGGGAACAATATGACTAACCCAAGCTCACAGGCGGAGCTTGTCCGCCGATCGCTCAAGCGCCGCTACCGTAAAGAACGCCGGTTCCGGTGTTATGGCGTAGCCGCCATCGCGATTGCTTTGTTTTCACTGATGGCTCTGTTCACGGACATTATTAGTAAGGGCTATACCGGCTTCATCAAAACCACCGTGACCCTAGAGGTTCATTTGGATGGAGAGCTGATGTACCTGAACGATGCCTTTGATCCGGATCAGATAGCTATGGCGGATTTTCAAGCGCCCTTGATCAAAGCTTTGCAAGGGTATTTCCCCCAAGCCACAAGCCGTGCGGATAGGCGGGAGCTCAGCCGGATGACAGGCAGCTACGCCAGCAACCAGGTGCGCGACCTGCTGAAAGAGAACCCGGATTTGCTGGGCACCACCCAAACCATGGAGTTCCCAGCTCACGATACGGTGTCGGTTTATGTAAAACATGCGGGTGATTCGGGGTATTCCATACGTTTGACCGAACAGCAACAGCGCTGGACAGACGAGCTACGCAGCAAAGGTGTTATCGATACCGGGTACAACGATGTGTTTTTTAGCCGGGGTGATTCAAGAGAGCCGTCTAACGCGGGCATTCTTGGGGCTTTGATCGGGTCCTTGTTGACCATGGGCATTACGCTGGTTATCGCCTTCCCGGTAGGCGTTTCAGCAGCTGTATATCTTGAGGAGTTTGCACCCAGTAACCGGCTTACGGACTTTATCGAGGTCAACATTAACAACCTGGCTGCCGTACCCTCCATTATTTTCGGGTTGCTAGGGCTGGCGGTGTTTATCGGCTTGTTTGGTATGCCCAGATCGGTGCCCGTGGTAGGCGGCCTGGTCCTGGCGCTGATGACGCTACCCACCATCATTATCTCAAGTCGGGCTGCGATCAAAAGCGTGCCGCCCTCAATTCGCGAGGCCGCGGAGGGCATAGGCGCGTCGAAAATGCAGGTGGTGTTGCACCATGTGCTGCCCCTAGCCATGCCCGGTATGTTGACCGGTTCCATTATTGGTATGGCTCAAGCGCTGGGTGAAACCGCGCCTTTGTTACTGATCGGCATGGTAGCGTTTATTGTGGAAATTCCCGAGGGGTTTTTCAGTTCAGCCACCGTATTGCCCGTACAAATTTTCATCTGGGCCGGTAGCGCCGAGCAGGGCTTCGTGGAGTTGGCCTCCGCCGGCATCATGGTTCTGCTTGCCTTCCTGATCACTATGAATGCATTCGCCATCTGGCTGCGTAAGCGTCTTGAGCGCCGGTGGTAAAGAGACAACACCTATGAGCACGAGTATGAATCCAGCAGAAACCATGATTGAAGAAGGGAAAACCGTCGGCATTCCCTTCTCGGACGATCCCAAATTCAAACTACGGGATGTGGAAGTGTTTTACGGTGAAACCCAGGCCATCAAGAACATCAGTCTGGATATTGCCCGCAACGAAGTGATTGCGTTTATCGGGCCATCCGGTTGCGGCAAATCTACCTTTCTGCGCTGTCTGAACCGCATGAACGACAGTATTGAGACTTGCCGGATTAAAGGCTCGCTGCAGCTAGATGGCCAGGATATCTACGAATCCAGGCGAGATGTGGTGGAGCTGCGTGCCCGTGTAGGCATGGTGTTCCAGAAGCCCAACCCGTTCCCCAAGTCGATCTACGATAACGTTGCCTATGGCCCGCGCATTCATGGCCTGGCTAATCGTAAGTCGGAGCTGGACAACATTGTAGAGAACAGCTTGCGCAAAGCGGGCCTGTGGAATGAGGTGAAGGATCGCCTGGATGCCATGGCAACTGGCATGTCTGGTGGCCAGCAACAGCGGTTGTGCATCGCCAGAGCCATAGCCGTTGGCCCAGAAGTGGTGCTGATGGATGAGCCTTGTTCAGCGCTGGACCCCATCGCCACTGCCAGAATTGAAGAGTTGATTGCCGAGTTGTCCGAGAACTACACCATTGTGATCGTGACCCACTCCATGCAACAGGCCGCGCGGGTTTCTAACCGCACCGCCTACTTCCACTTAGGCCACCTTGTGGAAGTAAACGACACCAGCAAGGTGTTTACTACGCCGGAACACGAACTGACGGAATCCTATATCACCGGTCGTTTCGGATGATCCGGTAGCGCAGAACAAGAGAGGAACTTGGTATGGTTGCGAAAAAAGATGACGTTTATGGGGATCATATCTCCAATAGATTCAACGATGAGCTTCTGGCCCTGAAAACCCGTTTTCTGAAAATGGGTGGTTTGGTGGAAACTCAGATCGATAGCGCCGTTGTGGCTCTGATGGAAGGCGATACCCCTTTAGCGGAAGACATCCGAGGCAAGGATAAGCTGGTGGATAGGATGGAGATGGACATTGATGAAGAAGCCATGCTCATCATCGCCCGTCGCCAGCCAACGGCTCGGGATTTGCGGCTGGTTATCTCGGTGATCCGAATGGTTGCGGATTTGGAGCGGGTGGGGGATGAAGCCAAGAAAATCGCCAAGTTTGCGATTAAACTCTCTGAGGAAGGACAGTCGCCCCAAGGCTATGGGGAGGTGCGCCATATCGGTGCCCATGTGAAGGGAATGCTTCGTGATTCACTGGACGCTTTTGCCAGGTTGGATTCAGAGCAGGCTCTGCGGGTATTGAAAGAAGATAAGCGAGTGGATGAAGAGTATCAGGCTGCGGCCCGAACCCTGCTGACCTTCATGATGGAAGACGCCCGCAATATTTCACGCTGTATGTCGGTGATGTGGGTTCTACGGGCGCTGGAACGGGTAGGGGATCACGCCTGCAACATTGCCGAGAACGTGATCTTCATGGTTAAGGGTGAAGACGTTCGCCACACATCCATGGAAGAAGCGGAACGAGTTGTGGGGCGCTAGGCCCCACTGCATCCCTTTAGGCCTGCTTCATTTTGTCGGTATATGGCGGCCAGCCCAGTGGTTTGCCCGCCAGTAGGTGAAGATGGATGTGGAACACCGTCTGGCCAGAGTTCTCACCGCAGTTCATCACGGTGCGGTAACCGTCTTCGGCAAAGCCCATGTCTTTGGCAAGCTTGGCTGCAACCCAGAACAAGTGGCCCGCCAACTCGCGATCCACTTCCTCGATGTCGTTGATGGTGGCAATCAACTTTTTCGGAATAATCAGTAGATGTACAGGTGCCTGAGGGTTGATATCGCGGAAGGCCAAGCTGATGTCGTCTTCATAAACGATATCCGCCGGAATTTCGCGGTTGATGATTTTAGTAAAAAGCGTGTCGGCCATAATGGATTCCTGTTTTTGTCGCTTGATTGTTCATGTATCTAAAGTTGGTTCAGGCCCGGAAGACTGGCGGTTAGTCGCCGGATGATCGCTGGTAGTTCGTCATCGATCCCCATGGCATAACGTGCCACCCGGTTGCGGGCAAAGGGCAAGGCGCGGGCGGTTCCCAGGCCGATGTTTCGGAGTAGATGAAGCGGAGGGGTTTGGTTGCTGAACAGGTGATAGAACGCATCCATGGCAAACATCATGCGCCGGTTCGCCGGTCGTCGTTGTTGCTCATAACGGGCCAGCCGTGAAGGGCTTGCCAGATCTTCGCCCATTCGCCGGGCTTCCTTCAGAATAGTCTGCAAACACTGGGCATCCTGAAAACCGAGATTCACACCCTGGCCAGCCAACGGGTTGATGGTGTGCGCAGCGTCCCCTACAAGCACAATGCGCCCAGCAGAGTAGTGTTTGGCGTGTTGCTTAGCAATGGGAAAGCTGGCGCGGTCTTCAATGTGGGTGATATGCGGCAGTTCTGTAGGGAAGCCTTGCTGTATTTCTACTATCAGTGCTTCGTGACTCAGGCTTTTAAGGCGGGCAATTTCCTCCGGTGCGTCGTACCACACCAGGGACCCTCGGCTCTCACCTGGGTAGTCGGGGTCTGCGCTGTGTAACGGCAAAAAGGCCCTGGGGCCGGAAGGGTAGAAACCCTGCCAAGTGATATCTTCCACCTCGCCTTGGTAGCGCACAGAGATCACCATAGCCTGCTGGCCATACTGATTCCGGGTAACGCCTATGCCCGCCATATCTCGCACCCGTGACTGCCCACCGTCAGCGCCGATAACCAGTGCTGCGGTTAGCTGCTCGTTGTTCTCAAGGGTTACGGTTGCCAATTCATCTGTCTGGGTAATACTGGAAACGCCATTGCCGGCCAGTATGGTAACGCTGGGCTCTGCTTCTGCAGCCTGCCAAAGACCTTGCTGAGTAACCGAGTTTTCAACGATATGGCCGAGGTGAGTGGTATTCAGCTCTGCGGCGTCGAATTCCACCTGGCTTGAGGTTCGCGGCAGCAGGTTGCTCAGCGGGTGCCGAGTTTCATCCCACACCGCTAGCCGGCAATAAGGTGTCGCACGCATGTTGAGGATGTGATCCCAAGCACCCAAGCTTTGCAGGTATCGTTCGCTGCCAGCGCTTAAAGCAGACACACGTATATCGGGGGCTGTTTCCGGGTTGAACATAGGGGCTGGGGCGCGATCGACCATCGCGACACTAAGGCCATCTCGCCCGAGGCCGGTGGCAAGGGCGGCACCGACCATGCCGGCGCCGACAATCACAATATCAAAAGCTTGAGTCATATCGGGTTCCTGTCTGATGCCCACAGTTTACGCGAAGGCAAAGAACAGACAAGCGACCGGGATCAAGCCGGCTGTATAAGCGCCATTAACCTACCATGCCGGATGCCTGCTGCTCTGATGGCTCCCCGTGCTGATGGTGGGGTTTCACGAGCCATGCAGGCTTCTGAGCCCCGGGCCTGATGAAACCTCGGTTGAGTACCATCGGCTGAACCAGGTTTAGAAAATCGGGGGTTTTCATGTGCAGGGATTCGGTGTGGCTTCCCGCGGCAAATGCGAGTTCAGGTTGTTCCGTTAGGGGCTCTGCGCAATAAACGGTCATACCGAACAGGTTGCCGAAGGGCGGCATTGCACCGACTTCGCAATCTGGGAAGCGATCCTGAAACTCTTGCTCATCGGCAAGATCTACAAAGTCTGTGTCCAGAATGCGGGAAAGGCTGTCCCAGCGAACACGCCAGGTTGCCGGCATGACCAACATGGCCATTTTTCCATCAAGTTCGATAATGACGGTCTTGACGACTTTGTCACCCGCAATTTTCACGTGGTGAGCAAGTTCTTGAGCGGTAAACGCGGGAGGGTGAGTGAGGCACATGTATTCAACATTTGCTTCCTCAAGAAACTCTTTCAACTGCTGTACCGGCATAATGACAGCCTCCAACCAGCAATGACAGCAATCCGGAGCGGTTGACTCAATGCTTGTCTCGCACCGGCGACGATCCTGGCGGGGCGTATTCTGCCCCGCCATTACTGGTCAGCTTAGCTGAGGTTACCGAGTTTGCGAGTAACGTGTTGTATCATTTTGCGCGGTTGTCGTTTCTCGCCCAACCTGCTGCATATTCACATCGCGCTGCGGAAGCGGAGCACGCAGGCCTTCTTCATCAAATGCTTTTCTAACGCTCTCGTGCATGTCCCAATAGTATGGCCACAAATCGTCGGTGGCGACCCAGACACGGAACATCAGATTAACGGAATTTTCGCCAAGACTGCCCACACAGATTCTGGGTGCTGGCTCGGTCAGTGAACGCTCATCTTCTTCCATCAGGCGCTGCAATATGGCCTTGGCTTTGTCGATGTCGTCACCGTAGCGAATGCCGAACGTCATATCGCAGCGACGGGTGCTATAGATGCTTACGTTCACCAACGTTGCGTTGGACAAACTGCCGTTAGGGATAACGATTCGGCGGTTATCAAAGGTATTAACAATGGTGTAAAGGATGCTGATTTCATTTACCGCGCCCAGGTAACCCTGAGCTTCGATGGTGTCGCCGACCTTGAACGGCTTGAAGATCAGAATCAGTACACCGCCGGCGAAATTGCCAAGGCTACCCTGTAAGGCCAGGCCAACAGCCAAGCCGGCCGCACCGATAAGAGCGACAAAGGAGGTCGTTGCAATGCCTACCATGGAAGCAACGGAGACCAGCAGGAGCACTTTGAGAACAACCCCAATCAGCCCACATAAAAATTTGTTCAGCGTAGGGTCTTTCTTGCCCAGTTTTGAGTCCAGCAAGTTCACAAGACGATTGATCAGCCACAATCCAACAATCAGTGTGATGATGGCTAACAAAACCTTGGGCGCGTAGGTCATGACCAGCGAAATGGCCTGATCAATGTATTCCGAAGCGCGTCCGTCAGCGCTGAATAGATCTTCCATAGGGACTCCTTAGAGGTTTCAGTTTTTGGTGCTTTCAACCCGCCAGTATAGATTCGACGTAGCCGGATGTATTCAAGGCTTTATATAGCAGACAAAACTACTTGGGTATATCTGATGCGAGCCCAGTGTTTACGCAGGCGTGTTCTCTTTGGCCCACCCGATTACGGTATTCGGGTCTCCACGGACAAGTATCTGCCCTTGTTTCTGGCCGAGTTGATAATCGTACATTGGGTCGTAGTAGTTCTGAAGAAGCGGTTGAATCCACGCATCGTGGGCGTGAACATCGCCGGTGCTTTCTTGTTGCGCCAGCGCTTGTTCCATAAAACCACGTAATTGGTTGTAGCGCTCGCCGCCTAAACGCTTGCTTATGCGCTCCAGCGCCCCAAGAAGGTAGTCTCGAAAATTCAGCCAGCCGGCTTCCTCGCCGTCACGGCACCTATAATCGGCAGACATGTTTTCTACGTAGTCTTCCCGGATAATCTGTGTGCGGTCTTCCAGCGATTGCTCAAGAACAAGCAGTGGTGCATGTGTCATGCGCTCTTTTAGAGAATCCGGTAGGGCGCAGCGGCCGACTAAGCGACTTTCATTTTCCAGGTACACAGGGCCGCCAACCGAATGTCGGGCTTTCAACATGGCAACCGCTAAACGGTTTTCGAAATCTATCTGTGATGGCTGCGGTGTTACCTGGCGCCCGAAGCTGGAACCTCTGTGGTTGGCCAGTCCTTCAAGATCTACCGGGTTGGGAAGCTGCTGTAAAACGCGGGTTTTGCCCGTACCCGTGCGCCCGCTGATGATGTGGAAGTCGCCAGATTCAATCAGGTTGTCAAGGCTATCAATAAGGAACCGGCGTAAAGCCTTGTAGCCACCCTGAACGAGGGGGTAATCAATGCCGGCATCTTTTATCCACTGCTGAGTCAGCCTGGATCGTAAGCCTCCACGAAAGCAGAACAGGTAGCCTTCTGGGTGGCGCGCCACAAACCGCTTCCAAGCCTCAATGCGCTGGGCCTTTATGTCGCCGGAAACCAGGTGGTGACCGAGCCGGATGGCTTCATCCTGACCTTTGTCTTTGTAACAAATGCCTATTCGGTGCCGCTCTTCATCGTTCATTAATGGCGCGTTATCAGCGCCAGGAAAGCTGCCTTTAGCAAACTCCACGGGTGCCCGTACATCCATTAATGGGATGTCGTTCAGGAACAGGGACAGGTAATTGTCGGTATCGGGTCTGCTTGCCATCTCAGGGTTCAACCGCTTGTCATAATGAGGCGGAAGTATAACGGATATGAGGTTTTCCTGCTTTGTGAGCCCGGATTTCAGAAGGATGTGTACGCAAAAGTGGCGCAAAAAAAGGGCAACCCTAGGGGTGCCCTCTACCGGAACAGGTCGGCGCATCCTTACGCTGAGTGCAACAGCCGTGTCGCGAATCCTTTTGCCACTCCGTGGTGCCGGCTTCCTAGCCAGCGATCCGAATAGTTGTCCCTTAAGCTTGGTGATCCTTGTGTCCTTGCTTCTCCCTGCCGTCCGTGCCGGGGTGCATCCAGTGCATCGTCCTTTTCCCTGTCATCCTTGACGAGATCACTATATCAACTGTGCGCGCGGAAACCTGTGAACTTTGAGCGCTTGCGCGAGGTGTCTGGCAGCTATGGTGACGGCGAACTATACATATCAATAGTTTAGAGGTGTTCTGGTGAGACTGGTAACGGCTATACATGTAAAGTCACTGCAAGATCTCACAGGCTTGTGCGATATATCTCACAAAGACTTGGGTGAATCTCTCAAGCTGCGTTTACTGGTTTTGTGTAAACCGGGCCAGGGCATAAGCCCGACCAGTATCCCGGCCCCGTCAGCAGCCACATCTGCAAGGGAAAAATCCCGGTATGGCAGGTTGGCCTGGACCGCTTCAATGCCTAGCCCGAAAGCCAGCAATGCCGGCGCATACCAGAAGGTACGGAGGTTCGGCCAAGCTAGTCGTGCAACAAGGGTGAGCTCAAGAAAGGCGATGAAATGATTCACTTTGTCGCTGGGCGCCGAAGGAATTGGGTAGTCGCTGCTTGTCGTTGCCAGAAAGCCGATGGCAATCACGGACAGCAGCAGAGCAAAGCGCCACAGCGGCTGAAAATGAAGCAGGGTTCGAACTTGGTGTTTCAGTGTTGCCATTGGTGAAATCCGTCAGAGTTCTCTGGCTGTGTGAAGGTTTTCAACATGATATGCTTTGCGCCCCGTCAATGTCATTGAAGCGGAGGGCTAAACGGCAATGCTCAGAGGTAATTTTTTTCGTGGTCTGGGCTACCTGGGTGAGGGCTTTCGGCTGATATGCCAGCCTGGCTTACGACTATTTGTAGTGATTCCGCTGGTGATCAACATTCTTCTCTTCGGGTTGCTGTTCTATTTCCTGGGCGAGATCTTCGGTGCGTTGATTGCCACCGCAATGAGCTGGCTCCCCGACTGGGCTTGGTTGCAGTCGCTGGATTGGCTGTTCTGGATTCTCTACGGAGCCGTGATCCTGCTCATGCTGGCTTACGGTTTTGTGATCCTCGCGAATCTTATTGGTTCCCCGTTTTATGGTTACCTTGCGGAACTCACTGAAAAACATCTCACCGGACAGGACGTCAGCACGGATGGTGGTTGGGCTACCATCATAAAAGACATTCCCCGGGCGCTTTGGCGCGAAGTGCAGAAGATTGTCTACTACCTGCCGCGAGCCATTGGCTTGTTTATTATCGGTTTGATCCCGGTGGTTAACCTGGTTGCCGCGGTGCTGTGGTTTCTGTTTAACAGCTGGATGATGGCGCTGCAGTATGTGGACTATCCCGCAGACAATCACAAAGTAAGCTTTTCGGCGTTGCGCCAGCTGCTTGCCGATACTCGGCTGTCTGCATTGGGTTTCGGGCTGCCGGTGGCTTTGGCAGCCATGGTGCCTGTTCTGAATCTTATTGTGGTTCCCGCAGCTGTCTGCGGTGCGACTGCCTATTGGGTGCGTGAAAACGGCGCAACACGACATTAAAGAGTTTGGAGGTTTTTTGGACGCTTCGGAATTTGTGATTGGTCAGCGCTGGGTAAGCCACAGTGATACCGCGCTTGGTTTGGGCATAGTGACAGACATTTCCGGCCGGCGGGTTACCTTGGGATTTCCTGCCGCTGATGAAGAGCGCACTTACGCGATTGATAATGCGCCGCTTTCCCGCATCGTGTACCAGATTGGTGAGGGCATCGAGACGTTCGAGGGTGCCAAATACATCGTGCGTGCGGTTGAGGATCTCGGTGGCGTATTGCTGTATCACGCCGAGGCCAGTGGTGGGGAAGAGCTTGATGAAAACATTGAGCAGATATCTGAGGTAAAACTTGCCGGTTCCGTGAACTTCTCTGCGCCTCAACAGCGCCTATTTGCCGGCCAATTTGATCGAAATGGGGCTTTTCGCCTGCGTTTCGCAACTATTCAGCACATGGATCGGTTGCGCGCCTCACCGGCTAGGGGGCTGATTGGTGCCCGCACACAGCACTTGCAGCACCAAATCTACATTGCCCAGGAAGTTGCAAAACGCTATGCGCCACGGGTGCTTTTGGCAGATGAGGTGGGCCTGGGTAAAACCATTGAGGCTGGCCTTATTTTACATTATCAGCTGCAGACAGGGCGGGCTCGTCGCGCCCTTATTGTGGTGCCTGATTCGCTTATTCATCAATGGCTGGTGGAAATGCTCCGGCGCTTCAACCTGCGGTTCTCCATTGTGGATCAGAGCCGTTACGATGCCTTGAAAGATGACGAAGACGATGTCGACGCCCTGATGAGCCATATATTTGGCGACGAAGATGCCGTCAACCCGTTTGAAAGCGATCAGTTGGTACTGTGCAGTCTTGATTTTCTGGTGAACAGCAAGAAGGCCCAGACGGATGCACTGAAGGCCGATTGGGATCTGATGATTGTGGATGAGGCCCACCATTTGGCCTGGAGCCCTGAGAGTGCCAGCCCTGAATATCAGGTGGTAGAAGAGCTGTCTGCGGCCAGTGAAGGTTTGTTGCTACTGACCGCTACGCCGGAACAGGTGGGCGTAGCCAGCCACTTTGCCCGGCTTCGCTTGTTAGACCCGGCGCGTTTTCACGATTTACAGACGTTTCAGGAAGAAGAGCAACAGTACGAAGCGATTAACAGTGTTGTGCGGCGCCTGCAGGATGAGAATGCAGACATTCAAGGGGACGACCAGAAAGCGCTGGAAGCCTGGTTGGGCGACGAACTGCAGCAGTTGCTGAAAGGCGAGTCGCCGCGGCAGTCCATTATCGACGCGTTGCTCGATCGCCACGGCACCGGGCGGGTTTTGTTCCGTAATACCCGTGCTGCTATTCAGGGTTTTCCCGAACGCCGCGTTAATCCTGTGCCGCTGGCACTCCCCGCTATGTATCAGAGTCAGGAGTTTGGCTATCCCGGGTTAGCACCAGAACAATCCGTACCGGATGAACAGTGGTTGGCAGACGACCCGAGAGTGGCCTGGCTTGAGAAAAAGCTGGCAGGGTTGCGTCCGGCCAAAGTGGTGGTTATCTGCGCCATCGCTGAAACCGCTATGGCGCTGGAGAACTACCTCCAGCTCAGGGCCGGCATCCGCAGTGCTGCATTCCATGAGCACCTGAGCCTTGTGGAGCGTGACCGCGCCGCCGCCTATTTTGCCGACGATGAGCAGGGCGCTCAGGCGCTGATTTGCTCGGAAATTGGCAGTGAAGGTCGTAATTTTCAATTTGCTCACCACCTGGTGCTGTTTGATCTACCAGCTAATCCTGACCTGCTTGAGCAGCGTATTGGCCGTCTTGATCGTATTGGTCAAACGGAAACCATCGATATCCATATTCCCTATCTTCAGAGCTCCTCGCAAGAGGTGCAGTATCGCTGGTTCCATGAAGGTCTGAATGCATTTGCTGAAAGCTGCGCAGTCGGTGTGGCGGTGCAGGAGAAGGTTAGCGAACAGTGGCAGAGCGCGATTGAAGGCGAGCTTTCCGTGCTGGAAGCCCTGGTTGAGACCACTGCCACTGAGGCGGCCCGGTTGAAAACGCTTCTACAGAATGGTCGAGATGCGCTGATTGAGCTCAATTCCTGTCGCGGCGATATAGCCGACACGCTGATTGCCGGCATTGAGGAGGAAGAGGGTTCGGTTCTGGTGCGTGATTACATGGTCGAAGCATTCGACATTCTCGGGGTAGATATAGAAGACCACTCTGATCATGCTGATATTCTGCGCCCCGGCGAGCAATACCAGGCTGGTCACGTAGCGGAGCTGCCGGAAGACGGAGTAACCGTTACCTGGGATCGTCAGCATGCACTGGAGCGTGAAGACATCGCCTTCATGAGTTGGGAGCATCCCATGGTAACCGGCGTGATGGACTCGGTAACCAGCTCTGGATTGGGCAAAGCGGCTCTGGCCAGCTTGTCGGTGAAGGCGTTGCCAGCAGGGACTCTGCTAATGGAAGCCGTGATGACTGTGCACTGCCCGGCGCCGGAAGCCTTGCAGTTGACCCGCTATTTGCCGGTTTCACCCTTGCGCTTACTGGTGGATGTAAACGGGAAAGAGCTCTCGGCAGCTTTGCCCCATGATCGCTTGAACGATTTGTGTTCAAACATTCGTCGGCGCACGGCCCAAGCTGTTGTACCGCAAATTCGCCCGCAAGTAGAAACTATGGTGGATCATGTGGAACGGCTTTCCGAGCCACACCTGGAGCCGATGAAGCAAAAGGCATTGGAGCAGTTGGCGGCGAACCTTGAGCCGGAAATCCGTAGGCTGGAAGCTCTGAAAAAAGTGAATCCAGCCATTCGGGAAGAGGAAATCGATTATTTCCGCAATCAGCTGAATGCCGCCCGTGAGGCAATTGGGCATGCCAGTCTGGCTCTGGAAGGTATTCGGGTTATTGTTACGGCGTGAGTATTTTGCGATGCCGTTAACCGTTGGAGGCTGCGGCACCTGCTGACGAATGATAATCTGGTACGATGCTTTTAACGTAATAATCTTAGTCTTTAGCTTTAGTCTTTAACTATGGATGACAGAGAGAACTTATGATGACTTTCATTCTGTTTGTAGTGGCGCTGGTGGGCTTGTTGGTAGTCATGCGTCGCGAGGCCGGTGCTAAATCGGCTATAGGTGTAATGGTTGTGGTTGGCGTTTTGTCGATGCTCTTCGCATCTGGATGGCTGGCTCTGATTCTCTTTGTCGGCGCGGCCGTTACTGCCGTCGCTGGGTTGCCAGCTTTTCGCCAAAGCTGGCTGACGCCGCGCATTTTTGCCATGTTTAAAAAGGTTGCCCCGAAGGTGTCAGAGACCGAAAAGGTTGCCCTCGAAGCCGGCACCGTAGGTTGGGACGGCGAGCTGTTTACCGGGCAGCCAGATTGGCACAACCTGCTGATTAACCGCCACACTGGGTTAAGCGACGAAGAGCAGGCTTTTGTAGATGGCCAGTGTGTTCAGGCTATCTCCATGTGTGATGCTTGGGATATTGCCGTAGAGCGGGCCGACCTTCCAAAAGAGCTTTGGGATTTCCTCAAGAAAGAGAAGTTCTTCGGGATGATTATCCCCAAAGAGTACGGCGGTCTGGGGTTCTCTGCCAAGGCGCAGACGGCGGTATTGCAGAAAATTGCCGCCAATGAAATGCTGATGGTTTCCGTTGGCGTGCCTAACTCTCTTGGGCCTGGTGAGTTATTGCTTAAGTACGGCACTGACGAACAGAAAAACCATTACCTACCGCGCCTAGCCGATGGCCGGGAAATTCCTTGCTTTGGCCTGACGGGTCCCCGTGCGGGTTCAGATGCTACATCACTGCCGGATGCCGGCATCGTGTGTAAGCGGGAAATAGACGGCAAGGAAGTGATCGGTATTAAACTGGATTTTGAAAAGCGTTGGATTACGCTTGCGCCCATAGCGACGGTTGTTGGCCTGGCGTTCCGCATGTTCGACCCTGACGGCCTAGTTGGCGATACGAAAGATTACGGCATTACCTGTGCGCTGATACCCCGTGACACGGAAGGCATGGAAATTGGTCGCCGCCACTGCCCTATAGGCAGTCCTTTCCTGAATGGCCCAATTATTGGTAAAGACGTCTTCATACCACTGGATTACATTATTGGTGGCATGGAAATGGCCGGCCAAGGCTGGCGCATGTTGGTTGAGTGCCTCTCTGTAGGGCGCTGCATCACCTTGCCTTCGGGTGCTGCCGGTGGCGCCGCCGCCGCTGTTGGTACAGCGGGTGGGTTTACCCGAATCCGTCGCCAGTTCAATAGCCCAGTGGCAGACATGGAAGGCGTGCAAGAGCCTTTGGCTCGCATTGCTGCGAAAACCTACATTGCTCAGTCGGCCGTTAACCACACAGCCAACATGATTGATAAAGGCGAAAAGCCAGCTGTGCCTTCGGCGATACTCAAGTACCACCTGACTGAATTCCAGCGCGAGATCCTAACGGATGCCATGGATGTTCACGGTGGTAAAACGGTCACACTTGGTCCCCGCAACTACCTGGGTATTGGTTACAGCGGCGCAGCGGTATCGATTACGGTGGAAGGCGCAAACATCATGACTCGCAGCCTGATGATCTTCGGGCAAGGGGCTATTCGTTGTCATCCGTACGTGCTCAAAGAGCTGGCGGCCAAGGATAACGATGATATCAATGCGTTCGATGATGCCTTCTTTAGCCATGCTGGCCTGATTTTCGGCAACGCTGCCCGGGCCTTTACTCAGGCGCTTAGCCTTGGCCGTGCGGATGTTCCGTTCGACAGTGCTAGCCGTAGATACGCTCAGGCGGTTTCCCGCTTTAGTGCGGCCTTTGGTTTGTGCTCGGATGCAGCCATGACAACGCTTGGCAGCGAGCTAAAAATGCGCGAGCTGATTTCTGCGCGCCTTGGCGACATGCTGTCTAACCTGTACCTGGCCTCCATGGTTCTTAAAAACTGGCACGAAACCCAGCCGGTGGAAGGCGAAAAAGAAGTGATGCAGTACAGTCTTGGCTTGCTGTTACATCGCACTGAAGAAGCGCTGGATGGGTTTCTTCGAAATCTTCCTGACCGTGCAGTGGCGGTGGTTCTGCGAGGGATTACATTGCCTCTGGGTCGCCGTTGGGGTAACCCCCATGACGATCAGGCCCGTAAGCTGGCTCGGTTTATCTCTACCGATACCCCTATCCGTCACAAGCTACTTGCCAGCACCTGGACAACCGAAGGTGAAGGTTCGGTTGAGAACCCGGTGGCAACGTACAATAGTTTGCTGAAAGACTACGACAAAGCCGAACAGCTGTATCGTAAAGCCGGCAAGGCCTACGCCAAAGGTGAGCTGCCCATGACGGCCCTGCATCCGGAACAGCGCTTTGAAGCGGCACTGGAGGCAGGCGTCTATACCAAGGAAGAAGCCGATTTTATGGCTGAGTATGAAGCGGTTGTTCTGGAAATGCTTACAGTGGATGATTTCCCATTTGATGAGTTTGCCCGCAACAAGGACACCGTGATTGATCACAACCCGGCTTAATAGAGCGAGAGACCGCTATGTGGTTATCGTTCGCTGCCGTTAGCGTTGGCGCCGTTGTTGGCGCCAACCTGCGTTGGCTTTTGGGCTTGTGGTTGAACACCAGCTACCACTCCATTCCTTATGGAACTCTTGCTGCGAACCTCAGTGGGGGGTGGCTGATCGGGCTGTTGATCGGTTATTTCAGCCACGCCAGTGCGCTTGCGCCTGAGTGGCGCCTGTTTGCTATAACTGGCCTGTGTGGCGCACTAACGACATTTTCGACGTTTTCCCTGGAAATGTTCGCAGCAATTCAGGATGGTAAATGGCCGATGGCAGTAACCGGTATTCTGCTCCACGTGATTGGTTCTATTTTGATGACTGCGCTGGGTATTTATACCTTTGGCCTGGTGAAAGGCTGATGGGTATTACTACCTACGTGAATTATTCCAAATCTACTTGGCAAGCCTGCAATTCCAGAGTAGAGTTATCTTCGTAGGAAAGAATCAGTTAAGCATTTCATGAATAAGACGTACTCCGCAGTTAGTAGTGACCGTCCTGTTTTTGATTCCGCGAGTTCTGTATTTCCATAAAACGCTGACCGGACGCATTCAGTGAATGGCAGCAGATAATATGATTGATTTCAGGAAGTTTAAGTATGTCTACTACTACCGGTACTGTTAAGTTCTTCAACGAAGCAAAAGGCTTTGGCTTTATCACTCGTGAAGGCGGCCCGGACGTTTTTGTTCACTACAGCGCTATTCAGGGCAGCGGTTTCAAAACTCTGGCAGAAGGTCAGCAAGTTGAGTTTACCGTTACTCAGGGCCAAAAAGGCCCACAGGCGGAGAACGTTACTGCTCTCTAATCCCATTCGGATAGAGCAATAACCGCCAAAAAGGCAGCTTCGGCTGCCTTTTTTTGTTGTAAAAGCCCTGTTATTTTCCTGTGCTGGCGCGTTGATGTGGTACATTTTCAGTCAGACACAGAGTATTAGTGGGTTATACAACCGGAGAGTTTATGAAGCTGATTGGATCAACTACCTCGCCCTATGTTCGGCGAATTCGCATTCTTCTGGACGAAGAGCGCTACGAATTTGTAAACCTTGATATTTACGGCGAAGACCGTGACGAAATCAGGCGTAGCAATCCGGCGCTAAAAATTCCTGTGCTGGAAAGCGATGGTCAGGAGATCTACGATTCTCGGATCATTTCCCGTTATATCAGCTCCAAGCAAGGCCGGGATCCTCTCACTTGGGATCAGCAAAACCAGCTTACTCTTATAGATGGTGCCAACGATTCGGCGGTCACCTTGCTGCTAGCCAAGCGTTCCGGCCTGGATGTAGATGCTTCGGGCGTGTTGTTTTTTGACTTGCAGCGTGAACGCATTATGACCACCTTGCGTTCTCTCGCTGCTCAAGTTGAAGACGGCCAGTTTGAAGAGTGGAACTATCCGGCGATGTGCCTCTATTGCCTAGTGGACTGGCTGGATTTCCGCGACCTTGTGGATTTCTCCGGCATAGAAAGTCTGGTCGCCTTCCGGGATAGTCGGCAAGCTACCCCTTGGGTTGCCGAAACGGACCCACGACAGTCTTAAGCCTGTTACTCCAGAAGGCGCCCAGTCCAGTGGGCGCCTTGATACCTCGACTACCTTCTTCACTTCCTCCCGCTAGCATTGTCCGTTTCGCAAAGGCTCCGATTTCCGCTCACGTGTCGTAATTGGATATTGTGTTGTCGCAATTGGGCAATGCGTTATTTGCCCAAGCGGACTAGGTTCTAGGTTGGCGTCCTGAAGGCGCGCTGTGACGTTTCGGGCATAGGGTGCCCGACACTAAGAATCCAGAGGAAGGCATAATAATGACAAGACTGACGAGACGGGATTTCCTGAAGGCGTCCGCTATGGGCATGGGTGCGGTGGTTGTCTCGACCGGCCTGGCCGGCTGTGTATTTGATAGTGACGACAAGCGTTCTACGGAGTTCACTCATGGTGTTGCCAGTGGTGATCCACTGGCAGACGGGGTGGTTCTATGGACTCGGGTGGTGCCAGATAAGGATTTTGAAAAAGCCGTAAGCGTGGCCTGGGAAGTAGCCACAGACAAAGACTTTGAAACCTTGGTTCACTCCGGCACCGCAGAGGCAAGAAATGTCCATGACTTTACCGTTAAAGTGGACGTTCGCGGGCTCTCCGCTGGCCAGACGTATTACTATCGTTTTCATAGCTCAGACAGCCAGTCTCCCGCTGGCACCACACTAACGCTGCCTGAGGGCGCGATTGATTCGGTTCGGTTAGGGGTGGTGTCCTGTGCCAACTATCCCGCTGGCTATTTCAATGTGTACCGCGAAATCAGCAAACGTGATGATCTGGATGTGGTTGTGCATTTGGGAGATTACATCTACGAGTACAGCAGTGAAGCCGAAAGTTATGCGGCGGCCGATGCCGCCGAACTGGGTCGTGCCTTCCCTGAGGATAACAACCTTGAACTGATCAGGTTGAAGGATTATCGGCGCCGTTACGGTATTTACCGGGATGATAAAGACCTTCAGACCCTGCACAAAAAAATGCCATTTATCGTGGTCTGGGATGACCATGAGGTGGCTAACGACGCTTGGGAAAACGGTGCTGAAAATCACAATGACGGTGAAGGCGATTACGGTACCCGCAAGCTTGAGGCTCTGCAGGCATACTTTGAATGGATGCCGATTCGGCCTGTCATTGAAGGCAATGATGAAGCGATTTTCCGCACGTTCCGATTTGGAAATCTGGTGGATTTGCACATGCTGGATACTCGCCACATGGGCCGCGACGAGCCATTGGATTATCTCAATTACTTTACATCAGCTGGGCTTGATGAGGCTCGGTTCACTGCGGATGTAGGGAGCAAAAACCGGACCTTGCTTGGCGCCGAGCAGTTGCTTTGGTTGCAGTCATCGCTAGGCTATTCCACCGCCACTTGGCAAGTGCTGGGGCAGCAAATTTTGATGGGCCGGATGAACCTGCCGGCGGAACTGTTGGTTAAAATCGCGACGGAGGACTTTGAAGGGCTGCCCCAGATGCTTGGGGAGCTCGCGCAGATTAAAGGTCGGCAGCTGGCGGGGGATACTTCCCTTACGCCTGAAGAGTCCGCGAGGATAAACACCGTTGCCCCTTACAACCTTGATGCCTGGGATGGCTACCAGTATGAGCGTGAAGTGGTATTGGGTACGGCAAAGCAATTGAACAAAAACCTTGTGGTGTTGGCTGGCGATACCCATAACGCCTGGGCCAATAACTTGAAGGATATAGACGGCGACCAGATTGGTGTGGAGTTCGCGACGGCTTCGGTGTCGTCCCCTGGGTTAGAAGAGTACCTAGAGCTGGAGGAGGAGCAAATTGCTGGGGCCGAGCAGGGTATTGGTTTATTGGCAGATGACCTAGATTACCTGAACATGAATCAGCGCGGTTATATGGTGGTGACATTCACCGCGGAGGAAGCTCGTGCCGATTGGTACTTTGTTGACACCATCAAATCTCGCGAATATGCCATAGATACGGCCCGCAGTGCGAGCCGTAGTGTTCGGCCTGGTGTGGGTAACCGGTCTCTGGAAATGTCCACCTGAGGCCGGGCAAAGCCCGCCTTCAAACTGTTAGGGGAGGCCGCGCGTGATTAACGAAGGGTCGCCGCGCCCTTCCACCGCTGCCAATTCGGCACTGCTCAGCCACTCCCCGGGCGGCTTGTCCAGAACTCTAGCGCAGGCGGCTAGGGCGTGGCCCCAGGAGCATCCGTTGGCAAAGAGCATGCCGGCCTCGTTTAGTGTGCCGCCCTGGTTGGTATAGCCTAGCACTGCACTATGGCTGGGATCCGGGAATAGTGCGTGCATGTGCCCACGGAACACTTCAGGGCGCATGTGGGTTAGCGCAACTCTTCGGTGTAACCGATTCGGGAACAGCTGTTCCCGTGCAAGCTCCGATACACAGCTCTGTGCTTCTAGAATATCCCTTGGCTCCCGGAAGCGTCTTGGTTCCTGAACATACACTAAGCGAAATGACGCGCCGGTGTCGCGCAGACGTTCACAAGCGCGAATGGCTTCCGATAACTGGTAGGCGCCGTTTGCGATCAGTAGCACGGGCTCCTGTCCCCCGGAAGTGTCTTCGTCCACTACCAAAGCGCCGGTACGAGCAAGGGTTTCTGCTTCGCGGCTATCGAAAACACAAGGCCGATCCCGTTTGGGAATTACCATGCAACTAATGGTTCCCCGCTCATTGAAGACTGAGGGAAGAACTGCAAGGGTGCTGTTGTAATCGGCAGGGAAAATAACCCGAGACACGTCGTTCATTTCACCCAGCAGGTTTTCACAGAACGTGGTGTCTTGATGAGATTGTTCATTCTTGCCGTTTTCCCAGGTGTGGGAGGTGGCGATAATCGGCAAACCAAGCCAGCGGGCAGGGCGGCCAACCGTTTTCTGGTGCCGCGCGAAAATAAGTTCCTGTCGGATTGCGCCGAGCATTTTCACGCAAAAGGCTTCGTAGCTCGCAACTAGGTTAATCCCTGCCTTGTTCGCCAGGCAGGCAGACACTACCGCCTCTTCGTTTAATACTGTGATGATCTGCCCGTGTACCGACTCAGATGGGCTTTCCGGGTCATTTACCCTATGTTTAAGATCTTCCAAGACGCCCTTCAGGCGGTTGCTGGCAAGTTCGTCTGGGTTGCCGACCCTGGGTCTTAGGTTCGGATTCTGCGTAACCAGTGCCCGGAAAAAATCGTCCACCGCCAGCATCGGCGAAATCCGGTCGTGGCGGCTAGGAATAGTTGGAATGTCGAGGTCTGGTGGATTACGCATAGCCAGTGGGTGATCCCGCTCCAAAGGTCGGCCCTGCTGGTCGTGCTCTTTCAATCGCAGTGTGCTTTGTGCCAGTTCATTCGGCGCTACCCACAGAAAAGAGGCGTGTTCCTGAAATAGCTCCCGGGCATGGATATCCAAGCGGGGGTTATCTGGTAGCGGAAGGTTGTGAGCAGGGTTAAGGCCCGCACCGTAGAAACCAAAGCCTTTTACGGTTTCGGCAATACCGTAAGGAATACGAACCGGATAGTTCAGCTCGCCCGTGAGTGCACGATCGCCGCGATCCTTCAGGGAATGCTCCATTTCTGCCAGGGCGCAGACAAACGCAGCTGGGTCGCGGCCATCAAAGCGGAACGGCTCAAAGCCCCTGGCAGCGAGGTGTGTCTCAAATCGCTCAAGCCCTTCGCGGGTGCCCAGCTCAGTGCGCTGTTCAATGCGGCGACCGTTGGCAATCATAATAGGGGTCACCAGGCCGCAGTCCTTCGCCCGCCACCAGCGGGGTATCCAATCACTGCCTCGTTGCTCTTCTGCCGCACCATCGGAAAGAAAAGCCACCAATGACTCCCCAGGTAGCGGCATGTGTGCGTACTGAAGCTCTGCAAAGCCTAGATAGCCACCCTCCATAATGCCGCCTGCGGTATAAGGGTTCACGTGGCTACCTAGAGGTGCCGCGGTGCTGCCGTCGGGTTTTTGCTGATAGCTATAGAAATCCGCTACCATTCGTGACAGCCCGTCTGTTCCAGTGTAGCGTTCGCGCTGTTCTGGGTGCAGGTTGCCGGTGAGTACGTTCAGCGCATCTATGGCGGCCACGCAATGTCCTTGGCCCATCAACCAGCTTCGTGTTTGTCCGGTCAGGTTATTGAGAGCGAGATAGGCCGCGTAAGCCGGCACCATATTCAGCGCTCCGCCGGTGTGGCCCTCGGGGCTGGATTTGAAATCCCGCGCGGCCAGTGGGGCGCCGGTGCTGTCAACTCGGTTGGCGTAGGTCATGTGCACAACCAGCCAGAGGCCAGCGCTGGTTAGCCGGTCGAGATCTGCCAGCTTGCGATACACCGTTGCAATATCCGGTTGATGGCCGGCAGCAACAAGTCGGGAGGCGAGGTTTTGCACGCGATCACAGGTGGTTTCAGTATGCTGAATCACACCATAGCCCTGTCGCCAGAGCTTGTACTCGGGGTAAGCCGCTGATGGCGGAATGGGTGATGACATAGTGTGCCTCTACGGCTTGGTTGTTTTGAAATGATTGTAAGACACAGTAACACCATACGGTTTGATGCAGGTCAGTCTGGTAGGCTTCTGACAACAACTGTGGTTTGTGAACGCTTTATAAGGAGAGACTGATGAGTGATGACAAGCGCCGCCGTTATTCTGCCCCCGTGGTAGATGGCATAGGCAAGTCCGCCAGCCGTGCCATGCTTCGGGCCGTTGGCTTTACTGATGAAGATTTTCGCAAGCCGCAGGTTGGTATCGCTTCCACCTGGAGCAATCTAACGCCCTGCAACATGCACATTCATGAGCTGGCAGAAGCCTCCTCGGCGGGTGCCGATGCGGCCGGCGGCAAATCACTGATCTTCAACACCATCACCGTTTCTGACGGCATTGCCAACGGTACCCTCGGCATGAAGTACTCTCTGGTTTCCCGAGAAGTTATCGCGGACTCCATTGAAACCGTAGCGGGTTGTGAAGGCTTTGACGGGGTGGTTGCCATCGGCGGTTGTGACAAGAACATGCCCGGCTGCTTGATGGGCCTGGCCCGGCTGAACCGGCCATCGGTATTTGTGTATGGCGGCACGATTCTGCCAGGTGAAAACCACACAGACATTGTTTCGGTATTCGAGGCAGTGGGCGCCCATGCCCGAGGCGATCTCGACCTTATCGAAGTAAAACAGATTGAGGAAACGGCGATCCCCGGCCCGGGATCCTGTGGTGGCATGTACACCGCTAACACCATGGCGTCTGCAATTGAAGCTATGGGTATGAGCCTACCCGGAAGCTCAGCGCAGAACGCGGTTTCTAACAACAAGATGGATGACTGCAGTGCTGCTGGTGCGGCGGTTATGAATCTTCTCGAAAAAGACATCAAGCCTTCGGATATCATGACCCGCGAAGCGTTTGAAAATGCCATTACAGTTGTGATTGCGCTCGGTGGTTCAACCAATGCGGTTCTGCACCTGCTGGCGATGGCCAGCACGGTTGACGTTGAACTAAGCCTTGAGGACTTTGTGGAGATTGGAAAGCGCGTGCCGGTGCTGGCGGATCTGCGCCCAAGCGGGCATTACATGATGTCAGAGCTGGTGGCGATCGGGGGCATTCAGCCACTGATGAAAATGCTGCTGGAGCGTGGGCTTTTGCACGGTAACTGTCTGACGGTAACCGGACATACGCTGGCTGAAAACCTGGCGTCTGTTGCACCTTATCCGGAGGCTCAGGACATCATTCACGCGTTTGATAACCCTGTTAAAGCAGATAGTCATTTGCGTATTCTTTACGGCAATCTGGCCCCTGAGGGCTCGGTGGCCAAGATAACCGGCAAGGAAGGTACTCACTTTTCTGGTCGCGCACGAGTATTCCATTCGGAAGAGGAAGCTCAGGACCGGATTATGGACGGCACAGTCGTTGCTGGTGATGTGCTGGTTATCCGCTATGAAGGCCCTAAAGGTGGCCCGGGTATGCGTGAAATGCTGACACCTACCTCGGCAATTATGGGCAAAGGCCTGGGCAACGATGTGGCGCTGATTACTGACGGGCGTTTTTCCGGCGGTAGCCACGGATTTGTGGTTGGGCACATTGCCCCGGAAGCCGCAGAAGGCGGCCCTCTTGCGCTGGTTGAAGATGGCGATACAATTACTATCGATGCCGTTGCCAACAGTATGGAATTGGATGTCACTGCAGAAGAATTGGAGCGTCGCCGGAAGGCTTGGGTTGCTCCCCCGCCGCGCTTTACCCGAGGTGTGCTGGCAAAATATGCCCGCACTGTAAGTTCTGCCTCCACCGGCGCGGTTACTGACCTGCCGTAGAGATTCGTTACCGCAAAAATAGAGTTTATACATGCACAGAACGAACATAGCGCGAATGATGTTGTGGCTGGTGCTTTGCCTGCCGCTGGCGGCAGTGCACGCGCATCAGAAAAGCGCTAATAATGCGGATGCACCGGGCCCGAACCTGGCATCCGTTAACGCAGCGGTAGCCGTGGCTGGCAGTAGTGATTTGGTGTTTGCTAAAAACGCTGATCGTTCTGTACCTATCGCGTCCGTTACCAAGGTAATGACGGCACTGGTGGTGCTTGACTCTGGTGCACCGTTGAATGAGTGGCTGGTATTCCAGAAACGCCATACGCCCGCAGCGGCCAATGCATACACACGTATACGCGTTGGTTCGCAGATGCGCCGTTCTGATGTGCTGCGTATTGCGTTGATGTCGTCAGAGAACTTTGCCGCCTACACGCTGGCTCGCAGCCACCCGGAAGGATTCGACGGTTTTGTGGAGGCTATGAACGCCAAGGCGAAAGAGCTTGGAATGATCGGCACTCGGTTTGTGGATCCCACAGGCTTGTCGGTGGAGAATCTCTCAACCGCTGGCGACTTGGTACGGCTGGTGAATGCTGCGTCGAAGTACCCGGAAATTCGCGAGTACTCTACAACTGATTACTTTCGTGGACAGTTCCGTCAGCCCCGTTACAGCTTGTCGTTCGGAAACACCAACTCACTGGTGCACCGTGAAAGCTGGGGTGTGGGGCTGAGTAAAACCGGCTATTTGTCGGACGCGGGACGTTGCTTGGTTATGGTTTCCAAGATGAACGGCAAGCGGGTGGTAACGGTGCTTCTGGACTCTTTGGGCACTCGTTCGCCCATGGGAGATGCCGGTCGCATTAAGCGTTGGCTGGATACTGGCGCCACTGGGCAGGTGGCGAAAGCGGCGCGGCAATACGCGCAGGACAAGAACGCGGCATATAACGCCATGGCTCATAGCACCACGGCCGCTTTGAAATGAACGTGCGCGCAAGCTGAACAGGGCAGGGCTCTCATGATCCAGATCTTTACCACTGGCGGCACCATCGACAAGGTGTATTTCGACGCCAACAGCGAATTCGAAATCGGCGAGTCTCTGGTGCCGGAACTGCTGGCGGAATCCAATATCCACAAGGGATACCAGCTGCAGGGGCTGTTGCGTAAAGACAGTCTGGAGATGACCGATGAAGATCGTGTGCTGGTGCGTGAAGCTGTCACCGCCTGCGGCAGCAAACGCATACTGATCACCCATGGCACCGACACCATGGCGGAAACCGCCCAAGCGCTGTCGTCAATGAACGACAAAACCATTGTGCTTACAGGCGCTATGCAGCCAGCGCGGATGCGCCGCAGTGATTCGGTATTCAATATAGGTTTTGCTTGGGCGGCGGTGCAACTTTTGCCGCCTGGAGTCTATATTGCCATGAACGGGGAAGTGTTCGAGGCAGGTGCTGTGCGTAAAAACCTGAAAGCCCAGCGTTTCGAGCGCACCTGAGCTCCCTTCAGCTCAGCCTATTGAAGCGATTTCCTTCTCAGTCAGTTCCCGGTAATCGCCGGGCTCCAGTGCCGAGTCGAGAATAATGTCGCCAATGCGTTGTCTGTGTAACGCCTCCACGTGGTTTCCCGCCGCTGCCAGCATGCGCTTTACCTGGTGGTAGCGTCCTTCTGAAATTATTAATTCAATCAATTGCGGCTCCAGAACCTTTACCTGCGCAGGCTTTGTAGGCTTAGGATCCTGGTGAAGCATTACGCCTGTTTCCAGGGTGTTGATGGTTGAATCTAAAATAGGTGTGCTCAAATTCACCCGATAGGTTTTCGGACATTCTACTCTGGGAGACGTAACCCTGTGGGACCATTTGCCATCGGTTGTCAGCAGCAGTAAGCCAGTGGTATCGGCGTCTAGCCGCCCGGCGATATGAAGATTTCGGGCTACCTCTGTTAGCTCGGCCGGCAGAAGGTCTAATGCTGTTGGGTGCTCGCTGTCTTGGGTTGCGCTAACAATGCCTGCAGGCTTGTTGAGCATTATATAACGCTCTCCCTGCAAGGTTAGTTGTCCTCCTTCCAGCAGAACCTGAGCGCCGGCTGGGAGGTGTTTGCCGGTATCTTTCCAAACCTCACCGTTCACCTCAACCTTACTCGCATGTATAGCGCGCCTGGCTTCTTTGCGTGAAAGTGGTGAGCTGGTGGCAATAAACTGATCAAGACGCATGGTTTTAGCATTCCTCGCCGGGGGTCGGCGTTTTAAGACTGGCAAGGCACAGCACTGGAATGGCGCCAGTCGTGCGGGCCCATAGTAGCGGCAGTGCGCCGGTATTCATGGCTGGTCGTGGCGCTAGCTCGCCATTAGCGGGTGTAAGGGTACCATCTCGCTCATGGGCCAGCACAAAAGAAAAAGGATGCGCTCCAGGGATGCCCAAGCGAACGTCGGTTGCGGTGATTTCACCGCTGATGGTTTGGTAGTCAAGAAACCCCCGGGTAAACCATTCCAAGCGAGAGGTTTCGGGCAAGTGTGATACGGCGTTCGCTAGCTCAGGTTGGCGGGGGAAGTATTCAAGCGTTAGCGGTGCGTTGTCATCCAGAAAACCGGTAACGATTTCAACTCGTTTTTGGTCGGTGATGGCCGTGGCTCGCCAGAGAATCGTGTTGAAGGGCATAGGCTGCACCAGCAGTTCCCCGCCAGCGAAGCCGGCTTTTGCCAGGGCTGGTTGCACACGCTCCGTAATCATCTGTTGAGCTACCAAAGACCAGCCGAGATAGGCCGTGGATAGCAACAGGCCGGCCGTTATGGCGCGCAATGCGGGAGGGCGCAGTAGGAAGGCAGTGCAACCGGCGAGCAAGGGCAGGGTATAGAGTGGATCGATAATAAAAATGCTGCTAATGGCAAACGGCCGGCCAAGTGGCCAGAAAAGCTGGGTGCCGTAGGTAGTAAACGTGTCCAAAAGCGGATGTGTTATCAATACTAGAGCGGTTAGCGACAACCAACGTGGGAACCCCAGCTCTGGTTTCCAGCGCCAGAGTATAACGGCCAACAGCAGTGATAGGGCTGCAAGCACGAACAACGAATGGCTGAAACCGCGATGTTGGGTAAAGTTCGCGACCGCCGTTCCGTAATCAATCAGTACATCAAGATCGGGAAGCGTCGCCAATAGTGCGCCGATGAGAAGAACCGGCCGCCCGAGGGTTTTGCCCGCCAGAGCCCCCGCTATTGAGGCGCCAAGGGCAGCTTGGGTGATTGAGTCCATGAATTCCGTAAAAAGTAGAAAGTGGTGGTGGGTATTATGCGTGGAATGGGAGTTCAGATCACGGGAAGAAGGATGTGTTGAAAAAAACGGTGTTAAAAAAACTGACACCCGGGGCTTTATGAAAGCGCAGGGTGTCTGCTTTGTACGATGTGCACAACAGGACTATGGGGCTCCTGTAAATGCCTCAGCCAATTAAGCGGCTTTGCGGCGACGTGCCATGGTGAGACCGGCAAGGCCCACGCCGAGCAGAGCTAGGGTGCCGGGCTCTGGGACAGGTACGGCTGTCGCATTCAGCTTGGCGAACAGTTCGTAGTTGTTGATACTTCCTTCGGAAGTGCCCACTACGCTGGTGTCCTTGAGCCCAATCAACTCTAAGGAGTATTCAAAGCCACCGAGTATGAGGCTTGAGCTTGTGATGGATGCACCCGTTTGTGTAATCGTGTCGTCGACTGGGGCATTCTCCAAATCGTTGTAGAACCAGCAACCAAATAAGTAAAAGCCGCACTCCAAGTTTGTGCCGTTGTCGATTGTTTCATCGTGAGCAAACTGGAATGTACCGTCCTGCGCGCCAGTATCGCCAAAGCCTGAAAGGCCAAGAGTGATGGCAAGGTCCGTGGATGCCAGCGTGGAACTGCTGCCTGGAATTTGGTTGTTCGTGTGAATTAGTTCGCCCAAACTAAAAGTCGTATCATCAGTTTTGTGAACAGGTACCCCTGGGTTGCTAACAAATTCGTAGCTGCTGTAGCTAGTATTGCCGCCCCAATAGATGAAGCTTGAGTTTTCGCCTCCAACAGTATTACCGTTTTCGTCTTGAGTGTTTTCGAATATCCCAGCGATAGACGTAACGTCAACCGGGAACGCTGCAACACTCATCGCAGCTGTCAAAAACAGCACACCGAAAAATCCTTTCGCCAATAACCTCATAGCACTTCTCCTGGCCTTCTGAGATGACATAATTAATTTTATGTCGCATTCTGATACTCATAAAGCCAGTTTTGTGCCAACTATAAAATCTTCTAAATAACAAAGGCTTGACATTCTTTGTTTTTTTCTTATGTAAATAAATCTGACAGTTTTAGGGGGTTGCTACCCCAAGCCCATCTAGCAATTCCTGCCCTGGATAACCATCGGCGATCAGTCCTTCATCGTGCTGATACTTCCGGATAGCGGAACGAGTTGCCGGCCCAGTAATACCGTCTGGCTTGCCAGCGTCGTATCCGCGTTCGTTAAGAGTGGTTTGAAGTTCAAGAACCGTGTCTCTTGAAAGAGATGGCGTGTCAACCGGTGGCGGATTCTGGAGCGTCTCGGCGCCGGCGATACGGTCGGCTAGGTGGCCCACCGCTATGGCGTAAAACTCAGAACGGTTCCAGCCCATGATTACTTTAAAGTTGTGGTAAGCCAGAAAGGCGGGCCCGCGATGGCCAGCCGGCACAATCAATGCAGCAGTGATATCTTCCCGGCCGAGGGGGTTGCCGAATGCGTCTGTGATGCCTAACTCACGCCATATACTCAGTTCCAGACGCCGGCCATCAGCTTGCGAGTAATCAAAATTCTCAGGTAAAAGAACCTCTCGGCCCCAACGATAATCTCCGTCCCAGTTCATAGACCGCAGAAAGCGGCCGGCAGACATCATGGCGTCTGGTAGGCTGTTCCATAGATCACGACGGCCATCTCCGTCGCCGTCTACGGCGTGCTCCAAAAATACCGTGGGCATGAACTGCACGTGGCCCATGGCACCGGCCCAGGAGCCCTCCATCTGATCTACGGAGATTGCGCCTTCATCAATAATGCGCAAGGCAGCAATCAGTTGTTGGGTAAAGAACGTGGTGCGACGGGCATCGCAGGCCAGAGTTGTTAGTGAGTCTGGCACCGACATTTTCCCAAAATAGCTGCCGAAGTTGGTTTCTAACCCCCAAAAAGCGACCAGATAGGGCGCGGGCACGCCGGTTGCCTCGGTAACCCGTTCCAGCAGCGCGCTGTGTTCTTTAAGCAGCTCGCGGCCTTTGTTCACTCTGTCGTCGTTCACCCGACGGTTCAGATAGTCTGCAAATGTGGTGGTGAATTCGGGCTGTTTACGGTCTAGCTCGATTACCCGGTCTATATGTTCGACCCCCGTCATGACATCTTGGGCCGTTTTAGCACTTACCCCGGCTGCAATGGCTTTTTCCTGCAGTTGCAGTTTGCACTCTTCGAAGCCATCGGGTGCTTTCGGCAGGGTGTCGCTCTCTGCCATGGCAGGTAGTGCAGACGTGGCCAAAAGGGCGGATACACAGAGATGACATGCCATATGCCGGGAGGGCAGAATCCTTGCAAGCTTGGTCAGCACGCGAAACCTCGATCAGGGTAAAAAAGTGGACGATATTAGGCCCATGGTAGCGTGTTTTCCCGTAGGTGGAACACTTTGCCGAGCCACTGGGGGTGACAGTTCTTTAACCTGTCTGTTCCCGTGTTTTGTATAACTGTGTTTCTATCGACGTTCGTGCTTGAAGTTTGTGGCTTTTTTGTAGCTTTCGGGTTTCCCGAGCGGGCCTTTGTTCTATAGTTGGGCCATACCTTTATAAGAGTTCGAAACAACATGGCGACGCTGAAAGCGCTGGTAGTTGATGACGCCAGTTTTGTAAGAGATCTGGTTAAGCGAACAATACGCCAGCGCTTCCCGGTTTTAGAAACCACGGATGCTCAGAACGGCCGCAGGGCACAGTCGCTTATGTCCCGGACGACTTTTGATCTGATTTTGTGTGACTGGGAAATGCCGGAAATGTCCGGCCTGGAGCTACTGCAATGGATGCGCCAACAGCCTCAGTACGCGAAAGTGCCTTTCATTATGATTACCAGTCGGGGTGATAAGGACCATGTGATTGAGGCCGTGAAGGAAGGTGTTTCTGAATATCTCGGTAAGCCTTTTAGCCCGGAAGGGCTGAGTAAAAAAATCATAAAAGTGATGGGGAGTACCCTGACCACTGCCATGGGCCAGAACGGTAAGTCCATGGCGGGGTCAGCCGATGCGTTCAAGGAGTCGGCAGCGTTGCTTACGCAAAAACGGGAGCCCACACCAACGGCCCCCGTGGCGGGCCAGCCTACCTCAGCACCGGCCCTCTCTGCGTCGCTGTCGGAGAGTCGGAAACCGGCTGTGGCCAGGGGTGGTGTGAGTCTTGCCTCGATACGCTTTGCACAGAGCACTTTGAAATCTGCAGTAAAGGATATCAATCTGACAGAAGTGCGAGTGATTGCAAAGCGGGATCAGGCGTTTCCCGGCATTCTGGATCAGGCGGTTGTTGATATAGAGACAGGCGAAGGGCAGATGGCACGGCTGAACGGTTATGTGCACCAGTTGCAGGCGGTAGACAAGCGTCAGGATACCGACTTTGTTAGCGTTACTATTCGGTTTGTGGATGAGGATCCGAAAAAGCTTGAGGATCTGTCTCGATTTGTTGCCCGTTTTCGGGCCGGAAAGCGTTAAATTCCTCTCACGTTCGTGATGGTTACTTTATTGCGATTGGCGCTTTTTTACGATTGGTGCTCGGCTGAGTCTACAACCAGTCGTTCCGCTGGGAAGTGGCAGATAAATTCACTGCCCTCGCCAAAACGGCTGAGTATCTCCAGGTTGCCATCGTGGTTGATTAGCACATGCTTAACGATAGCCAGCCCCAACCCTGTACCCCCGGTGTCTTTGTGTCGGCTGGGGTCGGCACGGTAAAAGCGCTCGGTCAGCCGGGGAATATGAACCTGCTCAATGCCTGCGCCCGTATCCTTTACCGAAAGGTGTCCGCCCTCACGGTTGCTGAACCAAGATACGGTGATCCGACCCTGGGCGGGGGTGTATTTCACGGCGTTGAATACCAGATTGGAGAAGGCGCTGCGCAGCTGTTTTTCATCGCCTTTCAGTTGGTGGCCTCCAATGCTTTTGAAGGTGATTTCATGTTGCTTTTGGTCGCTGAGCGTTTGGGCGTCCTGGCAAATTTGCTGGATTAACCTGTCAATGTCCGTTGTTGTGTCGTCTACTTCCTGTTCGCCGGTTTCAATTCTCGATAGCAAAATGAGATCGGTAATCAGTGTTTCCATGCGAAAAGACTGGGTGGCCATTGTGTTGACGGCCCGTCGCCATTTGGCGGGTAGTTCATCGGCGTTGTCCACCAGCGTCTCTAGATATCCGCTGATCACGGTCAGCGGGGTTCGCATTTCATGGGAAACATTGCTTACAAAATCTCGCCGCATTTGTTCCAGTTGGTGCAAACGCGTAACGTCTTTGGCCATTATGAGGCGGTCTTCCTCTCCGAACAGGCTGATCTGAATCTGCAGATGAATGTGGGGTTTTGCAGGTGAATGCAGCTCCAGTGGCTCGTGGTAGTTTTTAGCATCAAAGTAGGATCTGAATGCCGGTGTGCGTATCAGGTTATAGATGTACTGCCCCTGATCGGTGTTGTGGCGAAACCCCAGAAGATGCTCAGCCGAACCGTTCCACCACTCCATGGCACCGTGTGCGTTGGTCATGATAACGCCATCACGCATAGCGTTTGTGGATTCTTGTATGCGGTCAATTCTTGCCCGCAGTCGATCCCGAGAGTGTAGGTAGTTCTGGTTGAGTTTGTGCAGTTTTTCGAAGAGATCGCCCCACATGCCCAGGCTTTGCGGTGCTTCGTTGGTGGCGTCTGGTTCTACCAGCCATTGTGCCAGACGGCGGGTTTGATTCAGCGTCCACAGCACATAGATACCCAGCCCTGCGGTAAGTCCATAAACCGGGTATCCCATGTACAGGCCCGCAAGCGTGGCGCCCGCGAGGCCGGCAAGGGTATAGCGCAGGTGTCGCGACCAGGTTTGCTGCATGAAGGGCTGCCCTGTATTAAGGTTGAAAGCACTGGCGAGGGTTATCGCTGCCTATTAAGCAGACTGGGTAGAGAATCGGTAACCGGCGCCTCTTACGGTTTGAATCAGGTGATCGTGTTGTTTCCCTAAGGCTATTCGCAGCCGTCTGATATGCACGTCGACTGTTCGTTCCTCAACATAGACGTTACCGCCCCATACCTGATCCAGAAGCTGTGAGCGTGTATACACGCGTTCCTGGTGTGTCATAAAAAATTGCAGCAGCCGATATTCGGTAGGCCCTATGTTCAGGGAGTCATCGTTTGAGGTAACGCGATGGCTTGAGGGATCGAGTGTAAGCCCGTTCACTTCAATGGGGCTGTCTATACCCGGTGGCGTTGCCCGACGGAGCACAGCCTTCAGGCGAGCGACAAGTTCTCTTGGGCTGAAAGGTTTGGTGATGTAGTCGTCAGCGCCCACTTCCAAGCCACGGATTTTATTATCTTCCTCAACTTTTGCAGTCAGCATGATGATGGGAATGTCTGCGGTGGTCTCTTCTTTCTTCAGGCGTCTCGCCAGCTCAATGCCGCTGGTGCCTGGAAGCATCCAGTCGAGCAGAATGATATTTGGTTGCCTGTCGATGATTAGGGCATGGGCTTCAAGGGCGTCTGCCGCTTCCAGGCATTCGTAATCGGCCATTTCCAGTGCGACGGCGATCATTTCGCGGATGGCGGGTTCGTCGTCGACAATCAGGACAGTTTTTCCAGTCATAATGTATAACCTGTTTCAGACCTTGATGTGTTGCAGACCCATTACAACGTTTCAGTGTTACAACTATATGACAGGCCGTCTCAAGAGATAACCAGGTCGATGACCAAACCCGAAAAAACGGCAAACCCGGCCCAATTGTTGTTCAGGAAGGCTTTGAAGCAGGCATCGCGCTCGCGGTCTTTGGCCAGGTATTGCTGGTAGATAAACAGGCAGGCCATGGCCACCAAGCCAAGATAATAGAAGGTTCCCAGCCCACAGCGGTGGCCAATGATGATGAGGATAAGCACCACCATGGCTTGGAGGGCGCCGATGATGGCACGGTCGGCCTCGCCAAAAAGAATAGCTGTGGATTTAATGCCTACCTTGAGATCGTCGTCGCGATCAACCATGGCGTAAAGAGTATCGTAAGCCACGGTCCACAGTACGTTGGCGGTGAACAGTAGCCAAGTGATTTGGCTTAGCTCACCGGCTTCGGCGGCCCATGCCATGGGGATGGCCCAGGAGAAAGCTGCGCCCAGGAATAGTTGGGGTAAGTGGGTGTAGCGCTTAGTGAAGGGGTAAATAAACGCCAGCACGGCACCGCCGAAGGACAAGTAGAGCGTGAGGGTGTTAGTAAACAGCACCACCATCACAAACGAGACAATGCATAGCCCGCCAAACAGGGCGACCGCTTCCCAGGCATTTACCCGACCGGTGGTCAGTGGTCGGTCTTTGGTGCGTTTTACGTGCTTGTCCCAGTCCCGGTCGGCAAAGTCGTTAATGGCACAGCCGGCCGCTCGCATGAAGAAGACACCCAGCGTGAAAACAATGATGTTGCTAATGCTGGGGCTGCCGTTACCGGCTAACCAGAGTGCCCAGTAGGTAGGCCAAAGTAGGAGTAGTGTGCCAATCGGGCGGTTGATGCGCAGCAACTGTGCATAATCGGTCAGTCGGCTCCGTATATGTTCTGGCACGGCATCAAGCAGCATGGGTCTATCCGTTTGGGGTATCTGGGAACAGCTCGGTTTTCTGGTAAAGAACCGGAAGCAGGTATTCACCTACCAGCAGGGCGCTCTTTTTGTTGCTGAATAGGGAGCGGCGTGCAATTTCGGGTATACCGGTTTTAGGCGAGCTGCCGTTTTGGTGAGTACAGAGACCGGTTTCCAGCGGCCCCCGCTGCCAGCCTTGGCTGCTAAACAGGTAGGCGCCCAGAGGCTTACTGCCAAGGTGAAGAAGGCGCCTGCCCTTTCCAGTTAAGCAGGAAAGGGGGATAACGGTGCGAGCAAGAGCCCAGGGCGTGCCATCACCACACAGACGTACCTCACGAATCCAAGCCTGCTGGCGCATGGGAATCTTGAGGCGCCTGGCTTCTTCGAGGGTTGGCGTAGCAAACCCTTCGCGCTGGACTTCAACATGAAACGAGCGAGTGCATTGCTTCTGAAGCGCCCGGGTAAAGGAGCCTTCCACTTGCAGCCAGTAACGCGCCGGGCCATGAACGCCCGGGTTGCGAAGCCCGGCTGCGGCGAAAGACTGATACCAGTCGGTTGGCGGGATGATCAGACTGGGATTGTCTGCCGGGGTGTCGATATCAGAGACCTTTGACGGCATAAATCCCGGGAGCATTGCGCCAGTAACCTTTGTAATCCATACCATAGCCAAATAGGAAGCGATCTTCCACATCCAGCCCAGTGAAGTCTGCCTTGAGATCCGGGTGGGCCTTACGATCATGTTGTTTATCGACCAGTACGGCTGTCAGCACCTGTTTTGCGCCGTGGGCTCGGCAATAATCGGCGATGGCGCCCAGGGTGGTGCCTTCATCAAGAATATCGTCAATAATCAGCACAATGCGATCTTTCATATCGGCTTCGGGCTGGAGTTTCCATTCAAGAATACCGCCCGTGGTTTCTTGCCGGTAGCGCGTTGCGTGAAGGTATTCCGCCTGCACCGGGAACTTTAGCCGGGGTAGAAGTTGTCCAGTAAAAATCAGCCCGCCGTTCATCACACAAAACAGCAGAGGGTTGCTGTCTTTAAGGCGGCCGGTAATGTCGTCGGCCAGGTTTTGGATGGCGGTCTGTACCTGTTGCTCATCAACCAGGCAATCAGCTTCGGCCATCACCTGATTCATTTCGGCGACGGTATCGATCATAACGGTGGATCCTGTCGTAAAACCGGCGATTATACCGGAGAGGGCCGGCGGAAGGGAGGGGGTGTCCTGGCGACAATTGGCAGAAAAACTTTGAGGGTGCGTCTTTGCCGGCATTGGTCAATCCCCATGTGCCGAGTATCATTGCGCTGCAACGCATAGAGATGAGATGCACGACAGATAAAAAGCCCTGTTGGCGAAATCGATCCGTTGATGTATTGTTCGACAATATATTTTGTAGCTACATATTTGTGGTGGAGAGGTTGTTTATGAAGAAGTGGCAGTGCGTGGTGTGTGGCTTGGTTTACGATGAAGCAGAAGGCTGGCCAGAAGATGGTATTGAGCCGGGTACCGCATGGGATGATGTACCCGACGACTGGGAGTGCCCCGATTGTGGTGTGGGCAAGGAAGATTTTGAAATGATCGAAATCAGCTGAAGCCGAACGGAGCATGGTTATGACAGAGCACAGCCCTATCGTTATTGTTGGCACAGGTTTGGCGGGTTATTCCTTGGCCCGGGAAATCCGCAAGCAGAACAAAGAAGCCCGGATTGTTATGGTGACGGCGGACGATGGCGTTAGCTACTCCAAGCCCATGTTGTCCACAGGCTTCACCAAAGGTAAAGATGCGGATGGGTTGGCTCAGGCAGCCACTGAGGCGATGGCTGAGCAGCTGAACCTGGAGCTACGCACCTACGCCACTGTGACGGGTATAGATACCGATGGGCATAGGTTACTGCTGGGTGACGATAGCCTGTCATACAGCAAGCTGGTGCTAGCTTGGGGCGCCGACGTTATTCGCCTGACCATACCGGGTGATGGCCAAGAATGGGTATTTCCAATTAACGATCTGGGAGATTACCGAGCGTTTCGCAAGGCACTGAAGTCAGGAAGCCGTGTCGCGATTATGGGAGCCGGGTTGATTGGCTGCGAGTTTGCGAACGATCTGCGTAATGGCGACTACGAGGTGGAGGTGATTGCTCCTTCCGATGCCGTTATGCCCAGCCTATTGCCACCAGCCGCCGCCAATGCGGTGCAGGCAGAGCTGGAATCACTTGGCGTTAGCTTCCACTTGGAAACCTTGGTTGAAAGAATTGAGCCAGCAGAAACCGGTGTATCCTTGTTCTTGGCCAATGGCGAAACCCTGCAGGCCGATATCGTGATTTCTGCTGTGGGATTGCGGCCTCGTACGGAGTTGGCTCGCATGGCAGGCATTGATATTGGCCGGGGTATCACGGTTAACCGGGCGCTCGAAACATCGGCTCAGGATGTCTATGCACTGGGTGACTGTGCGGAAGTGGACGGCCATGTACTGCTATATGTTTTGCCTCTGATGGCCTGCGCCCGTGCGTTGGCAAAGAGCCTGACCGGTGAGCGTACACAAGTGAGCTACGGCACTATGCCGGTGATGATCAAAACACCTTGTTGCCCGGCTGCGGTTTGCCCGCCTCCAGTCGATGCTCAAGGTAGCTGGGAAACCGAGCAAGATGGTACCCATGTGAAAACCCTGTTCAAAAATGCGGAAGGCGACGTGTTGGGTTTTGCAGTAACTGGCCGGTTTGCTGTAGAAAAACAGGCGCTGTCTAAAGTCGTGCCGCCTATTCACTCGTAATTATTTCTTAGTTATAACCACCTAGCTCCTTGTGGGCAAATTCCTTCGTTCTGAGCTAAGACAGTTCGCCCCTTTCTGTGCACACTGGGGCGGGTTTGGTCGGCTTTTCGTTGCGAAAACTCCTTGCTTGGGGTAGAAACTACTTCGTGTGCTAACGAATCAACAGGAGCAGCCATGCTTGAGATTACAAAAAAACTGGTGGAGCTGCTGTACCTGACTCCGGCTGGTGAAGATCACTATCGGGGCGACAGCCAGGATCTTGGGTTTCCCCACGTATTTGGGGGACAGGTTCTTGGGCAGGCATTGATGGCTGCCAGCCACACTGTCGAGGGCCGTCTCTGCCACTCGATGCATGCCTATTTTCTGCGCCCGGGCAACCAGCATATGCCGATAGATTACGAGGTTCAGAGGGTGCGCGATGGCCGGAGTTTTGCAGTTCGGCGTGTTATTGCCCGACAGGACGGCAAGGAAATTCTGACCGGTTCTATGTCGTTTCATGCTGCTGAAGAAGGCTTTGAACATCAACTGGACATGCCCGATTCGCCGGATCCTGAAACCCTGCGTTCCGAGCAGGAGTGGGGCAAAATGATGGCGGCTCAGGTGCCGGAGAAATTGCGAGAACTCATGACTCGTGACCGCCCCATCGAAATCCGCCCGGTTAATCCAATGAACCCGCTTCAGCCGGAAAAACGCCCGCCTCACAAGCAAAGCTGGATTCGTGCACTTGGGCCGCTACCGGATGATCCGGTTTTACACCGCTGCCTGCTAACCTATGCATCGGATTTTTCGTTTTTGGGAACCTCCCTTAATCCCCATGGAGTGTCCTTTATGAACAAAGGGTTGCAGATTGCAAGCCTGGATCATGCCATCTGGTTTCACCGGGATTTTCGTATGGAGGAGTGGCTGCTTTACGACAAGGACAGCCCAAGCGCCTCTTCCAGTCGTGGCTTTAACCGTGGCAACTTTTTTAATCAGGACGGTGTTCTGGTGGCGTCTACAACTCAAGAAGCGTTGATTCGTCAGCGCTGATAGCGATGAATCATCCGGGTGCGGGCTGGGCGGTGTCAGTTGCGCGCCGCTCGGCGAGCCAGCTAAGCATTTCTTCAAGCGACAGCGGCTGGCTCAGCAGGTAGCCTTGAATTATGTCGCACTCCATTCCTTTCAGCAGGCTTGCTGTTGCCTCGTCTTCCACGCCTTCGGCTACAACCAGATAGCCGAGGCTGTGACACATATCTATGGTGGTCTGAACAATAACCCGGTCTTCCTCTCGGGTAGCTAGATCCGAAATAAGCGACCGATCGATCTTGATTTCGCTGGCGGGTAGTTGCTTGATATAGGAAAGCGACGAGTAGCCCGAGCCGAAATCGTCAATTGAAACCGGGATGCCCGCGTTTGCCAGTGAGTTGAGCGCTTTCAGTGCGTTAACAGGGTCCTGCATCATCGATGTTTCAGTGACCTCGAAGATAACCGCGCCCCTATGCTGAGGGTGAGCGCTCATCAGCCGTTTTGCAAAAAGTGGGAAATCTGGCTCTCGGAGGTTGTTGGGTGAGATATTCACCGACAGGTCGAGGCGGTGACCGTTTTCGAGAAGACGGTTACGCAGCTGCAGAGATTGCTCTAGCACCCAGCGTGTTAGTGGTTTGATCAATCCTGTTTGTTCAGCAAGCATGATGATCTCATCCGCACGAATAGGTTGGTCCCTACCCGGCCAGCGTATGAGTGCTTCTAAGCCGGATATTCGACCGCTTCTTAGATCCATCTTTGGTTGCAAGTTAAGTGCTAGCTCGTTATTCGAAAGCGCTTTTTGCAATTCCGAAACCATCGTAAGCCTGCCGGCACTGTAGGAGTCTCTGGATGGTCTGTAGTACGCAATTCCCCGCTCATGGGCACGCACGGAACCTTCCGCGATGGAGGCCCTGCGAATCAGCGAGGTGGCGTCGGTGCCATGAATCGGTGAGACAGCCACGCCAAGCTGAGCGTTCAATGGGATTTGCATGCCAAGGTAATCAACCGGGGTACGAATGGCGTCTAGAGCGCGCACCACAGATCTGCGCGCATTTTCTGAAATACTAGCATCGACCACGCAAGCAAAGGTTTCCGAATCGAGAGAGGCGACAAAAAAATTGCGCCCGTTGTGCTGCCCAACGGAAATAATGCCTGGAAGCTCGCGAGTGATGGCATTAATGCTCCGTGAGGCCAATTCCAATATCCGGTCACTGTTCTGATGTCCCAGGGTTTTGGTCACCGATTGCAGGTTGTTGAGGTGAATCACCACAATGCCGTGTCGAGTGTCTGGGGCTTGACGAATCAGATCGTTCACCTGCATTTCAAAACTGATGCGGTTCGGCAGGCCTGTAAGCGAATTGTGCAGGGCGCTCTCAATCAGCTTTAGTTCGGCTGAGCGTCTGGCGGCCATAGCCGCAAGCTCTGCTTCCCTGGCTTCTACCTTATCTTGGCGCTCCTGATACAGCCGTGTTGCTAAGGCCAGAGCAAGGAGAATTGTCTCAAGTGCAGAGCCCATTTCCATGCCGTAGGTGGTGATGAAGTTGTTGGGGAGTAATCCGTACTTATTGGCGGCTGTAATGGCGCTACCGAGGGAGAGCGCACCCCAGGCTATTGTGTAATAACCTGCCTGGGGTTTGCCTCTCACCCACTGCAGTGGGCCGATTATTGTGAGCAGAATGGTGCTAGGGATGGCAAGGGCGACGGTTAGCCGGATAGCGCTGCTGTAATCAATGAGGACCGTTAAGGCCACTGCGGCGGCGTTCACCGTAGCGAAACCAAGGACGATACGGTCAAGGGTTGGTCCGGTTTGTTTAAGTTTCAGAAAAGAACGCGAGAACAGTAGCGTAAACATCACGGCAAAAGGGACCGCAAGCAGGGTCGCTTGGCTGTGTAATCCAGGGCTGCCTGGCCAGAATAGTTGAAATGCGGTGCCATTCAGGTTCCCAATCAGTAATAGGTAACCAAGAGTAGAGAGCACATAGAGCAGATACAGAGGTTCTCGAAGAGCGATAAAGACAAATAGATTGAAGAAGATGGCACTGATCAATATGCCGTAATAAACGGCGTGAAGCTGCTCCTCAACAGAGGCGTGTTCAAAAAAAGACTGGTCATTCCATAGAGCTAACGGAACCTGCAGGGTGCCAGTCGTATGAACTTCCAGAAGAATCTGCTGTTTAGTGCTGGTGTCTGCGCTGAACGGGAACAGAAAGTGACGGTTTAGAATAGGGCGTTGAGTAAACGGGTAGCGATCACCGGTCTTGATTGTTTTGGTAAGCTTTCCGTTTTCAAAAAGGTGGAATGTGATGTAATCCAGATGGGGGTATGCAATCTCAAGTAAATTAATTTGGCTATTGGCAGGAACGTCAAAGCGGAGCCATGCGATATCCCGGGTATAGCCAAGGTTCGGGCTACTGTTCTCGAGAGGCTGCCAGTCCTCCGAGTTTGATGCTTCGTATGGAGAGAGCAGGTCTTCAGGCGCTAAGCGCAGAAACTCGACGCTTGGAAAGCGGAATGTCTCGGCACCCTGGCAGGTAAATGCCAGAGGTAAGAGCAGTATCAGCACTGTTAGAGTGCGAGACCATTGGAGCCTTGTCACGATTCACCGCTTATCATCGTTGTTACCGGAATCAATATGTTGCGTGGCTAATTGCTATACAAGTTACGCCCGTGTGAATACATCAGATATCCATTCGCGCGCCCAGGGTAGGGCTTCATTTTCAGGCTCCAAGGTTTCAAGTGCATCAATACACAGGGTTTCGCCAACCTTCCGGGCAGCGGTTTCATAAAACGCTTCTTCCATGAGCTGGCCGGCACCGCAAAAGGTATCGCCGTAGGAGCTGTCACCTAGGACAATAACGCCAAAAGGTCTGCCCGGTTGCTGCGGTAGCTGCTCGCGCAAAGCTACATAGAAAGGCAGCAGGTTGCCTGGAACCTCTCCTTGGCCGGTCGTTGATGTGCAAACCAGTAGTGGAGCCGCGTCACACGTGATGTCATCAAGCACTGGGTTCTCCAGAACCGTTACTGAGTAGCCGTCGGTAGCCAGGGCCTGTTTGATGGCTCTGGCGGTCATCAGCGCGCCACCATATACGCTGCCTACCAGAATTCGAATGTCTGTCATTAAGTTACCTGTTCACTGCAAAAGCGGATGACCGAGTTTTTTGTTGCGTAGGATAATAACGGCCAGGGTAGGTTGTCTCAAGCGCTTGGCTCGTTCTGAATATCTGGCTTTTGGCTGCGAACCCGGGGCGCAATCCGGTTGCGGCCGGCTGTCTTTGCGCTATAAAGCTGGATGTCTGCCTGCTTGAGCATGCTATCGATAGAGTCAATCTGGGCGATAGAGCAAACGCCTGCGCTCATGGTTATGGGCAAGTTCTGGCCCTGAAAGCTGAAGCTTGCTTTTGCCACTTCGGCGCGCAAACGTTCGGCGAGCGTCAGGGCCGGAATTAATGATGTGTCTGATAGCAACACCAGGAATTCCTCACCACCCCAGCGTGCGGCCACATCCGTTTGGCGGATAACGGATTGCACCAGATTGGCGAATTGCTTCAGGGCTGCATCGCCAGCGTTGTGGCCGTATTGATCGTTGATGGTTTTGAACAGATCCAAGTCGATTAGGGCAATGGAGAAGTGGCGCCCGGAGCGTTGGTATCGTGAAAACTCCTCTGATAACCGATTGAGGATGTCCCGGCGGTTGGAAAGGCCGGTGAGCTCATCGGTTTTGGCCGCGTGCTCATGGGTCAGGGCCAGCTCCAGTAGTTCATTACGGGCTTTCAGCCTACTTGCTTCCAGGACAAAGCAGAAAATTGATTCAAAGGTCAGTGTGACGAAAAAGCGGATTTTGAAGTCACTTTCGTACTCGCCAAGCACAAAAGGTAGGTTGGGGTACTGGAATACAACAACTGCCACCAGATAAACCAGCAGGAGGATCATAGTGCCGGTTTTGAGATTGGTCAGGAAAAATAGTAGGGGCGGGAAAACGTAGAACCAAAGAGGGCCGGTATTGCTTTCGCCCCCGGAAGCTATCAGGTAGGTAAACAGCACACTGACAATAATCAGAAGCCCGCCTTTTTGCACATCACGATTGCCCGTTCGTGCAAACCAGATCATATTTGCCAACACGGGAAGGACAAAGGCCCATAGGGTCATTGCATGATTATTGTGGCCGGAAAACCAAGCTTTGGCCCCAATGCCACAGAGGCAAAGTGCAGCTGCTAGTGATAACCAAGTCAGCACACGTGAAATCTGCACATCTTCACGTTCGCGCGTAGCTTGGTAGCCCGAAGATGAGTCTCTGGTCATGGCAGCCCTGTCTGGAAATGCAGTGCTTTTGGATGGCACTTTGGCATTTTTATTTATTATGAATCAGGCAATGGTGGGTATGCACCCATTGCGCGTGTATTGTGTGACCGCGTCGAGTAGGTGCACATTTGTTTCAATTCAATGGCAAAAAATTTATAGTTGCGCGCAATACATCGGTTCGTTCTCCATTCAGACCAAATGAGACCTTTTCTGTTATGGCCCGTTCAAGCGGATTCCTGGACACTCTTCTTACCAGCAACTCTACGGAACGATACCGGATCGGGTTCAGCCTGTTGTTTCTTTTGGGGGTCTGGCTGGTTGTGGGCGCCTTTAGTGATGGTATGCCCAACAGTACGTTGCTAATGGCTGCTGCTGTCATCGGCGGTTATATGGCCATCAATATAGGCGCTAATGACGTCGCGAACAATGTCGGCCCTGCGGTGGGCTCCGGAGCCTTGTCTCTTGGGGCAGCCGTTATTCTTGCGGGTGTTTTTGAATCTGCGGGTGCGCTGATTGCCGGTGGTGATGTGGTCTCCACCATCAAAGGAGGCATTATTGACCCCACAAGCCTGGAAGATGGTCGGGCCTTTGTCTGGCTAATGACTGCGGCACTGCTAGCGGGTGCGCTTTGGCTCAACCTGGCGACCTGGATGGGTGCGCCAGTATCCACTACGCACTCCATTGTAGGTGGCGTGCTCGGGGCGGGTATCGCGGCTGGTGGTTGGGGTATCGCAGATTGGGCGGTCATGGCGAAGATTGCCGGAAGCTGGGTTATTTCACCGGTGCTTGGCGGCGCCCTGGCGGCTCTGTTGTTATTCACGATTAATAAGACAGTGCTGTACCGGAAAAATGTAATACCTGCAGCTCGCACCTTCGTGCCTTGGCTTGTGGCCATCATGGCTTGGGCGTTTGGTACTTACTTGATGATCAAAGGTGTGAAAAAAATCATCAAGGTAGACTTCCTGGAGGCCTCCCTGGTTGGCTTGGTTGCCGCAGTGATTGCATTTTTTGTCGTGCGCACATTGGCCGCGCGCCGGGCAGCCACTATGGAAAACAACGCCGGCGGGGTGAACACCCTGTTTACCTGGCCGTTGATATTCGCTGCCGCACTGCTGAGTTTTGCCCACGGTGCCAACGACGTAGCCAATGCCATTGGCCCGCTTGCAGCGATCAACGATGCACTCTCCAGCGGCGAAGTGGTCACTGCCTCCAGTATCCCTTTGTGGGTCATGATGATTGGCGCCTTGGGCCTAACTGTTGGTTTGATGCTGTTCGGTCCACGTCTGATTAAAACCGTGGGCAGTGAAATTACCGAGTTGGATAAAACCCGTGCGTTCTGTATTGCCCTTTCGGCAGCACTTACGGTTATTCTGGCCTCGCAACTGGGCTTGCCTGTGAGCTCCACACACATCGCTATTGGTGGTGTATTCGGTGTTGGCTTCCTGCGCGAGTATCTGAAGTCCAACTACGCGACTCAACTGCACAAGATTATGGAGGAGCGTGACGCGGACGATCAGGAACTTCTCAAACCCTTCTTGGATGATTTCCGAAATGCCTCCGTTGAGGAAATGGAAAAACTCCTGAAGCGGGCCAAGAAGAAGAAACACGTGCCTCTGACCAAGTCAGATCGTAAGCGGCTCAAGAAAATCTACAAAGAAGAAATGGTTAAGCGGTCGCATCTGGTACGTATTGCAGCAGCTTGGATTATCACGGTGCCGGCATCAGCAATTATGGCTGCGATTCTGTTTTTCACATTGCGCGGGCTCTTCGTTTAACGGGCTGGCTGGTTGTAACGCGCGGGTTTGGTCATACTGTGTGTCTGCGGAGGGAGCTACGCGCTCCCCAAGAGTTCATTTGCCCGGAGAGTGAGTTATGAGTACACCGGTTGAAAGCCATCGCCAGGCCAGGGTGATTGATGAGCTGCGAGTGTTCATCAAAAAGGTGTTAAGCGATCCGACTATTGCGGTGAAGTCCATAGATATTGCCCGCAAGCATCGTTCAGAAGCCGATTCCGACGAACTGATCGCCCGGGAGATCAGCTCCAACACCACCATCCGTATTCCGGAAAAGTGGAGCGAAGCGGATCGCATGTTCTTGGATATCATCCAGGAAGTATTGGATGACGAAGAGGCGATGTACTGAACAAATCCTCTTCGAGGGTTAGAGGCCATCTCTGAGCAAGGGAGGGTAACAGGCTTCCAAAACCGTGCGGAGCCATGGATGGCGGAGCCGAGCGTACACGGATGTATTTCACAGCGTGTTTTGGAAGCCTGTTACCCTCCTTTGCGGATCCTGGAGGGTGGTCAGAAAAATCAGGCCTGCCTTTGACTCTGCCCATGCTGCTTTAGCACAGCATCTGCCATTTGATACAGTATTCTGATTTCATCCTCAATCTCTTCTTCTCCGGAAAGCTCGCTCTGTTCTTCCAGAATATCTGCCAGGATTTTTGGCGTGGTTAGAGGGTTTGCCAGAACCACCCGGAAAACGATGCACGGGAAATTATAGTAGCGGGCTGGCTCTAAACGAGTTCTTGAAACAAACGCCTTGCCGCGCTCCCGTTGGGTCTTCTGGATAAACTTGATAATCGTATTTAGGCAGGCGTTGAGTTTTTCGGCCTGGAGTGGATCAGCCAGAGCCAAAGCTTCCTGCACATTTTTCGGGCAGTAACGATAGGTGAGAATGTTCAGCTCGGGCCGCGTAACTAGTTCAAAGTCGGCCTGCGCTTCTATCATGTTGGCGAAGGTTGCCGCTTTTTCGATGCCTTGGTCTATCAGTATCTCGTAGCCTTCTCGGGCCAGGATTTTCAGACCCGAGTGGATCAGCATGGACATGCCTGGGCGTGAGCCTTCCAGCGTGGTGGTGCCCAGGTCGCGTGAGCCTTTTCGAATGATGTATTGGGCATGATGTTCAACCGCATTGGCTAAGCTTGGGTCTTTGAACACGACTAACCCAACGCCCATGGGCACGTACAGTTGTTTGTGGGCATCGAAGGTGACGGAGTCTGCTTTTTCTATGCCGCGCAGCAGGTGGCGATAGCTTCGGGAGAACAACGTTGGCCCGCCCCAGGCGGCATCCACGTGGAAGTGGGCGCCGAATTCCCGGGCGGTATCTGCCATGGCATCCAGTGGGTCTACGTTACCGGTTTCGGTGGTGCCGGCTACGCCGCAGATGGCCATAATCTTGATTTTTTGCTTCTGCAGCTCTAAACACTTGTCGCGCAGGGCATCGGTGTTGATTCGGTTGTCGTCGTCGGTATCTACTGCCACTAGCGCATCGCGGCCCAAACCTAATACATCGGCAGCCTTGCTTAGGGAGTAGTGACCGCGACGGGACACAACGATCGCGGCACCTTCGTAGCCGTAGTATTTCAGGGCGCGGAACAGGCCTTCCTGGTGTAAACCGCGGAAGCTACCTTCGGCTGGGAAAGCGCGGTTTCGGGCCACCCAAAGTGCAGTCAGGTTGGCGACGGTGCCGCCGGAACACATGGCCCCAAGGGCGTAGCGGGGGTCGTGCATCCATTTCCGGTAAAAAGCGCCGTCTTCTTCGTACACCAGTCGGTGAATCATGCCCAGAACCTGCCGCTCCATGGGCGTAAAGGCCTTGGAGGTTTCGGTTTTTACCAGATTTTGGTTCAGGGCAATCATGATTTTAGACAGCGGTAGCATAAAATACGGCAGCGCTGAGGTCATGTGCCCGATAAAAGCGGGTGAGGCTGTGTGAACAGAATTGGCCACGAGTTTGTCGAGCAGGAATTGGGTTTGCTCGGAAACGAATACGGGCTTTTCCGGGATGGCGTAGTCGGAGAAGTTTTTCTCGACGTCTGCAAGGTCCCGTTCAACTGCAACGATATGATCCTGCAGAAAGCCTGCAAGATTGCGGGAAATGTTTTGGTCAATCCGACTGAGCGTAGATTCCGGTGCCTCGGGCACGGTGAACACTCGGTACATGGCTTCGACTGAAGCTTGGGCGGATTTTTTCTTTCCGGTCATAGATACCACACACTATCAGTGGTCATCCGCGGGGCCGGTTCCGGATGCCCGACGGATACAGCCGGGGTCTGATTCCGGCATTGGTTACTTGAAACCTGTCGCTTACAGGCACGCTGGCATCCCTGAGGACGCGTAGTATACGGGCTGATGCGGTGTTGTGCCACTGAGCTTTGTTAGAGAATTTCTCGATGAATATCGAGTATAGCGGCATCGACTCGTTCTTGGATGGCTTTCTCTATTTGGTCGAGGCGTTGGGTGATTAGTTGCGAGGAGGTGCCCAGGGCGGCGATTGTCCAGGTGGCACAGTCTAGGTCTTCCAGGTCGGCGGTTTCTGCTACGGCCAGATCTGGTTCTTTGCCCCATACGGCGCGTAGTGGGGTGAAAACTTTGCGCTTGGCTTTGAGGTCTTCGCAGCCGTATAGCTGGAAGTGGAGGGTTAGTACGCCTACGTGGGGTGTAATCGTGGTGTGTTGTTGAGGCGCATTGCCTTCTTTGAGCAGTTTTCTTAGTGCTTCAGACATGGGTGTTCCGGCTTTGGTGCTGGAACCCGCGGGGGAGGCTTTTCCAAAACACGCTCCTTGCGGCACATCCATGTGGCGCTTGGGCTCCGCCATCCATGGCTCCGCACAGTTTTGGAAAAGCCTCCCCCGCAGGTTCATGAACAATGCAAGGGGAGTCCGCCAAGTTGTGCTTTTACACCTCGGTGGATATCGGCTCTAGCCTACTACAGGTGTCGCGCGCTTGATAATAGCCGCAGCATCGATGCCAGAGGGCAGGTTGCCGTAGTTCATGCCGCCATTCGATTGCAGGCGGGAGGCGCAGAAGGCGTCTGCAACGGCTTTGTCCCCGTTTCGTAGCAGCAGGGATGCCTGCATGGCCAAGGCCATTCGGTCTACCAGGTTGCGTGCTCGGTACTGGAAATCGCTGATATCTGCGAAGTCGTTTTGCAGTTGCGCCAGGAACTGGTCAAAGCGGCGGTCTGCACCTTTTGCTTCGGCGGCTTCGTGGAAGAAGGCGTCTAGGGTTTCCGGCTCTTTCTGGATGGCGCGTAGGGTATCCAAACACTGGACGTTGCCGCTACCTTCCCAGATGGCGTTAATGGGGGATTCCCGGAACAGACGGGGCATGATGCAGTCTTCCATTACGCCGCTGCCACCGATGCATTCCATAGATTCGTAGGCGTGGTTGGGTGCGCGTTTGCAGATCCAGTATTTGCCTACCGGTGTGGCTAGACGGGCAAACAAGCGTTCGTGCTCCTGATCCTGGTTGTCCAGGGCGCGGGCGACTCGCATGGTGTAGGCGAGGGCGGCTTCGTTTTCTAAAGCCAGGTCGGCCAGTACGTTCTGCATCAGCGGCTGGTCGATAAGGCGGTTGCCGAAGGCGCTGCGGTGGCGGCTGTGGTGTGTGGCTTGGGCCACGGCCTGGCGCATGCCAGCGGAGCTGCCGATCATGCAGTCGAAGCGGGTCATGGCGACCATTTCGATGATGGTGGGCACGCCGCGCCCTTCTTCACCGATCATCCAGGCCAGTGCGCCGCGCAGCTCTACTTCGCTGGAGGCGTTGGCGACGTTGCCCATTTTATTTTTCAGACGCTGGATCTGCCAGGGGTTTTTGGTGCCATCTGGGCGCCACCGTGGCATCAGAAAGCAAGATAACCCGCCGGGTGCTTGGGCCAGTACCAAGAAGGCGTCGCACATGGGGGCCGAAACAAACCATTTGTGGCCGACTAGTTCGTAAGCCTGGCCTGTGCCTATTGGGTAGGCTAGGGTGCTGTTGGCGCGCACGTCGCTGCCACCCTGTTTTTCGGTCATGGCCATACCGATGGTGACAGAGCCCTTCTGGCTGTCTGGAACGTTGCGGGCGTCGTAGCTGTTGGCCAAAACTCGGGATTCCCAGAGTGCGGCCAGTTCCGGTTGTTTGCGGATGGAAGGAATGGCCGCGAAGGTCATGGTAACTGGGCAGCAGTGCGCAGCTTCCACTTGGGAGTGCATGTAGTATTTCGCTGCGCGGGTTACGTGGGCACCCTTGCTTGGGTTCGTCCATGGACTGCTGTGCAAGCCATTTTCAAAGGCGATGCGCATCAGTTCGTGATACGAGGGATGAAAATCCACCTCGTCGATGCGATGGCCAAAGCGATCGTGGGTATTGAATACGGGCTTGTTGATATTGGCCCGAAAGCCCAGGTCGATGGTTGCTGCGTCGCCAGCTAAGGCGCCGAAGGCTTTCAGGTCGCTTTCGGCTTTGCCCGCGCCTTCGCGCTTTACGGCTTCTTGAAGCGCGATATCCTGTTCGTACAGGTTGTAGTTCTCCAGCGTGGGCGGCTGGTTGACGACTTCGTGGGTGACCGCTAAGTAGCGATCACCGAGGTTCTCTGGCGGTGTTCCGGCGTTTGGCTGCGGGGTGTTCATAGCTACCTCCTGGTGCCGGTCAACCCCTGTATGCAAAAGCGGATGATGGTGTTGACTAGCGGGTCGTTGTTGTTGTCAGTTTCAGCTGCGGTTGCTTGTCCGGATTGGGTCGGCGACAGCGGGCCGACCAGGCTTTCCGCAATAGCGCCAACCAGACAGGTGCTGCTCTGGCGCGCGTTTTGATCCGGGATGCCCCCTTCTTTAATGCCTTCCAAAATCGCTTGTTCAAACAAGCCGGCATAGGCTTTTCGGTAGGCCAACCGTTCTACCTCTACTTTTGGATCCACCGGTTCGGCAATGAGTGACCAAGCCATCATAGGGCTGGTCAATGCCCGCTCGGCAAATTGCCGTAATGCTTTTTCTAGTCGTTCTGTCGCGCTTCCCTCTGTTGCTAGAGCTTCCACTACCTTGTCTACTTCGCGCTGTGTGGCCAGGCGAAATATTTCGGCAAACAAGTCCTCTTTTGACTCGAAATGGCGATAGATCGTTCCCGTGGCTACACCCGCGAGCTCCGCGATGCGAGTAATCTTTGCATTGCGAAAGCCGCCTTCTGCAACGCATTGGTATGTGCATTCAGCAATTCGTTGGCGCGCCGCCGCTTTACGCAGGCGCATTTTCTCTGTTTCGCGATAAGCCATCCCGGCTCCTTAGAACTAGTGAATCATTATTCATTTTTTGTGTCAACGCAGGTTTTTGCGGTCTGTCTCGGTAAAAAGTCCCGCCTCGTCTATTATGATTCGTGCCATACGTCTCACTCCCTGTTTTCCGGGATTGTACTCAAACCACCGACATGTCGGATCTGTTCGCTATTATGAAATCTGTTTCCAGACTCTTCTTTACTGTACCGGTGATCATAGCAGTTGTGATTGCACTCTGGTTTTTGGCCGACGGCGCGCAGGATCAGCCTGCGTCTACTCCTACATCTGGCCGCACCGCTGAGGTAACTACGGGTGGCACCGACTTTTCAGAAGCGAGTCAACAAGCGCCCTCAAAACTGGTCGGTGAGGGCTCTGATCTCACTATACCGGATCGGCAGCCGCCGTCTTTGAGAGGGACGTCTGAGCCAGGTGGTTGGGCGAGAACGGATCGCCTAGGCAACCTGATCCCTACTGGCGAGTTACGGCAACTATTTGAATACTATTTATCTGCTCTGGGCGAGGAAACACTGCCGCAACTGGTGATTAGAATTCAGCTTGCACTTTCAGCGCTGGAAGAGCCCGCAAGAGGGCAGGCGCTGGATACCCTTGGCCGGTACCTGGATTATAAGCTTGCGTTGTCGGATCTCGAAACAGCCTATGGGGATGTAGGCACTCCAGGGTCGGATGAGATAGAGAGCAGAATGGCAGAAATCCATGCATTGCGTAGAACCTGGATGGATGCGGATACCGCTGAAGCCTTTTTTGCAGATGACGAAGCAATAGATCGCTACCAGCTTAAAAAGCGGAGTATTGGTGCAGATAAGAGCCTCTCCCAGCAGCAGCGCGAAGAAGCTCTTGCGGAGGCTGAGATGGCTTTGCCGGAACCCGTGCGACAAGCGCGACAAGATACCCGAAAGTTCTCCCGATATGAGCAGGCCCGCAAAGCTTTGGCCGATGATCCGGAGGCCTTGCGATCTATGCGGCAGCACGAATTTGGCAAGGAGGCTGCCCAAAGGTTAGAGAACTTGGATGCCGAGCAAAAGGACTGGAGTCGCCGGTGGCAGTCTTATGCAAAGGAACGTGAGGCTCTGGGCGCGTCCGGTCTAGCTGAGCCTGAGCGCGAAGAGAGCCTGATCCGGCTACGCGAGAAGTATTTCACTGAATCCGAACGTGTCCGGGCCAAAGCGCTGGATTCCATCCAGTAGCATAACCGCCGGAAAAGACCCGGCGCGGCCTGCAACTGGCGGCCCGGGGGGTGTATGATAGTGTAAGCGGTGCCGCCAAGGCACCGGAGTTTTTGATCCAACTCTTTGCCGTGTCTTTCAGGAGGTTTTCTGTGTCGCTATCAACACCCCGTGTTTTTCCCACTACTCGTCTGCGTCGCAATCGTGCCAGTGATTTTTCCCGGCGGCTTGTGAGGGAGAACCAACTGACGCCAGATAACCTGATTTATCCAGTGTTCGTGCTGGAAGGTGAAGGACAGCGTGAGCAAGTCGAGTCTATGCCCGGCGTAGATCGCCTGAGTATTGATCTATTGCTTGAGCTGGCGGCCGAAATGGTTGAGTTGGGCATTCCAGCGGTGGCTCTGTTTCCTGTGGTTTCAGCGGAGAAAAAGAACTTGTCTGGCTCCGGTGCATGGGATTCTGACGGGCTGGCGCAGCGTGCCGTCCGAGCCTTGAAAAAGGCTTTCCCGGAGTTGGGCGTGATCACCGATGCAGCATTGGATCCATTCACCACCCATGGTCAGGATGGCATCATTGATGGCAATGGTTATGTGCTGAACGATATCACGGTAGAAGCCTTGGTGAATCAAGCCCTGTCCCACGCAGATGCGGGTGCCGATGTAGTGGCCCCGTCGGATATGATGGACGGGCGCATTGGTGCCATTCGCGAAGCGCTGGAAGCGGCAGGTCATATTAATACCCGTATCATGGCGTATTCTGCCAAGTATGCCTCTGGTTATTACGGGCCGTTCCGAGACGCGGTTGGCTCTGCGGGAAATCTTGGTAAGGGTAGCAAAGAGACTTATCAGATGGATCCGGCCAACAGCAACGAAGCGCTTCATGAAACCATGATGGACTTGTCTGAAGGCGCAGATATGGTGATGGTCAAACCCGGTATGCCGTACCTGGATGTTGTGCACCGGGTAAAAACCGAATTGCAGGTGCCCACCTTCGTGTACCAGGTTAGCGGTGAATACGCGATGCACATGGCGGCGGAACAGAATGGTTGGCTGGATGGCAACACTGTGATGATGGAAAGCCTGATGTCCATGCGCCGTGCCGGCGCAGATGGCATCCTTACGTATTATGCGGTACGTGCCGCTCGCCTGATGCGAGATCAGGGGCGCTAAGGCGAGTTGCGACTCACCCGCTATTGGAATTGGCGGGTTGCTCATCAGACAGGAAGTAAAAGGCTATGACAACGGAAATTGCCAACAAAAGCACAACGGGCGAGGGGCAGAGTGTGCCCGCCCCGATTGATGTTCCGCCGATTGGTGAAGTGATTAATCTGGACGCCAGAGAAAACTACTTCAACCGGGAGTTGAGTCAGCTTCAGTTCAATTACCGGGTGTTAAAGCAGGCACTCGATACCACCCATCCATTGATTAATCGGCTGATGTTCTGCTGTATTTTCAGCAGCAACATGGACGAGTTTTTTGAAATACGGGTGGCGGGCCTGCGCCAGCAGATAAAATACGGCCGAGAAATTGTTGGCGCAGACGGCATCATGCCGGATCAGGCGCTGAATGAGATCAGTCGTATTGCCCATGAATACATCAATGAGCAGTACGACATACTGAACCATGTTCTTATTCCGGAGATGGAAAAAGAAAATATTCACTTTGTGCGGCGCCGTGAGTGGACTCCAGAGCAGGCAGAGTGGGTTCGTAACTATTTTGATGATGAAATTCTGCCTGTAGTGAGCCCTATCGGGCTGGATCCATCCCATCCTTTCCCGCGGTTGGTGAACAAAAGTCTTAACTTTATTGTTGAGTTGGATGGCAAAGATGCCTTTGGCCGGGAGACAGGCATGGCCATCGTACCGGCACCACGCTCGCTGCCAAGACTGGTTCGCCTGCCGGATGACGTGTGCAGCGGCGGGGAGAACTTGGTTTTTCTGTCCTCGATGATTCACGCTCACACCGACGAGTTGTTTCCGGGTATGGAGGTTAAGGGTTGTTACCAGTTTCGGCTTACCCGCAACGCCGATTTGGAGCTGGAAGACGATCTTGAAGATCTTGCATCCGCCCTGCGTGGCGAGCTGCTTAGCCGCCGGTTTGGTGATGGTGTGCGGCTGGAGGTGGCGGACAACTGCCCCCAGGAACTTGTGCAGTTTCTGCTGAAAGAATTTGGCTTGGCAGAAAAGGATCTGTATCAGGTAAACGGGCCAGTAAACCTGACCCGGTTAATGGCGGTCACTGGCTTGGTAGATCGCTCAGATCTGACCTATTCAGGTTTCTCGCCCACCATACCCAAGCAGATCCGCAGCAAGGAGACGATGTTCGATGCCATCCGAAAACGGCCGATTTTGCTGCATCATCCTTTTGAGAGTTTTGCTCCGGTAGTCGATTTGTTGCGCCAAGCTGCCAAAGACCCCCAGGTGCTGGCGATTCGCCAAACACTTTACCGCACGGGCGCTAACTCGGAGATTGTTGAGGCTCTGGCAGATGCCGCTCGACGAGGCAAAGAGGTAACGGCTGTTGTTGAGCTGCGGGCAAGGTTTAGTGAGGCAGAGAACTTGGAGTTGGCCAGCCGTCTACAAGAAGCCGGTGTGATCGTGGTATACGGGGTTGTGGGGTATAAAACCCACGCCAAGATGATTTTGATTGTGCGCCGCGAAGAAGGGCGCCTGCGCCGTTACGTGCACTTAGGAACCGGCAACTATCACGCGGTTAATGCGCGCCTGTACACAGATTACAGCTTCATGACCTGTGACGAATCCATTGGCGATGATGTAAACAAGCTGTTTCAGCAGTTAACCGGTATGGGCAAAGCACTGAAAATAAAAAAGCTTTTTCATGCGCCTTTTACGCTTCATCAGCGGCTGCTCAGTTTGATTGAGCGTGAAGCTGAATTGGGCAACAAAGGGTGGATCATTATCAAGATCAATGCGTTAACCGAAACGCGGCTCATAAAGGCGTTGTACAGCGCCTCACAGGCCGGTGTAAAGGTTGACTTGATCGTGCGCGGTATTTGTAGCTTACGGCCCGGCGTGCCCGGTCTTTCGGATAACATTCAGGTGCGGTCCATTGTGGGGCGCTTCTTAGAACACACCCGGGCGTACTATTTCGGCAACAATGGCGAGCCAGATGTTTACTGCTCAAGCGCCGATTGTATGGAACGCAATCTGCTGAGCCGTGTTGAAACGGCGTTTCCCATTGAAGATTCGAAGCTGATAGCACGAGTCCGTGAGAATCTGGATACTTACCTTGCGGACAATTGCCAGTCTTGGATGTTGCAGCCAGATGGCAGCTACATTCAGAATCAGCCGTTAGGAGGCGAGGAACGTGTGGCGTCACAATTGGTATTGCTAGAGCGCCTGACCGGCAAATCTTGATATTTTTAGATGGAGAGAGTTCTTGAAAGCAAAATGGATAATTATCAGTGCCGGAGTACTTGTTATTGCTGGCGCAATGCCTTGGGTGACAGGATACGTAACAGAGCAGCAGTGGCAAAAAGTCACCCGTGAATTGAATCAGTCGCAGCAGTTTGTGCAAATGCAAACAGCAGACTACCGTCGGGGCTTTTTTAGCGCAGAATTAGACGGCACTGTAACGGTGTTCAATCCGGAAGATGGTGAAACCTACCCAATTGAATACCGCGCCAGTGTGACCCACGGGATCACCGGCAGCTATATGGATTTTGAGCCGGTTGAGGGCTGGTCGCCTGAGGGTGCTGACTGGTTTCAGGAGCGGCCAAGGTTGACTCTGGAAAGCCGTCTCTGGGGCACCGCCGCGCTCGAGTTGGAGGCTCCGGCCATTGCCATTAACAACCCTGAAAGTGGTGAGTCGCTTAGAACCAGTGGCGGCGTTGCCCGAATTGAAATCAGTGACTCAGGATCCCAAGCTGATGCGCTGGCAGTCTGGCCACAATTGAGCCTTACCGGGCCGGATATGAATATCCGTATTAACGACTTCCGCATTGAACAGAGTATGGCGCACCTTGATGGCGACGTCTGGACGGGAACCATGGAGGCGTCGGTTGCCTCTGTGGCGCTGGCATCTCCTGGGGCGCCACCGGTTACGCTGGAAGATCTGCTAGCGCGCAGCAACACAGAGGCGAGCGATGATGGACAGCGCCTGGATTCGCGACTGTCGGTTGAGGCTGGTCAAATTCAATTTGAAGACCAGGCCTATGGCCCGCACAAATTGGCGTTTGCCTTGGAAGATCTGGACGTTGCGAGTTGGAGCCTGCTGACAACCAGTATGACTGAGCTCCAGGGCATGGCGCTGGCACCGGATGCCGGTAGCCGAGAGTCGTTTGAACGGCAGATGGCGGCTATGGGGCAGGTTAACACTGCCATGCGCAGCCTTGCAGCGGCCGGGTTTTCGATCGGGTTTCCGGAAATGACTCTAGATACGCCTGAAGGCGCGGTAACCGGCAATTTGGTGATTAGCCATCCCGAGCTTTCGGAAGATCAGAAGGCGGACATGCTGATGGTTATGCAACAGCTAACCGGCGAAATGAATGTGAGTGTGCCTGCAGTGCTGGTAGAAGACTATCCCGTTTTGCGTATGCAGCTCGCGCCTTTGGTGAAGCAGGGAATGCTGGTGCCTGAGGGCGACCGGCTGGTGCTTGCGGCGAAGCTGAACGATATGGTGGTCGACGTTAACGGCCGGGAAATCCCATTGCCGCCTTTGCTGTAAAGTTGCTGCAATAAAAAAACGCCCCAGCGGGGGCGTTTTTTTATTGCCCGTAGGAAACTCAGGCTTTGCTGAATTTCTCTTTTAATGCCGTCTCCACAACTGGATCAACAAACTCTGACACGTCTCCCCCCAGAGAAGCGATTTCTCGGATCAGGCTTGAGGAAATGTAGGAGAGGTGATTGGAAGGCGTTAGAAACACGCTTTCCAGTTCTGGTGCCAGGCGGCGGTTCATATCTGCAAGCTGAAATTCATACTCAAAATCGGAAACCGCCCGCAGACCGCGAAGAATCACCGTCGCGCCCTGGTCACGGACAAAATCGGCGAGCAGATAGCTAAAGCCGGTCACGCTGACGTTGGGAATGTGAGTCGTTGCTTGTCGAACCAGCTCGCAGCGCTCCTCCAAATTCAGTAATGGCTTTTTCTTCGAGTTGTAGGCGACCGCAACAACAACCTCATCAAACATCCGGCTGGCCCGCTCGATAAGATCCGTATGGCCGTTGGTGATGGGGTCAAAAGTGCCCGGGTAAATGACTTTAGGCATGCACAGCTCCTTTTTTAACAGGCACCCAGAATATCAGCATTCCAGCGGTTTCTGTAGACCAGCCAGAAGCCCGGCGCTGTTGCGCCGATATTTGCCTGCAATTGGGGTTATGCTTTCAGGCGTTGTGCCAATCGGGTGCTGTTTCGCGCGGCTAACGCGTAAACCGACAGCTGTGGATTGGCGCCAATGCTGGTTGGGAAAACCGACGCGTCGTGCACGCTGAGATTGCTAACGTGATGATGCTCGCCAAAACTGTTGACCACCGATTCTTTCGGGTTACTCCCCATGGCACAGCCGCCCATTTGGTGTGCTGTGAATAGGCGAACCCGGTGGGGCTCCATAGAAAAACCATCAATTGCGGTTTTTGCGTCGGCCCAGTTGGTATACCAATCAGAGTCCAGATGCATCAGACGTACCCGCTCAGCGCCGGCTGAAAACTGGATTTCAGCCATGGTGTAAAAGGCATTGCGGAGGCCTTTCCAGAGATAGTCGCTGATCGGGTAATCGAGTACCGGGCTGCCGTCATCGCGAAGCGATACGGTGCCGCCGGGGCTGTTTTCATGAAAACCATCTCGCAACAGCGCGATAACAGATTGCATCCAGGGCAGGCCGGCCAAGTTTTCCGCCTGTGAGTCGCCATGTCCTGGAACAACACCGGCCGCCATGGCCGGATGCAGCGGAGGTACTTCTAACTTGTAACCCGCGTCGCCATCTACACCGTTGCGGAAGTTGAACTCGTCGGAATAGATGGATTGTGGTGCGCCATAGAATGGATCCACTCGCTTTGGCATTTGTGCAACACTGGCGTTCACCGGGTGAATAAACGAACGCTTGCCTACCCGTTCGTAAGGGTCGGGCAATTTAGAGCGCAGCAACAAGCCAGGCGAACCTATCGCGCTGGCGGCAACCACAAAGTGCTTTGCTTTCAGCGTTACTGTAATGCCGTTGGGTGTAATGCCATCGCTGGCCATGGCGGTGGCCTGCAGGGAATCAATTCGATCTTGGTTCATAACCAGCCGATCGGCGCGCAACCCATGGAACATTCGGGCATTATTATCCAGCGCGCCGGGAATGGTGGTCATTAGCGCACCCTGTTTGGCGTTGGTTGGGCAGCCCACACCACAGTATCCGAGGTTCCAGCAGCCCTTTACGTTGCGGGGGATAACCTGCCAGCTAAAACCAAGCTTCTCACAGCCCTGGCGCAACACATCGTTATTGAGGTTTGGCTCTATCTCCCACGGCGACATGGAATGACGGGTTTCGCGGCCGTCAAACCAGGGTGCCATGGCGTCTGGGGTCAGAGCTTCAAGTCCAAAGTGCTTACTCCAGTAGTTGAGGGTGGCGTCTGGCGTTCGGAAGCTACTGGTCCAGTTAACCGTGGTGGAGCCACCCACGCATCGTCCTTGCAAGATCGAAATGGCACCGTCTTTGGTGACCCGGCTCATGCCTTCTTGGTAGAGGTTGGCGTAGGACGTGAGCTCGTCCATTTTGAAGTCTTTCTGATAGTACAGGCGGCCCTCCTCTACCAGGATAACGGAGAGGCCACTCTTGGCGAGAATTTCGGCTGTTGTGCCACCGCCGGCACCTGTGCCAACGATAACGACATCGGCTTCTACGATTTGGTTTTCGGTAAGGGTGGCACCATCGGTGACTTTCCAGCCGGATTCCAGGCCCTGGGCAATACGATCGGTGAACGACATGGTAGCTCCTTACTTAGGCTAAAACAGCGGGCTGAAAATTAGGCTTTGCGAAATTGTGGCAGGGCTTCTACCGCCCACTCGGGCGGCCCGGGATAACCGGAAAGATGCCAGTTCTCCTGGTAGCCGTAAAACGCCACGTTGCTGATTTTGGTGAGCGCCATATAGCCATTATTGAAAAGTCCGATACTGCTCGAGCGCCAGCGTTCCAGAAACCCATTGGCTTGCTCTGCAGTGGCGTTGCGCCAGGCTGGCCACACTCGTGCAATGGACACACGGGTAAGACTGAAGTTAAGCAGGTCAAACAGCTGCCGAAGCTCTTTTTGGTTGGCTGGTCCGAACTTGTGAATGCCCATGTCTATACGTTCAACGGTGCCCGCAATCGCTATACGTCTGGCATTGGGTTGCTCAGGCAATGCAGAGCCAAGAATGGCCGGGAGCAAAGCTTCAAACAGTTCGATATCTTCTGTTGTCAGAAACCGAAACTGATAGCGCGCGTCCATTCGGGTTTCAACGGCGCCAAGGCGGCCGGCGGGCACCGTTGCACAGCCGCTAAGGCCGGCGGTTATACTAACGGTACCCAAAACCAGGGCGCCACCCAGCCCGGTACGCAAAAAGTTGCGCCGGTTCAGAGATACGGACTCCAGCCCTTCGGGCGGGGTGAGGTGGTCAGTCATAATCGGCTCGCTCTTATTCTCTTTGGGGCGATTGCCAGGGCGCGAACGCCCCGGGTACAGCGTAAGAAACTCAGCGGATGAAGAACTTGTAAATCATCTTGTGGGCGGATGTCCCGTAAGGAGGGTAGACAAGCTTGCCACTGTTGAGCTTTTGCTTGGCAAAAATGGCACGTTGGTGTGAGAAGGTCAGGAAACCTTCTTTGCCATGGTAATGGCCCATGCCTGAATCGCCTACACCGCCGAAAGGAAGATCATCCTGCGCCACGTGCATCAGCGCGTCGTTTATGCACATGCCCCCTGAAATGGTGCTGTTGATCATCTGGTCCTGCTGGTTTCGGTCGTAACCGAAAAAGTACAGTGCCAGAGGCCGAGGCCGATCATTAATGTACTGGATCGCTTCGCTGAGGTTGCCGTAGCTTACAATCGGTAGGATGGGCCCGAAGATCTCATCCTGCATGAGCTTCATGTCTGGGGTGGTCTTCAGTACCAGGGTCAGCGGGATCTTGCGGGTGCCATCGCCCATGTTTTCCTGGGCCGGGTTGAGTTCGATAAGTTCAGCACCCTTGGACTTGGCATCTTCTAGGTAGCTTTGCAGGCGGTTGTACTGGCGCTCATTCACAATGGCGGTGTAGTCGTCGTTGTCGCGCAGCGAAGGATACATCGCTGAGAATTGCGCGCGGAACTCTTCGACGAAGGCCTGGGTGCGGTCAACGGGGCAGAGTACGTAGTCTGGCGCTACGCAGGTTTGGCCGGCGTTGAATGCCTTGCCAAAAGCAATGCGCTGGGCTGCGTCTTCCAGAGGTACATCTGGGGACACAATAGCGGGCGATTTACCACCTAACTCCAGAGTAACCGGAGTTAGGTTCTCCGAAGCCGCTCGCATCACCAGTTTGCCAACGGATGTGGAGCCGGTGAAGAGCATGTGATCGAACGGTCTGGCGGAAAAATCGGCGGCAACGTCGGCTTCGCCGTTGATAACCGATACCAGATCTTCCGGGAAGGTTGCTTCAATCAGCTCTTTGAACAATGCCGAAGTGTGAGGTGTGAACTCAGACATTTTGATCATGGTGCGGTTGCCCGCAGCAAGTGAGGCAACCAGTGGCCCAACCGCCAGGTAAAGCGGGTAGTTCCAAGGTACGATAACCCCTACAACGCCTTTTGGCTGGTAGCAGACCTTGTTGCTGGCGGGCTGGAACAGCATGGATACGTGCCGGCGGGAAGGCTTCATCCAGCCTGAAAGGTTTTTCAGGGTGTAATTGATTCCCTGAATGGAAGGCATCACTTCTGCAATCAAGGATTCGTCCCGCGAGCGGCATGAGAAATCCCGGTCAATAGCGTCCAAAATACGGTCTTGGTAGGTCAGTAGCCCCTGCTTGAGGCGTTTCAGGTTTTCCTCGCGATCGGCCAGCGACGGCGCTGGGTTGTTGTGAAACGCGATCTTCTGATTCTCGAACACCTGGTGAGTATGCTGAATATGTTTTTTGCTCTCGGTGAGCTGAGCAACGCTGGCACCCATGGTGTCCTCCTTAATAGGCGAAAAAACGCTCAATTTGCACTTGAGGGTATTATTAGAGTATATACTCTAGAGAGTCAAGCAGGCTCAATGGCGAATCAGGCCATCTGTCAGCTGCAAAACAACAAATACCGATGAGCTTATGAAAACCAGAGACAAAATATTGCTGTCCAGCCTTGATCTGTTTAACGAGCAGGGTGAGCGAAACGTCACAACCAATCATATTGCGGCACACTTGGCGATTTCGCCGGGCAATCTTTATTACCACTTCCGCAATAAGTCCGACATCATTTACGAGATATTTCAGGAATATGAAAAGCTGGTGGATTTCTATTTGGATATCCCCGATAACCGCCCGATGACGCTAGACGACATGACTTTTTACCTAGAGTCGGTGTTTGATGGGTTGTGGAGCTATCGGTTTTTTCACCGAGACCTGGAGTACCTGCTAGACAGAGATCAGCGCCTGCGCAGCGACTATCGCGAATTCACTAACCGGTGCCTTGCGGCCATAAGCCGTATTTTCGAGAAGCTCGCAGAAAGCGGCATTATAGAGCCTCAGCCCGAATCGCTCCGGTCGGCTATGTCGCTGAATGTCTGGATGGTGATCACCAACTGGATGGCGTTTTTGAAAACCGCTCATGCGGCCCAGGCTTCTGCCAGCCTGACACTTCGGGAACTGAAGCAGGGTATATACCAGGTGCTGACACTGGAGATTCCTTACCTGATGCCGGCTTATCGTGAGCAGGTTATGGACCTGCGAGAGCGGTACCGTCCAACAATGCCAGAGCCTGAAGAGGCATGCGATGCCACGGTAAGTTGAGTGCGTCGCTGGCCGTTATATGTAAGGAGGGTCTAAATCTGGATGGGTTTGGAACCTTTGACGGACGAGGCTGTCAGAGTGAGTGGCGCTGGCAATCCGGACATTTCCGGCGCCTCCTGAGTGAGTTCTCAGGTTTTAGCACGTCGCAAACCCTGACGTTTTACCGGCCCGTTTTTTCAGGCCGGTTTTTTTGTGCCTTTACAGGTTTTCTGCAGAGTCTTCCAGCCAATTTGTTAGTGCCGTCCGACACTCATCAACGCCGCGCTTAGAGGTTGATGAGAACATGATCAGATGCTCGACACAGGTAAATTCCTCAAGCTTTCGGGTGATTTCCAGCATGCTGGTTTTTGCTTGTCCGAATTTTAGTTTGTCTGCCTTGGTGGCCAGGATCATCAGTGGCAGCTTGTTATGCTGACACCATTCCACCATCATCTGATCGAACTCAGTGAGTGGGTGGCGGATATCCATCACCAAAACCAGGCCGCGCAGGCACTGACGATCGTTCAGGTATTGCCCCAGATGCTTTTGCCAGTCATCTTTCATGTCCCGGGATACCTTCGCGTAGCCATACCCAGGCAGGTCTACCAACCGAGTGTTCTCTCGGTTTAAGGAAAAAAAGTTGATTAAGCGCGTGCGTCCGGGTGTTTTACTGGTACGAGCCAACTTGCCATTTGCGGTAATTGCGTTCATGGCGCTAGACTTTCCAGCGTTCGAACGCCCGGCAAAGGCCACTTCAGCGCCTATGTCTAGTGGGCAGTCTTCAAGCCGGGGGGCGCTGACCAAGAAACGGGCGCTGTTAAATGAGATGCTTTTTTGAGTCAGATCAGGGTCCACAGCGGTTGGCTTTCCTTTGGATTTCAGTTATCAGGGATTAATGTATAATGCTACACCAATTCCGGGCGGTACGCTTGGCGTAACCGCTGTCAGCCTTGGTTTTTAGCCTGACTGAACAGCGCCTGCCGGCTGCAAACAAAATATTATCGAGATGAGAGAAGCGGAGCGAGCATGAAGAAACTGATCGCAGGGTTTGTTTTCGGCGTTGGCCTGACAGCTATGGCGCACGGAGCAGGGGATCCTGAAGCGGGCAAAGAGAATGCAGTGGCCTGTCAGGCGTGTCATGGGCCTGCTGGGGCAAAGCCGATTATGGGTGCTTACCCTAAGCTTTCCGGGCTGGGTGAAAGATACCTGTATAACCAGCTAGTGGCCATTCAGGAAGATGCCCGCTCCATACCGGAAATGACCGGCCAGCTTGACGGTAAGTCCGATCAGGATCTTCAGGATCTGGCCGCGTATTTTGCTAAGCAGGATATGGTTGTAAGCCAGGCGGATCCAGAGCTGGTAGAGAAGGGCGCTGCGTTATATCGGGGCGGTAACATGGCCTCTGGCGTTCCGGCCTGTGCAGGTTGTCATAACCCGCAGGGCAAAGGTAACGCGCCCGCAGGGTATCCGCACCTCGGTGGGCAAAACGCCGAATACCTGGTCAAGCAGTTAGAAGCCTACCGTGCAGGCACTCGGGCGAATGGCTCTAACGCTCAGATTATGATGGACGTTACGTCCAGATTGACCGATGCAGAAATTGAGGCTGTTGCCAGTTATATTTCCGGTCTGAACTGATTCGGTAATTTGGTACCTGAAAAACCCCGCCTGAAGCGGGGTTTTTTGTCTTTCGATCCTGTAATGCGTGAACAGTGGAACTTTTCAAGTTCGGCAGGTCATAATTCCCTTATAACGACATTTAAAAAATCTGGAGATATTTCATGTTTCGAGCGCTCAGAACAAGCGTACTGCTGTTAGCTGCCTTGGCGGTATTCGGTCAGGCCAGTGCAGCCGACTGGAAAGAAGGAACTCATTACAAGAAGCTGAACACTCCGGTGCGCACAGGCGACGATTCACGCGTTGAGGTGGCAGAAGTGTTTTGGTATGGCTGCCCGCACTGCTACAACTTCAAGCCGCTGGCGGAGAGCTGGGAAGCCAAGGCTCCAGATTACGTAGACTATGTGCGGATTCCTGCAGCTCTGGGTCGCTCCTGGGAGCCTCACGCACGGGCGTTCTATGCGCTTGAAGCCATGAACTCCCTGGATAAGGTGCACGATGCTCTATTTGAGGCCTTGGCAGGTCAGCACCAGCCGCTTAACGACGGCGAGTCTTTGGCTGATTTTGTTGCCAATTACGATGTCGATCATGATAAATTCCTAAATAATTTCAATGGCTTTGGTGTGAATGCGCGTATGCAGCAGGCACAGTCGAAAATTCGGGGCGCGCGTATTACCGGCACTCCGACTATGCTGGTAAATGGCAAGTACACGGTTAGCGCTTCCTTGGCCGGTAGCCTTGAAGCCATGCTAGAGGTTGTGGATTATCTTGTAGAGCAAGAGCACGCTGCGAATAAATAAAGTCATGCTCCGGGTGGCTTTTCACTTGCAGTGTTGTCACCCGGGGTAGGGCAGCGTACCGATTATGTATAAGCGTTTCCGAAAGCAGTTGGATGGCATCATCAGCGCCCGGGACGAGTCGAAAGGCTCGAACTCGGGCCTTGAGCACGTGCCTGCGTTTGAGCCCAAGCGCCATCTCCGCCTGCTGACCTTTAATATACAAGTGGGTATCAATACCTCTTCATATCGCCACTATGTCACTCGTAGCTGGCAGCATTTTCTTCCCCATCGTAACCGTATTCAGAACCTGGATCGTATCGCCTCTTTGCTCAGCAATTATGATGTTGTTGCTTTGCAGGAGTGTGATGGCGGAAGTCTGCGAAGTGGGCATATCAATCAGGTGCAGTACCTTGCCGAGGCGGCGGGGATCCCGTACTGGCATCAACAGCTAAATCGAAATCTGGGGCAGTTTGCCCAGCACAGCAACGGCTTACTCAGCCGGTTTCGACCGCTGGATGTGAAGGAGTACAAGTTGCCAGGGCTGATCCCGGGGCGGGGCGCTATTGTTGCCCGTTATGGCACTGAGGAGGACCCTCTGGTGCTCGTGTTGATGCACTTGTCTTTAAGCAAGTCGGCGCAGCAGCGTCAATTGGGCTTTGTCAGTGAGCTGATTTCAACGTATCGGCACGTGGTTCTGATGGGGGATATGAACAATCACGCCGAGGAATTGCTGACCCGTACGCCACTTAAGGAAACGAATCTGGTACCGCTGCCAGATACCGCCCACAGCTTTCCGAGCTGGCGCCCTGAGAAAGCCCTGGATCACATTCTGGTAAGCCCAAGTCTGCAGGTTAATCGGTCAGAGGTTGTAAGCTATCCCATGTCAGATCACTTGCCCATTGCCATGGATATAGCTTTGCCGGATGGGTATTTGACAAAATTCTAAAGCATTCATGAAAAGCGCTCACAAAAAAACCCGGCAAATTGCCGGGTTTTTTTGTGAGCACAAGATCAATAATTATTTGATCTTGGCTTCCTTGTACGCAACGTGCTTACGGACAACCGGATCATACTTTTTGATCTCGATTTTTTCCGGAGTGTTACGCTTGTTCTTTTTGGTCGTGTAGAAGTGACCCGTGCCTGCTGAAGATACCAGCTTAATTTTTTCGCGCATGATGCGGCTCCTTATACTTTCTCGCCGCGGGCACGAAGATCGGCCAGTACAGCGTCAATACCTTTTTTATCGATGATGCGCATACCTTTGGTAGACGTGCGCAGCCTTACGAAACGCTTTTCAGACTCAACCCAAAAGCGCTTGCTTTGCAGGTTAGGCAGAAAGCGACGACGGGTGTGGTTCATCGCGTGGGATACATTGTTACCGGAAACCGGACGCTTACCGGTTACCTGACAAACTCTGGACATACTTGCCTCCGACCTGAGCA
>NZ_JBQDKB010000010.1:0-8271 GCF_052094685.1 Marinobacter sp.
TGTTGGGATCTGTTCGATTGTGATCGGTGCCCTTCTCTTTTCACCGAATTCTGCTATTAATCTGTTGTCTTTGCTATATACCCGTAGTGGTGTCTGGAGTTTTATGTCCAGTAGCTGATCTACGGGAGGAAGACCCGGACGAAGGTAAAGATAGAAGCCTGAGCCGACGATAACGGCGACACTCAGTCCGGTGAGAAATAACCATGCAAAAAGGCGAGAAGTACGCAACAAATGGGACATTTTTTTCTGACAACTGTTGGATATAGGTCTATCATTTGAGAAATTGCTTTAGGAAGGATGAGTCGCTTCACCGCTGCAATCGTTCTCATTTGAAGGAGAGCGAACATTGTAGACGGAATATTGAAGAAATTCTCTTAAATAAAAAACACATAAGACATATAGCCGGGTGCATCTAACCAGGTATAGGGTGAGCGCGTGTTCGGATTGTTCGGAAAGAAATCCAGTGCAGTATTGGGCGTAGATATAAGCTCAAGCTCCGTCAAGCTCCTCGAGCTGTCGAAGCAAGGCGACCGATATAAGGTCGAGAGCTACGCCGTTGAGCCGTTGCCGGCTAACTCTGTGGTCGAAAAAAATATCACAGACGTAGAAGCCGTTGGCGAAGTTCTCAAACGGGTGGCTTCGAAATCACGCACCAGCCTCAAGCATGTGGCAGTGGCCGTGTCTGGCTCCGCTGTGATCACAAAACTCATCCAAATGGATGGCGGCCTCAACGAATTTGAGATGGAAGATCAAATCGCTCTGGAGGCAGATCAATACATTCCGTATCCGCTTGATGAGGTTGCGATTGATTTTGAGGTGCAGGGCCCCTCAGAAACGAATCCAGATCAGGTAGATGTGCTCTTGGCGGCATGCCGTAAAGAGAACGTCGATATCCGGGAGGATGCGCTTGAGATTGCCTCTCTAAACACCAAAATTGTGGATGTGGAAGCCTACGCCCTCGAGCGCGCTTACGCGTTGATTGAGTCCCAGCTTGACTCTCAGGGCGAAGATTTGGTGGTGGCCGTTGTTGATGTTGGCGCGACCATGACAACCCTGAGCGTGCTCGCAGAGGGTAAGACGGTTTACACCCGAGAGCAGATTTTTGGTGGCAAACAGCTTACTGAAGAGATCCAGCGCCGTTATGGTTTGTCTGTTGAAGAAGCTGGTCTTGCAAAGAAGCAAGGCGGGCTGCCGGATGATTACGAATCGGAAGTACTTACGCCGTTCCGGGAAGCCGTTGTTCAGCAGGTAGCGCGCGCGCTCCAGTTCTTTTTCGGAGCCAGTCAATACAATGCGGTGGACTACGTAGTGCTTGCCGGTGGTACGGCTTCGATTCAGGGGCTGACAGAAATGGTGGAGGAGAAAACAGGAACGCCGACACTGGTCGCGAATCCTTTTGCAGAGATGGCAGTAGGCTCGCGGGTTAACGCATCGGCATTGGGCAACGATGCTCCCTCGCTGATGGTCGCGTGTGGCTTGGCAATGAGGAGCTTCGACTGATGGCAACGATCAACCTCAGGCCTTGGCGCGAAGAACTCCGCGCAGAAAAGCAAAAGCAGTTTGTAGTGATGATTCTAGGTGCCGCTATTATTGCTGCCGGCCTTACCTTCCTCTGGAGTTCAGATTTAGACAGCGGCATTGCGTATCAGCAATCCCGGAACGCATACATCGAATCTGCCACCAAAAAATTGGATGAACAGATTCGTGAGATTGAAAGCCTCAAGAGCAAACGCGACGAACTGCTGGCTCGCATGAAGGTTATTCAAGATTTGCAGGGCAAACGTCCTGTGATCGTTCGCGCGTTTGATGAGTTGGTGCGCACTCTGCCGGACGGACTTTTTTATACAGATTTGAAGAAGTCGGGTGATCAGGTAAGCATTGTTGGTATGGCGGAATCGAATAGCCGCGTATCAAACCTGATGCGACAGTTTGATGAATCCGACTGGTTCACCAGCCCGAACCTGTCAAATGTATCGGCGGCGGACAGTCGGCGGGCTGGCTACAGCCAGTTCACCATGACTGTTAAACAAAAAACACCAGAGCCCGAAGGGGAGGATAAGTAATGAGCCTCGCGGACTCACTTAAAAGCCTCAATGAATTTGATATCAACGATCTTGATGTAAACAATGCTGGCATCTGGCCGGCGCCCATCAAGGCCATTGTTGTCCTGCTTATATTCGGCTTGATTCTTGGCGGCGGCTACTGGTTCTTTATAAAGGATCAGTATGTTCAGCTCGACCGAGTTGAAAAGACCGAGCAAGATCTGCGCACAAAGTACGAGCAAAAAGCCTATCGGGTGGCAAACCTGGAGGTTTTCAAAGCGCAGATGGTGGAGATGGAAGAAACGTTCGGTGCGCTGGTGCGACAATTGCCGAGTGAAACAGAAGTTCCAGGGCTGCTTGAGGATATTACCAATACAGCTCTGGGTAGCGGTTTGGCGCTTCAGGAAGTAAAACTTCAGTCTGAGCAAAAGCGCGACTTCTATTCCGAATTGCCGATCAATATCCGAGTGTCAGGCTCGTATCATGAGCTGGCATCGTTTGTGAGCAGTGTGGCAAGCCTTCCAAGGATCGTAACCCTGCACGATTTAACCATTAAACCAACTGGCGGAGACGGCGAGCAACTTGATATGCAGGTTGTTGCCCGTACATACCGCTACCGGGCTGGAGAATGAGCATGGCAGCAAAGCATGCGGGAAGAGCCTGGCTGGGTGTTTGTCTGGTGTCACTCCTGACAGCCTGCTCCCAGGGCAGCGGTTTTTCCGATCTGGACAAGTTTATGGCAGACACCCGAGCCAAGCCTCGGGGGCATGTTGAGCCATTGCCTGAGTTCAGTGCTTACGAGGCATTCAGTTATTCGGCGGCAGACAGACGGGCACCGTTTGAGGTGCCAATCGATGTTCAGCTGACGATGGTTGATGAAAAGCCGGTCAGTGATGTTGAGCCTAATCTGGATCGGCCAAAAGAGGTGCTTGAGAATTTTGATCTCAAGAGTCTCGGTATGGTGGGTACGCTCCAGGGGGTGTCAGGAAATCTATTTGCGCTAATCCGGGATGATTCTGGCGGTATTCACCGGGTGCGTTCCGGGAATTTCATCGGGCAGAGCTATGGCCGTATTATTGGTGTGAGTGAAACCCGGATCGAACTAATCGAGATCGTTCCTAATGGCCGGGGTGGTTGGGTAGAGCGTCCTCGCTCTCTGACCCTGGACGAGGGCGCAGGCTAAGGAGCGGCTGGATGAAGATTGAAAGAAACATGCATATACAAAAAAGTTTAGGGTCGAGGCTAGCGATGTTCAGAAAACTCAATGTATACGTCAGCGTAGTTGCTTTTGGGTTGTTATCCGGCCTGGCCAATGCGGTCACGTTGGAAGACGTGTCGTTTTCGTCGCTACCGGGAGAGCGTCTGGAAGTGACTCTTAAGTTTGATGGTCAGCCGCCCGAACCATCGGGTTACACCATCGAGCGCCCAGCGCGTATTGCGGTGGATTTGCGCGACACCACCAGTGGGCTTAACAGTCGGAGTATTCCGCTTGGGTCGGGTAATGCCCAGAGCATGACCGTGGTAGAGACAAAGGACCGCACCCGTTTGATCTTTAATTTGATTGAGCTTGCGCCTTACGAGACGGTTCGGAATAACGACTCTCTTGTGATGACTATTGGTGGTGATTCCGGGGCGGCACCGGTTGCAACTGCTTCGTCTGGATCAGCCGAGGCCATGCAATCGGCCCCTGCAGCCGATACGCTAGCAGGCGTCGATTTTCGCCGCGGTAATAACGGCGAAGGCCGTGTCATCGTAGATCTCGGCAGCCCTAGAACGCCGGTAGATTTGTCTGAGTTGGGCGGCAAGATTCGTCTCACTATGGATGGTATCTCGGTACCAGTTGATCTGCGCCGTCGCCTTGATGTCACCGACTTCGCAACACCGGTAAGCCGTATTGATACCTTTGTTGAGGATGGCAACGCGGTGGTGGAAATTCGCCCCGAGGGCAATTACGACTACATTGCTTATCAATCTGGAAGCCAGTTCACAGTGAGTGTCGAAAAGCTTACTGAAGAGGAAGCTGAATCACGTCGCGAACAGAAGTTCCCCTACTCTGGTGAAAAGCTCTCCCTGAACTTTCAGGATATTGAAGTGCGCTCCGTACTGCAGCTTATAGCAGACTTTACCGGGCTGAACCTGGTAGCGAGTGACACGGTAGGCGGCAGCATCACTCTGCGCTTGCAGAACGTTCCTTGGGATCAGGCTCTGGATCTTATTCTTAAAACCAAGGGGTTAGATAAACGCCAGATTGGTAACGTTTTGCTGGTTGCGCCGGCTGATGAAATCGCCGCCCGTGAGAAGCTTGAGCTTGAAACCACCAAGCAAATTGCAGAGCTTGCACCGGTTCGGTTGGATATCATTCAGGTCAACTACGCCAAAGCTGCCGATATTGTTGGGCTGATCAAGGAAGACAAAGAACTTATCTCTGATCGTGGTTTTGTATCCTCGGATGTGCGCACCAACACTATTAGCGTTCGTGAAAGCACGGATAAACTGGAGGAGATTCGTCGTCTGGTGTCTACTTGGGACGTGCCGGTGCGCCAGGTATCTATCGAAGCCCGCATTGTGCGCGCGCAGACTAATGTGGCGGAAAACCTGGGAGTGCGCTGGGGTGGTGCAGGCTACGATGTTAGTGGAGACAACGTATTTTCTTTTGGCGGATCTCAAGAAGCTGTAGGAGAGGCACGCGATGCCGCAGGTGGTGGCACGGGTGGCATTACGTTCCCGGGCGCGCTGGGAGTTGATCTTGGTGTAACTGGTGAAGGTGCTTCTTCATTCGCTATAGGCTGGGGCAGCGACAACTTCTTGGTAGATCTTGAGTTGTCAGCGCTTGAAACCGACGGCCAAGCAGAAGTTGTCTCGCAGCCGCGAGTGGTAACCGCAGATCGCCAGACAGCCTCCATCAAATCGGGTGAAGAGATTCCATATCAGGAGGCCTCTTCCAGTGGTGCGACGTCGGTATCATTCAAAGAAGCCGTGCTGTCTTTGGAAGTGACGCCGCAGATCACACCAGATGACAAGATCATCATGGATCTGATGGTTAATCAGGACTCCCGTGGCGAAGTAACAGGGGGGATTCCTTCCATCAACACCAACGAAGTAACCACGCAGGTATTGGTTGGCAATGGTGAAACAGTGGTTCTGGGTGGTATTTTCCAATCAGAAGTCGCCACTCAAACCACTAAAACTCCGTTCCTTGGGGACATTCCTTACCTTGGACGCCTGTTTAAGCGCACCGAGAAAATTAATGAGCGCAGTGAGCTGCTGATCTTCATCACACCGAAGATCATCAGGAACGACCTGATTCAGTAACAGAGCCAGCAGCAAAGCCGCCGCGTTAAACCGGCGGCTTTTTTGTGTCTGTAGGTTCCGTGATGCTAACGCCGAAGCTTATGCAATCTGTAGCCCTGTGATATTCTCACCCGCCTGAACATTATTGAGCGGAAGTTATGTCTTTGCCCAAACGCGTTGTCTTGGTTGGCCCAATGGGCGCCGGTAAAAGTACGATTGGCCGGATGCTTGCCCGAGAGTTGGGGTACCGTTTTCTTGATTCTGACCGGATCATTGAAGAGCGTTGTGGGGCAAACATTCCCTGGATATTCGATGTTGAAGGCGAAGCAGGGTTCCGTCAGCGTGAAACAGCGATGCTGAACGAGCTGTCTGCGCAGCCCGAGACTGTTTTAGCCACAGGTGGTGGGGCGGTAATGTGTACCGAAAACCACCCGCTATTGAAAAAAGATTCGGTGGTTATCTACCTGCGTACGTCGATAGAGCAGCAGGTGGAGCGCACGCGCAAAGATCGCAATCGCCCTTTACTGCAGAACGACGATCCCGAAGGTGTTTTGCGTAGACTGTTTGCCATTAGAGACCCTCTGTATACCGAACTTGCTGATATTATTATGTTCACAGATCGCAAAAGTCCCCGGCTTGTGGTGCGTCAGCTTGTGAATCGCGTAAACCCGAAAACCCCGCGACAACAAAGACAGGTGAGAAAGGAAGGCCGTAACCATGTATAACCTGCTTCATGAGCTTCCGGTAGATCTGGGAGAGCGCAGTTACCCCATTATGATCGGCGAAGGTATGTTAGGAGGGTACGACCTTTCTGATTACGTTGGTGGTTCCCAAGTAATGATCGTGACCAACGATGTGGTGGGCCCTTTGTATTTGGGGCAGGTCAAGGCCAGCTTTCCTGGCAAGGAGGTGGATACGGTTGTGCTGCCGGATGGTGAAAACCATAAAAACTGGCAGACACTGAATCTGATTTTTGATGCCTTGTTGGAGAAGCAACATACCCGAAAAACCACGCTGGTCGCATTGGGTGGTGGTGTTGTTGGCGATATGACAGGGTTTGCTGCTGCGTCTTACCAGCGCGGCGTGCCATTCATACAAATTCCAACCACGTTACTGTCTCAGGTTGATTCGTCCGTGGGTGGTAAAACCGGTATTAACCACCCACTCGGCAAGAATATGGTCGGGGCTTTCCATCAGCCAGAAGTGGTGATGATTGATACCGACACCCTTCAGTCTCTGCCGCCGAGGGAGGTGTCTGCTGGGCTGGCTGAGGTTATCAAGTACGGCTTGATCCGGGATACAGCCTTCCTGGGCTGGTTGGAAGAGACAATTGAGCCGCTGGTAGCTTGTGACAGCAAAGCTCTGGCGGAAGCGATATTGCGCTCATGCGCTTGCAAGGCAGATGTTGTGGCGCAGGATGAGCGCGAGAACGGGCTCCGGGCTACCCTGAACCTTGGGCATACATTTGGTCACGCCATCGAGACCTTCGCCGGCTACGGCAACTGGTTGCATGGAGAGGCAGTGGGCACGGGCATGATCATGGCCGCCGACCTGTCGGCCCGGGAAGATTTGATAAGTTCGGCGGATTACGATCGTATCGTGCGCATTGTTCGTAGGGCGAGTTTGCCTTTACGACCTCCAGTAGAAATGATGCCTGCGGATTTCATGAGCCTGATGGCCGTGGATAAGAAGAACATCGACGGTAGGTTGAGGTTAGTATTGCTTCGTTCCGTAGGCGATGCTGTGGTTACATCGGGGGCTTCTCCGGAGAACCTCATGGCAACACTAGAGGCGTTTTGTCAGCAGGAAAGCTGAGCAGAGGTTGTAACATTGAACGGCAGGATTTTTTTGTGACTGACGACAGCTTCAACAGCCTGGATGGTGGAGGGTTGTTCCCTAGGCTACAGCAACGATACGGTTTGAGAGATAACCCGCTGGAAATGGATCTACCCTTCTTTCCGGATGGCATGCGTCATCACGCCTTGGAAGCACTCCGCCATCTTTGTGGGTTTGGAGATATGGCGCTGCTGCTCACCGGTGCCCCAGGCTCAGGTAAAAGTCGATTGCTGGCAGAGTTAGTGCGCAGTGAATCATCACGGTTAGGTTTTCACCGTCTGTCTGCAGCCGCCATGACAAGCTCCAGTGCCTTGGCAAGAGACCTTAAGCAGGTAGCCCGCTCTGGTGTTAGCCCGGATGACAACTCTCGTGAAGCCGTTTATCGTTTTTTTCGGTGGACTGAAAGCAGGGTTGCCAAGGGTCAGCGCATGGTGTTGCTCATTGACGATGCCGACCGAGCGCCTCCTGAGCTGCTCAGGCTAATCCTTGAGGGGTTTCTCGCCGCCGATCGTGCCAAGGCAGCGGTTCCGGTATTTGTTGGCGAGGATCGCCTCGTCACGCTTCTGGGTCTTGAGGATTCATCGGTATCTGTTCACCAGGTTCACTTGCGCCCGCTTACCAGAGAAGAGGTGTTCTCTTACCTTGAGCCGCGAGTGCACAAAGCAGGCGGTAAGGTGAATGAACTCCTAAGTCCGTCCCGGCTTGATAGAATATACGACCTCAGTCAGGGAAGTTTTTCCCGGCTGAAAAGAGTGACTCCTGGTATCTGGTTGGACATTGTTTCCGGTGCTTCGAAGCGGAAGCGTTCGCCGGTGCTTAATTTTAAGCAGCTTCGCCTGCCTGCATTGGCACTTGTGCTTTTGGGGGGCTCTTGGTGGTTTGTGTCTCAGCAGTACGATGAGACAGTCGCGCTGGAGCGGGACACGGCTCCCGAAACCGAGCCTGTACGTAAGAGCATAACCATCGGCCCCCGTATGCCAGAAGACGAGGCGCCAAACGAAACACCTCCGCCATTGACAGACTTTACGGCCCCTCCGGATCCTGTTTCTGAGCCTGAGCCTGAGCCTGAGCCTGAGCCTGAGCCTGAGCCTGAGCCTGAGCC
>NZ_JBQDKB010000010.1:8371-68334 GCF_052094685.1 Marinobacter sp.
CTGAGCCTGAGCCTGAGCCTGAGCCTGAGCCTGAGCCTGAGCCTGAGCCTGAGCCTGAGCCTGAGCCTGAGCCTGAGCCTGAGCCGAGCTTCATTCCAAAAAATGCCAGCAAGTACGTGGGCGTTGAGCAGTTACGCAGCCGCAGCCAAGGCTGGACGATTCAGTTGGTAGCCGGAAACCTGGAGCAGACAGCGCTGAACGTTATTTCCGGCTACCCGTCATTGGGTGAAATGGTTTACACCATGGGAACGCGTAAGGGCGAACCCTGGTTTATGGTGTTTTATGGGGACTATTCCTCTAAGGAAGAAGCCCAAAAAGCAGCGTCCCGCCTTCCTGATGCACTGGTTTCGCGCACGCCCTGGGTGCGTACAACAGAAGCCTTGTGATCAGATAGAAAAACAGTAAATGCGTGGTAACTCCCTGTTTCGTATCGAGCAGGGTTTTCTTCCGTGGAACCCTCCCCAAAAATTATTGTCAAATCTAATTGAGTGCGTATTTATACGTGTGTATAGTCATTCGCCCATTTTTTTAATGCCGGTTGGTTTTTCGCACTGTTTTGGTGCGTAGGCTGTTGGTAAAAATGCATTTATATGCAAGAGGGCGCTTATGAAATCAGGTCTGTATCATCCCGACGAATTCAAAGACAATTGCGGATTTGGATTAATCGCCCACATGAAGGGCGAGGTCAGCCACAAGTTGCTAAAGACTGCTATCGAGTCGCTCACCTGCATGACTCACCGTGGCGGCATTGCTGCAGATGGGAAAACCGGTGACGGTTGCGGTCTGCTGGTTCAAAGCCCTGACGCCTTCCTGAAAAAAGCGGCAAAAGCCGCGTTTGGCCAAGAGCCTGGTGAGTTGTTTGCTGTCGGCCAAGTGTTCCTCAACCCGGACCCAAGCAACGCTGCTCACGGGCGGGCCGCGCTTGAAAACCGACTGGCTGAGCAGGGCCTCGACGTTATGGGTTGGCGTGCAGTGCCGGTTGATGACAGCTGCCTAGGGCCTATAGCTTTAGACAGTGTGCCGCTTATAGAGCAGGTGTTCGTAACGCCCGCCACCAAGACCGAGCAAGAGTTTGCTATCAGCCTGTTTATTGGGCGCCGCCATGCCGAGCGGGATATGGCGGATGATCCTGAGTTTTATATTTGCAGCCTTTCCCATCGCACGCTCGCCTATAAAGGCTTGATGATGCCGGCGGATCTGGCAAACTTTTATAAGGATTTGGGCGACCCGAATTTCGCAACTGCCATCTGCGTATTCCATCAACGCTTCTCCACCAACACTATGCCACGCTGGCCGTTGGCTCAGCCGTTTCGTTATTTGGCTCATAACGGCGAAATAAACACCATTGACGGCAACCGTAACTGGGCCATAGCACGGGCGGCCAAATTCAGCTCCCCGAACCTGCCGGATCTGCAAACGTTGCAGCCGTTGGTTAACCTGGCGGGTTCCGACTCTTCCAGTATGGATAACATGCTGGAAATCCTGCTGGCAGGGGGTGTGGATTTGTTTCGCGCTGCGCGAATGATGATCCCACCGGCTTGGCAGAATGTCGACACCATGGACTCTGACCTCCGGGCATTCTACGAATATAACTCCATGCACATGGAGCCCTGGGATGGCCCTGCAGGATTGGTTATGTCAGATGGTCGTTACGCTGTTTGCATGCTGGACCGCAATGGCCTGAGACCCGCTCGCTGGGTGGTTACCAAAGATGATTTTATTACCCTGGCGTCGGAAATTGGCACATACAGTTATCAGTCAGCAGATGTGGTCGCGAAAGGCCGTGTTGGGCCCGGGCAGATGCTGGCTATTGATACCGAAACGGGTGAGGTGTTGCACACTCGGGATATCGATCAACGGCTTAAAACCTCAAAACCCTACAAGCGCTGGCTGCGTGAAAACGCGCTGCGAGTGGAAACAACCCTGAACCAGGAAACGCCCGATTTCCGGCTGATGGATGCAGATGAGCTTTTGGTGCACCAGAAGATGTTCCTGGTGTCCTACGAAGAGCGTGATCAGATTTTGCGCCCGCTGGCAGAAGATGGCCAAGAGGCTGTTGGCTCCATGGGGGACGACACGCCCATGGCGGTGTTGTCCAGCAAAGTGCGCCATGTTGCGGATTATTTTCGCCAGAAATTTGCCCAAGTAACCAACCCGGCAATTGATCCTCTGCGCGAAGCGATCGTGATGTCGCTGGAAACATGCTTGGGCGCAGAGCGCAACGTTTTTGAGGAAACTGCCGAGCACGCAGACAGGATTATCCTGACCACGCCGGTACTGTCGCCGGCCAAATTTCTCCGGATTGCTAACAACGAGCGCCCGGGTTTTTCGGTTGCCAGGGTTTCCATGGGTTACCTTCCGGAGGAGGGGCTTGAACAGGCCATTCGTCGTGTTTGCGATGAGGCTGAACAAGCGGTTCGCAGCGGCAAAGTATTGCTAGTCCTCTCAGATAAGGATTTAAAACAGGGCGAACTGCCCGTGAGTTCTTTGATGGCAACCGGAGCGGTTCACCATCACCTATCAGAAAAACGTTTGCGGTGTGATTCCAATATCATCGTCGAGACAGGCTGGGCCAGGGATCCCCATCATTTTGCGGTGCTGTTCGGCTTCGGGGCCACGGCGGTCTACCCGTATTTGGCCTATCAGGTGTTGAACGATTTAATTCGTACCGGCGAATTGTCGATGAATCCCATCGAGGCGAAGAATAATTACCGCAAAGGCATCAATAAGGGGCTGCTGAAGATTCTATCCAAGATGGGTATCTCCACCATCACTTCTTACCGCGGGGCCCAGCTATTCGAAGCGATTGGCCTTGCGGACGACGTTGCCAATCTGTGCTTCAAGGGCGTGCCCTGTCGCGTTCAGGGCGCCGGGTTTGTGGACTTTCAGCAGGATCAGGAACAGCTGGCGGCTGTTGCCTGGAAGCCGCGTAAACCCATTGCTCTGGGCGGTTTGCTGAAATATATGCACGGGCAGGAATACCACGCGTTTAATCCCGATGTGGTAGGCAAGTTGCAAGATGCGGTGACCTCAGGGGATTACGGTCATTACAAAGAGTACGCGGCTTTAGTGAACGAGCGCCCGGTAGCCACGCTGAGGGATTTGTTCGGCTTTCGCGACGGTATCAGCGCAATTGATGTTTCTGAGGTTGAGCCGGTGGAGCAGATTTTTCCTCGGTTCGACTCTGCTGCCATGTCGTTGGGGGCTCTATCACCGGAGGCTCACGAGGCACTTGCCGTTGCCATGAACACGCTGGGGGGGCGTTCCAACTCAGGTGAGGGCGGTGAAGACCCAGCCCGCCATGGCACCGTAAAGCGGTCCAAAATCAAGCAGGTAGCATCCGGTCGCTTTGGTGTCACGGCGGAATATCTGCGCAGTGCCGATGTGATGCAAATCAAGGTGGCTCAGGGTGCCAAGCCCGGCGAGGGCGGTCAGTTGCCAGGCAGCAAGGTGAATACCCTGATTGCACGCCTGCGTTACTCGGTGCCTGGCGTCACCCTGATTTCTCCGCCGCCGCACCACGATATCTACTCCATTGAAGATCTGGCCCAGCTGATTTTTGATCTCAAACAGGTCAACCCGAAAGCTCTGGTATCGGTAAAGCTGGTCTCTGAGCCCGGCGTCGGCACGATTGCGGCGGGTGTCGCAAAGGCGTATGCGGATTTGATTACCATCTCTGGCTACGATGGGGGCACGGCGGCAAGCCCGTTGGCATCTATTCGCTATGCGGGTTCGCCGTGGGAGCTCGGGCTAACCGAAACCCAACAGGCGTTACGTGCCAATGACTTACGTGGAAAGATACGCCTGCAAACCGATGGCGGCATCAAAACCGGATTGGATGTTGTGAAAGCCGCCATTTTGGGCGCGGAGAGCTTTGGTTTTGGTACCACACCGATGGTATCGCTGGGCTGCAAGTTCTTGCGTATCTGCCATCTGAACAACTGTGCGACGGGTGTGGCGACTCAAAACGAGCACCTCCGTGAAGAATACTTCACAGGCACGGCAGTAAAGGCCATGAATTTTTTCCGCTTTGTGGCGGAGGAAACCCGAGAGTGGATGGCCGTGTTGGGCGTTCGCACCCTGGAAGAGCTTGTCGGGCGTGTTGATCTTCTTGTGCGCCTGCCAGGCGATACAGAACGACAGAAAAAGCTGGATCTGACGCGGCTGCTATCCAACGATCATATTCCTGCGGACAAGCCTCAAACCTGCCAGGTTGAACGTAACCTGCCGTTCGACCAGGGCAGGCTGGCGGAAGACATGCTCACGGTGATCTCGCCTGCCATCGAGGGCAAGACTGGGGGCGCCTGGAATTACCGGGTGACTAATTGCGATCGCTCAATTGGTGCCCGCCTTTCTGGCGAAATTGCTGCGAAGCACGGAAACCAAGGCATGGCAGATGCACCTATCACATTGGATCTTGTGGGCACTGCCGGCCAGAGCTTTGGCGTGTGGAACGTTGGTGGGCTTAACCTGATTCTTGAGGGTGACGCCAACGATTATGTGGGTAAAGGCATGACCGGCGGCAAGCTCGTGGTTAAGCCGCCCCGTGGCAGTGCTTTTAACACCCAGGAAACGGCAATTGTTGGCAACACCTGTCTGTACGGCGCCACTGGCGGCAAACTATTTGCGGCGGGCACTGCGGGCGAACGCTTCGCTGTTCGCAACTCTGGCGCCCACTCTGTGGTTGAGGGCGCGGGCGATCACTGCTGTGAGTATATGACTGGCGGGCTGGTAACGGTGCTTGGGGCCACCGGAGCCAACTTTGGTGCCGGTATGACCGGTGGGTTTGCCTATGTGCTGGATATGGACAACACGTTTGTTGATAAATACAACCACGAATTGGTGGAGATTCAGCGTATTTCCCGAGAAGAAATGGAAGCGTACCGCAACCATCTGCGCAGTGTGATTCGAGAGCATATCTCGGAAACCAGCAGCGCCTGGGCTGAGCGTATCCTTGAAGATTTCGACGACTATATTGGTCGATTTTGGCTGGTAAAACCCAAAGCTGCGAGCTTGGGCAGTCTATTGGCAAGTACTCGTGCGCGCCCTGAATAAGCTCAGTGCGTTGAGTTTGATTACTTGCGAGGGTTCAGGGTTGCCGGTAGACGCAGCCCTTGTCGAAATTGAGATGATGAGAGCGTCAACATGAAAGAACGACTTAGTAACGATTTTCAGTTTGTGGAAGTAGGGCGGGTAGATCCGAAGAAGGTTCCCGCGAAGAAGCGTAAGAAAGAGTTTGGAGAAATCTATCACCCATATACCGCCGATAACGCCGCGTCCCAGTCCCACCGCTGTCTGGAGTGTGGCAACCCCTATTGTGAATGGAAATGCCCGGTACACAACTACATCCCCAACTGGCTGAAGCTGGTTGCTGAAGGCAACATAATGAAAGCCGTCGAGTTGTGCCACCAGACCAACTCGCTGCCTGAAGTGTGTGGCCGAGTTTGCCCGCAGGATCGTTTATGCGAGGGCGCCTGCACCCTAAACGATGGCTTCGGGGCGGTTACCATTGGCTCTGTGGAGAAGTACATCACTGATACGGCTTTCGCCTTGGGCTGGAAACCGGATGTGTCGCAGGTTAAATGGACAGATAAGAAAGTAGCGGTGATCGGCGCCGGCCCGGCGGGCCTTGGTTGCGCCGATGTGCTAGTGCGCAACGGCGTGAAGCCGGTGGTGTTTGATATTTATCCGGAAATTGGCGGCTTGCTTACCTTCGGCATTCCTGAATTCAAGCTGGAAAAGTCCGTGATGACCCGGCGGCGGGAAGTTTTCGAGGAAATGGGCGTCGAGTTTCGCCTGTCCACCGAAGTAGGTAAGGACGTTCAGCTACAGGACATGCTCGACGAATACGATGCCGTGTTCATGGGCATGGGCACTTACACCTATATGAAGGGCGGTTTTCCGGGTGAAGACCTGCCAGGTGTTCACGATGCCCTGCCGTTCCTGGTGTCTAACGTAAACCGCCGGCTTGGCTTTGAAAAAGACGCGTCTGATTTCATTGATCTGAAAGGTAAGCGTGTAGTGGTGCTGGGTGGCGGTGATACCGCTATGGACTGCAACCGTACTTCAATTCGCCAGCAGGCCCAGAGCGTGACCTGCGCTTATCGCCGCGACGAGGCCAATATGCCCGGCTCCCGCCGTGAGGTGTCGAACGCAAAGGAGGAGGGGGTGACATTCCTCTTCAATCGCCAGCCTATCGCGATTGTTGGTGAAAGCCAGGTTGAAGGGATAAAGGTGGTCTCGACCGAGCTTGGTGAGCCGGATGAGAACGGCCGTCGTCGCCCCGAGGTAATTCCAGGCAGCGAGGAAGTGATACCTGCAGATGCTGTGCTGGTTGCCTTCGGCTTTCGCCCGAGCCCGGCCGAGTGGTTTGAAGAACTTGCGATCACCACCGACGATTCTGGTCGAGTGACAGCCCCGGAGTCATCGGAATACGGTTTCCAGACCAGCAATCCCAAGATCTTTGCGGGCGGTGATATGGTGCGTGGCTCGGATCTTGTGGTAACCGCAATTTGGGAAGGTCGTCAGGCGGCCGAAGGTATCCTGGATTATCTAGATATCTGACAAACCTATTCATTCCGGGCAGCGGGCCGGTTTACTAGGGGTAAGCCGGCCTTTTTTATTGTGGCAAACGGGGTATCATTGCTCCCATTCATTGAAGACCATCTGAAAGAGACGAGACTGGAAGCCCTATGACCGAGCTGAAGAATGACCGCCTCCTGCGCGCCCTTATGCGCCAGCCTGTTGATCGTACCCCGGTATGGATGATGCGCCAGGCCGGCCGTTATCTGCCTGAGTATCGCGCTACCCGTGAAAAGGCCGGCGACTTTCTTAGCTTGTGTAAAAACACACCACTGGCGTGTGAGGTAACCCTTCAGCCCCTCGAGCGTTTTCCGCTGGATGCCGCAATTCTGTTCTCGGATATTTTAACTATTCCAGATGCGCTGGGTCTTGGGCTTTATTTTGAAACCGGTGAAGGCCCCAAGTTTAAGCACACCATTCGCTCCAAGGCGGATGTGGATGCACTGCCGAAGATTAAGGCAGAAGTTGATCTCGATTATGTGATGAACGCGGTTTCCACCATCCGTGGTGCACTCAACGGTAGCGTGCCCCTGATTGGTTTCTCTGGCAGCCCCTGGACGTTGGCAACCTATATGGTTGAAGGCAGCGGCTCCAAAGACTTCCGCGAAGCCAAAAAGTTGATGTACAGCGAGCCCGAGGTTATGCATCAGTTGTTGGACCACCTTGCGGATGCGATCATTGATTATCTCAACGGGCAAATTAAAGCAGGTGCCCAGGCGGTTCAGATTTTTGATACCTGGGGCGGAGTGCTGAGCAGTTGGGCGTATGAAGAGTTTTCACTGCGCTACATGCGCAAGATTGTAGATAACCTGATCCGTGAGAACGACGGGCGCCGTGTACCGGTGATTCTGTTCACCAAAAACGGCGGTCAGTGGCTGGAGTCTATCGCTGATACGGGTGCAGATGCCGTTGGTTTGGACTGGACCACAGACATTGGCGATGCCCGCGCTCGAGTAGGCGATCGTGTGGCTCTACAGGGTAATATGGACCCCACCATGCTATACGCGCCACCGGCCCGGATTCGCCAGGAAGTGGGTGATATTCTGCGTCGCTACGGCTCAGGCCCGGGTCATATCTTCAACCTCGGGCACGGTATTACTCCGGAAGTGAAGCCTGATAACGCCAAGGCGTTCATTGAGGCTGTTGTTGAATTGAGTCCGGAGTACCACCGTTAGGATTTGCTATCCTCGTTTCCTGGCCTATTAGCGCCGGGAAGCGGGGGTTGAGCCTTCTCGTAATCCCTCCCCTTTAGCAGAACTACTCTGGAACGGCACCTCCTCAGGGTCTATAGTCATGTTAGATGATGCCGACGATAAAAGGAGCCGCCCCTTGTCCACCAAAACCTCAGAAAAGCGACAGTTTCATCGCATAAGCTTCGACGCCCCATGCGAGTTGCACGCCCTTGAGCGTGTGTGGATAACTGAGGTGTTGGATATTTCTCTGAAAGGTGTTCTGGTCAAACGACCGAAGGGGTGGGATGTGCCTTTGAGCCAGCCTTGTGAGGTGATCATTCACCTTGATGAAGGGCAGGCCGGTATTGTTATGGCTGTTGAGTTAAAGCACATAGAAGCGCACAGGCTGGGCTTTAAATGCGAATATATCGATCTGGACAGCGCTACGCATCTGAAGCGTTTAGTGGAGTTAAACCTGGGGGATCAGGTGCTTCTTGAGCGGGAGTTCGCGCACCTAATTGGCTAGTCGGTTTGAGAGTGTCTTAGATGAGGGCAAATTGTGAACTCGCGGGCAGCGTTTAAAGCTCCTCCAAAGCCGTAATAGCCTCACTAAGCTTGGTTACCGGAACAACTTTCATCCCCGCAGTAGTCTTACGTGGTGCATTGGCTTTGGGAACCAGAGCGCGAGTAAATCCATGCTTTGCGGCCTCGTTAATCCGTTCCTGACCATTAGGCACAGGCCGAATCTCCCCCGATAGCCCGACTTCCCCGAAAATCACCAAATCCTGGGGCAGGGCACGATCACGAAACGACGACACAATGGCAGCCAGCAACGCCAAATCAGCGCTGGTCTCGTTAACCTTTACGCCACCCACCACATTCACAAACACATCCTGATCCGACACATGCAAACCGCCGTGCCGGTGCAACACCGCCAGAAGCATGGCTAAGCGGTTCTGATCAAGACCAACCGCCACGCGTCGAGGGTATCCGCCCTGGGCCATGTCCACCAGCGCCTGAATCTCCACCAGCATGGGGCGGGTGCCTTCCCAGACCACCATAACCACACTGCCCGGAGCCGCTTCTTCGCCACGGTTCAGGAAGATGGCACTGGGGTTTTTCACTTCTTTCAGGCCCTGTTCCAGCATGGCGAATACGCCCAGCTCATTCACTGCGCCAAAGCGGTTCTTGATGCCTCGCAGGGTGCGGTAACGGCTGTCGCTGGAGCCTTCGAGTAGAATAGAGCAGTCGATCATGTGCTCCAGCACCTTGGGGCCGGCGAGGCTGCCGTCCTTGGTGACATGGCCCACCAGAAACAAAATAGTGCCCGTTTGCTTGGCGAAGCGGGTCAGATACGCCGCGCTTTCGCGAACCTGGGAAACCGAGCCGGGAGCGGATTCTGTGTCCGCCACGTGCATCACCTGAATACTGTCCACCACCAAAATTCGTGGCTTTTCCGCTTCTGCGACCTGTATGAGCCGCTCAACACTGGTCTCGGAGAGCATTTTCAGGTCTTTGGTAGGTAATCCCAAGCGTTTGGCGCGCATGGCAACCTGCTGCAGGGATTCCTCACCGGTTACATACAGCGCGGGAACGCTGGCGGCCAAGTGGCAAACCGCTTGAAGTAGCAGAGTGCTCTTGCCAGCACCTGGGTGGCCCCCCATCAGTACGGCGGAACCTTCCACGAGACCGCCACCAAGAACCCGGTCAAACTCCTGCATGCCGGTGCTAATGCGTTCTTGCTCAGCAAGGCTTACGTCGTCCAGACTTTGCACCGCGGACAAACTGCCAGCAAAGCCTTCAAAACGCACGCCTCGGGCGCCTTTCGTATTGCTGCTAACGCCTCTTACTTCGCTGACGGTATTCCAGCTTTGGCAGGCGGTGCATTGCCCTTGCCATTTGGAATAGTCTGCACCGCACTCGGTGCAGACGTATGCAGTTTTGGCTTTTGCCATTACGCCAGCTTCTTGTACTTCATGCGCTTGGGTACCATGGCGGAATCCCCTTTGCGCTTCTTGTGGTCTTCGTCGTAGTCGCTGAAGTTGCCTTCGTAGTAGATCACCTCGCCATCATCCTCAAATGCCAGGATGTGAGTGGCTACACGGTCAAGGAACCAGCGGTCGTGGGAGATAACCATGGCGGAGCCGGGGAAGTTCAGTAGAGCTTCTTCCAGAGCGCGCAGTGTTTCTACGTCTAAGTCGTTGGTTGGTTCGTCCAGCAGCAACACGTTGCCGCCTTCTTTTAACAGTGCAGCCAAGTGCAAGCGGTTGCGTTCACCGCCAGACAAATCGCCTACACGTTTTTGCTGATCCGAACCTTTGAAGTTATAGCGACCTGCATAGGCTCTCGATGGAGTTTCGTAGTTGCCCACCTTAATGATGTCCTGGCCATCGCTGAGCAGTTCCCAAACGGTTTTGGACCCGTCCAGATCACGGCTCTGATCCACGTAAGCCAGTTTCACGGTCTCGCCAACGGTGATGGTGCCGGAGTTAGGCTGGTCTTGGCCGGCGATCATGCGGAACAGCGTGGATTTACCCGCGCCGTTACCACCAATGATGCCAACGATCGCACCCGGCGGTACGCTGAAGGAGACGTTTTCATAAAGCAATTGCTCGCCAAACGCTTTGCTGATGCCTTCCACTTCGATAACTTTATCGCCCAGGCGCGGGCCGGGTGGAATATACAGCTCGTTGGTTTCGTTGCGCTTCTGAAACTCCTGGGAACTCATTTCCTCGAAGCGGGCGAGGCGGGCCTTGCTCTTGGATTGGCGGCCTTTGGCGTTGCTGCGCACCCACTCCAGTTCCTGCTTGATGGTTTTCTGGTGTGAGGCTTCCTGTTTGGCTTCGGTGGCCAGGCGCTGCTCTTTGTTTTCCAGCCACTGGCTGTAGTTGCCCTCAAACGGGATGCCTTGGCCGCGGTCCAGTTCCAGAATCCAGCCTGCCACGTTGTCGAGGAAGTAACGGTCGTGGGTAATGGCAACCACGGTGCCGTTGTAATCGTGCAGGAAGCGCTCTAGCCAGGCCACGGATTCTGCGTCCAAATGGTTGGTAGGCTCGTCCAGCAGTAGCATGTCTGGGCCAGAAAGCAGCAGGCGGCAAAGGGCTACCCGGCGGCGCTCACCACCAGAAAGGTTCTTCACTGGCTGATCCCAGGCGGGTAGGCGCAGGGCGTCGGCTGCAACTTCCATTTTGCGCTCTATGTCGTGGCCATCAGTGGCCTGAATCAGCGCTTCGAGTTTGCCTTGTTTTTTGGCCAAGGCGTCAAAGTCTGCATCTGGTTCAGCGTAATCAGCGTAAACCTGATCCAGTTCAGCCAAGGCGTTGTGAACGTCGGCAACGGCCTCGTCCACCACTTCCTTCACAGTTTTGCTGTCGTCCAGCTCCGGCTCCTGGGGCAGGTAACCTACGTTGATGCCTGGCTGGGGCCGGGCTTCACCGATGTAATCCTGATCCACGCCAGCCATAATGCGTAAGAGTGTGGATTTACCCGAGCCGTTAAGGCCGAGCACGCCGATTTTAGCGCCTGGAAAGAAGCTCAAAGAAATATCCTTGAGGATTTCACGCTTGGGCGGAACCACCTTGCCTAGGCGGTCCATGCTGTATACGTACTGAGCCATAAAGATATTACCTTCTTTAAAAACGGAATGTGGTCGGGTTTCGGAGGCGGTTTTTGCTGTCGCCTCGTCGAACGCGATAATTGGGTTTGATAGTTGGGTTTGTAAGGTATCTAAACCCGGATGCTATAGCAATTTCAGGAAAACGGCTGATATCGGTATGACGGTATCTGCGAACCCCATAAAGGGTGATTTTCAACCCGTTAATGGGCTAGAATAGCGGCCCAAATTTTTAGAGATCCTGGGGGCTGATTTTCAAAGCTTTCTGGGCCAGCCAAGCACACAGGGGCAGCACACTGATGTTTAATCGTGATATGAAGATCGCCGGTTTTGACGACGAACTCTGGAACGCCATGCAGGCGGAAAGCAAGCGTCAGGAGGCTCATATTGAGCTGATTGCATCTGAGAACTACACCAGCCCACGGGTTATGGAAGCTCAGGGCACAGATCTAACCAACAAGTACGCTGAAGGCTACCCTGGCAAGCGTTATTACGGTGGTTGCGAGTATGTAGATATCGCCGAGCAACTGGCCATCGATCGCGCCAAAGAGTTGTTCGGTGCGGCTTATGCCAACGTACAGCCACACTCCGGCTCACAAGCTAACGCAGCCGTGTTCATGGCGCTGGTAAAACCGGGCGATACGGTACTGGGCATGAGCTTGGCACACGGTGGTCACTTAACCCACGGTGCGAGCGTAAGCTTTTCTGGAAAAATGTATAACGCGATTCAGTATGGCATCAACACCGACACCGGTTTGATTGATTACGATGAGCTGGAAGCCCTGGCGGTTGAACACAAGCCGAAGATGATCATTGCCGGTTTTTCTGCGTACTCGCAGGAGTTGGATTTCGCCCGCTTCCGTGCCATTGCTGACAAGGTTGGCGCCTATCTGTTTGTAGATATGGCCCACGTGGCCGGTCTGGTTGCTGCTGGCGTGTACCCTGATCCAGTACCCCACGCCCACGTAGTCACCACCACCACGCACAAAACACTGCGCGGTCCCCGTGGCGGCCTGATTTTGGCGTGCGACGACGAAGCGCTGCACAAGAAGCTGAACTCCGCCGTATTCCCTGGCAGCCAGGGCGGCCCGTTGATGCACGTGATTGCGGCTAAGGCAATCTGCTTCAAAGAAGCTATGAGCGATGAGTTTAAAACTTATCAGAAACAGGTGGTTAAGAATGCCTCAGCCATGGCTGATGTGTTTGTGACTCGTGGTTACGATGTGATTTCCGGCGGCACCAAGAATCACTTGTTCCTGGTTAGCCTGATCAAACAGGATATCACCGGTAAAGATGCCGATGCGGCTCTGGGCCGTGCGCACATTACCGTAAACAAGAACGCGGTGCCTAACGACCCGCGCTCGCCGTTTGTAACCTCCGGTTTGCGCCTTGGCACGCCTGCTGTTACCACCCGTGGTTTTGGAGAGGTTGAATGCCGTGAGCTGGCGGGATGGATCTGCGATATCCTTGATAACTTAAACGACGACGCCGTTAACGATCGTGTTCGCGGGCAGGTTGAAGCCCTGTGTGCGCGTTTTCCGGTATATAGCTAAGCGTCCTGTTCGGAGTTCCTGATTATGCATTGCCCTTTCTGTGGTGAAGCGGATACCAAAGTTATTGACTCGCGCCTGGTGGCCGAGGGCGATCAGGTGCGTCGCCGCAGAGAGTGCCTTTCTTGTCGTGAGCGTTTTACCACCTTTGAATCAGCCGAGCTGGTTATGCCTAGAGTGGTGAAACAAGACGGCGTTCGACAGCCTTTTGATGAAGAAAAGCTGCGCTCAGGAATTATGAAGGCTCTGGAAAAGCGGCCGGTGAGTATCGAGCAAATTGATGAGGCGCTAAATCGCATCAAGTATCGCTTGCGTGCAACTGGTGAGCGTGAGGTGAAATCCATGCAACTGGGTGAAGAGGTGATGACTGAGCTTCGTCAGCTCGACAAGGTTGCCTACGTGCGGTTTGCGTCTGTTTACCGCAGTTTTCAAGACATCAACGAATTCAAGGAAGAAATCGAGCGGCTCTCGGCAACGAATGGCGAGGTAGCGGTTGATGTCGCGAAGGTGCTGGCGGACAACCACTCGCTTAAAGGAAAAAAATGACCGAACTCCGGGAGCGATCCATGATGGCCCGGGCCATTCAGCTTGCATGGCGCGGTCGCTATTCAACGCATCCCAATCCCCGGGTTGGCTGTGTGATAGCCCGTGGCGACAAGATTTTGGGTGAGGGTTGGCATGAGCGGGCTGGAGAAGGTCATGCGGAAACCCGTGCGCTTAGCCAAGCCGGGCCGGCTGCCCGAGGTGCTACTGCCTATGTCACGCTTGAGCCGTGCAGCCATTTCGGCCGCACACCGCCCTGCGCGCGAGCATTAATTGATGCGGGAATATCCCGTGTGTTTGCTGCCACCAAAGATCCGAACCCATCAGTCTCCGGAAAGGGGCTGGATATGCTTCGTGAAGCAGGCATTCGGGTTAATGAAGGGCTCTTGGCAGAAGAAGCGGCACGATTGAATCCTGGGTTTATGAAACGCATGAACACCGGCCGCCCTTGGGTTCGGCTGAAGCTGGCTTCCAGCCTGGATGGCCGCACCGCTATGGCTTCCGGTGAAAGCCAATGGATTACCGGTGATGAAGCCCGCAGCGATGTCCAGCGACTCAGGGCTGTTAGTGATGCCATTCTTACCGGTGTAGGAACGGTGCTCGCCGACGACCCTTCATTAACCGTTCGTCGCGAAGAACTTGGGGATATCGGCGATGCCACCGAGCCCTCCCGGCAACCGTTGCGTGTGATCGCAGACAGGGATGCCAGAACACCTCCCTCCGCCACTATTGTTCGTGGCGGCAAGGTGCAGGTGTTTTGTGCGTCCTCCACGCTTGCAACGGCTCCTGCGCAGGATCTTGCGGCGCTGGGGATCCGCCTGAAGGGCGTGGCGTGGAAAGACAACGGCATTGATGTGGCAGAGCTTTTGGATTCCCTAGGCGAGCTGGGCATTAATGAGTTGTTGGTTGAAGCCGGGCCAACGTTGGCAGGAACATTTATCAGCGAGCAACTGGTAGACGAACTCTGGCTGTACCAAGCTCCAGTCTTCCTGGGGAGTACTGGCCGGCCGACAGCGCACCTTCCGCTGGAGACCATGGCCGACAAGATCGAATGGATCGTACAAGACCGGCGACAGGTAGGAGACGACCAGCGTTTGATCCTGGTTCGCCGCTAAACGTATAAATTCACAGTGTGTCCCGCAGCTGCTCTTTAAAGTGGCAATGGGTGCATTGAAAGGGTGCAAAACAGCATGGCACTGAACAGCGTTGAAGAAATCATAGAGGACATCCGCCAGGGTAAAATGGTTATCCTGATGGATGATGAAGATCGTGAAAATGAAGGCGATCTGGTGATGGCTGCCGAGCATTGCTCCGCCGAAGACATCAACTTCATGGCGCGCTTTGGACGTGGCCTCATTTGTATGCCCATGACCCGTAATCGGTGTGAGCAACTTGGCTTGCCGTTAATGGTTCAACAAAACGCTTCCGGTTTTGGTACCAAGTTTACGCTCTCTATTGAAGCCACTACCGGTGTGACCACCGGGATTTCAGCGGCGGATCGCGCCCGTACCGTACAGGCAGCCGTCGCCCGTAACGCCAAGGCGTCGGATTTGGTTCAGCCGGGGCATATTTTCCCCTTGATGTCTGATCCGGGCGGTGTGCTTAGCCGAGCTGGCCACACCGAAGCCTCTTGCGATCTCGCATCGCTGGCGGGTTGCGAGCCTGCGGGTGTGATCTGTGAAGTTATGAATGATGACGGCTCTATGGCGCGCCGGGAAGATCTTGAGCTTTTTGCCGTTGAACATAATCTCAAGATTGGCACCATTGCAGACCTGATTCACTACCGCACCATGAATGAGCGCACCATTGAGTGCGTGGAAGAGAACGAACTTGATACCGAATATGGCGTGTTCAAGCTGCGTACATACCGGGATGTTATCCAGGGCACAACCCACCTGGCCATGGTGTATGGCGACATTACCGCCGATGAGCCGGTGCATGTGCGTGTCCACATTACTGACACGCTGCGGGATTTGCTGGGCGCTCGCCGCAAAGACTCACGCAGTTGGCCATTGCACCACGCACTGGAAAAAGTGGCTGCGGAAGGCTGCGGTGTTGTGGTTCTGCTGAACAGTGCGGAAGACAGCTACGACCTTGAAGACCGTATCCAGGAGTTCTTTGACCAGGGCCAAAAGCCAGCTGGTAAGGGCAGTTCCGGCGTGTATTTCACCGTGGGCACTGGGTCCCAGATTCTGCGGGACATCGGCGTAAGCAAAATGCGCCTGTTGAGCCCGCCTGTGAAATTTTCGGCCATTTCCGGGTTCGAGCTGGAAGTGGTTGAGTACATTCCCTATACCCCCGAATGATAAACCTGGCTGCAGCACTGTTGCTGTAGCCCGTGAAGGAGCCACCGATGGCGGATATCAAAGTAATTGAAGGTGATTTTACCCAGTGCACCGGGCGCTACGCGCTGGTGGTTGGTCGTTTTAACGGTTTTGTTGTGGAAAGCTTGGTAGAGGGTGCCATCGATACCCTGCGTCGCCACGGCATTGCCGACGGTGATATCACCATTGTGCGCGTACCCGGGGCCTATGAAATGCCTCTGGCCGTCAAGCGCGTAGCAGAAACCGGTGGCTACGACGCCATCATTGCTCTGGGTGCTGTTATTCGTGGCGGAACGCCGCACTTTGAGTATGTGGCGGGTGAAGCCTCCAGCGGCATTGGTGCGGTAAGTCTGGAAACAGACGTGCCGGTGACCTTTGGTGTACTGACCGTGGATTCTATCGAACAGGCCATTGAGCGCTCCGGCACCAAAGCCGGTAATAAGGGTGCCGAGGCGGCTATTACAGCGCTGGAAATGGTTAGCCTGTTCAACAAGCTGGGTGAGTAATGAGCGACACTGAAGATACAGCATCCCGCCCGGCGCCGTCAGGTCAGCCAAAAGCTGGCGATCGACGCCGTGCCCGGGTTCTGGCAATGCAGGGGCTTTACCAGCGCCACTTTACCAAGAGCCCGATTTCGGATATTGAAGCTGAGTTCATGGTCGACAACGACATGGCCAAGGTGGATACGCTTTATTTCCGTGATGTTCTGCGCGGCGTCCATCGCGAGCAGACAGAGCTGGACAAGCTGATCGAACCGTATCTTGATCGCCCGCTGCATGAGGTAGACCCCGTGGAGTTGGCTATTGTTCGCGTGGGAGCCTATGAACTGCGCCACCGTTTGGATGTGCCCTACAAAGTGGTGATCAACGAAGGTATTGAGCTGGCGAAGCGGTTTGGTGGCACAGAAGGGCACAAGTTCGTTAACAGCGTGCTGGACAAGTTGGGCCGTCGTTTGCGTCTTGCCGAGACTCGTTCACGCTAACCGATGGGTGAGTTTGAGCTGATTCGGCAGTATTTTATGCCGTTAGCCCGTTTGCACGGTTCCCACTGCGTTGTTGTGGGGCCGGGCGACGACTGTGCGGTTCAAAGAGTGCCTTCTGGTTCTGATCTGGTTTTTTCTATTGATACGCTTGTTGAGGGAGTGCACTTCCCTCTCAACTATCGTCCTGACTATCTTGCCTGGCGAGCGCTCGCAGTTGCCGCTAGCGATTTGGCCGCCATGGGTGCTGACCCCTCCTGTTTTACACTTGCACTGACACTGCCCGAGGTCAATGAGTCCTGGTTACGTGATTTTGCCCGTGGGCTTGGCAACGCGGCTGAGTCGTTCGGTTTGGGGCTTGCCGGTGGAGACACCACTCGTGGCCCTTTAACATTGAGCGTGCAAGTTCACGGTTTGGTGGAGCAGGGCAGTGCCATCTGTCGTTCTGGTGCCATGCCTGGCGACCTGATTGTGGTGTCAGGCGCCTTGGGTGATGCAGGCGCAGCCCTAGAGTACCTGGACGCCCAGCCCCCCACAGCAGATGAGCAGTTTGTGTTGGAGCAATATCATCAACCACAGCCAAGGCTTAAGCTGGGTGTGGCCCTACGGCACCTCGCGACGGCTGCTATTGATGTATCCGACGGTTTGCTAGCAGATCTCAATCACATTCTTGAAGCTTCCTCTGTAGGCGCAAGCATTGAGCGCACCCGCATCCCCATATCGCCTGCGCTCACTCGCTTGAAAGGCAGTGCAGCCACAGAGTACGCGCTACATGCCGGGGATGATTACGAACTATGCGCGACCATTCCTGAAGCAAGCTGGGAAAACGCACCGCAGTTATTGAAGCAGCAATTCACCGTTATCGGAGTGATTGAGCCAACTCCCGGGTTGCGCCTGGACGGCACTGCTGTAATGTCAGAGTCAGCGGCTGTGGGTTTTGACCATTTTAGGAGATAAACATGAGCCAGGAAGATCAGTGGCCAGAACCAGATTTGCCTCAGGCCATTCTGCCGCCAGGGTTTTTGAAAAACCCCGTGCATCTTTTGGCGTTTGGTTTTGGCAGTGGCGCAGCGCCACGGGCTCCCGGGACCTGGGGCAGCCTGGCGGCTATTCCTCTGTGGTATGGATTCTCCTGGTTGCCACCCGTTGCCTATTGGCTTGTTGTAGCATTGGCGTTTGTGGTGGGTATTTGGCTGTGCGGAAAAACCGCTACGGACCTTAAAGTACACGACCATGGCGGGATTGTGTGGGACGAGTTTGTGGGGATGTGGATTGCGCTGGGGCTCTTTCCGGATCAAATCTACGGTGTGTTGCTCGCCTTCTTGCTTTTCCGGTTTTTCGATGTGATCAAACCATGGCCTATCAGTTGGTTAGATGAGCGTATGCCCGGCGGCTTGGGAATAATGGTGGACGATGTGGTGGCAGGCGCAATGGCGCTTGTGTGCCTGTTCGCGATTGATATCTGGCTTATGCCTTACATTGTGTAGAAGGCACTCTCTGAGCGCTTAGGTGTCCACCGGTGTGCTAGTGCACTCGGTGCCCTTCAGGGAGCATTCTTACCACGTGCAGGAAGCGCTTTAGGCCGATCTCAGCCCTCTCCCGGGAAGCGAAGGGGCCGCTGTCAAAACCCTCCCGAGTTGTGAAGTACCAGTCACATCCAACACAGAAAAACCGACTGCCGCGAAAGGGAACGTGCCCCTCTTCTCCTGATCTGACCTGGGTATTCATGGCCGGCTCCGATGCCCGTATTCTGTTTGCGTATTTCGGGCGCTGGGTTATTGGTAGGGTTTGTTTAAAATTAATACAATTCCGGACGAATTCAACATTATTTAACAAATATGTGATGGCGCATACAACCTGGCGCCACAGCGCGCACTTTGCGTATCCAGTTGCCCTCATCGGCCGTGGTGTTCAGAATGCATCATAACTGGCCGTTCCCTTCCGTCCAGACCTTCCCATTACCGCAAAGGAGATAACATGAGTATTGTTCACGTTTTAGGTGCAAGCAGGTTTGAGATTTGCCATTCCCGTCGGTGGCAGCGAGCAGCCCAAGCCATGTTCTCAGCGGCGCTAATGCTGGTTCTTGCCGGTTGCTCATCAGCGGTCACTAAGCTTGATACCTGGGAAGGGAGTCCAACTTCTGCCGTGAATGCTGCGACACTGAAAACGCCGGGTACTATTCACGTTAGCCAGGTTAATGGGCGTTCAATGACCAACTATTTGATGGATGACTTGGCATTGGATTATGCGCTGCTGCCGGGTGAGAATCAGGTGGTATTTACTTACAAGACGATCTGGGCCAAAACCGGTGTGGTGCGAAATGGTGAGTCAAAAGTTCACGTGATTGAAAGTGAGCCTCAGGTCGTGCGTTTTGACGCAGCCCCTAATGAAACATACCGTTTGGAGTTTGATAAGCCAGGATCCCGCCAGCAGGCAGAGGAAATGATTCCGGCGTTTTCCGCGGCGGTTGTGGGGGAGAGTGGCCAGACTTTGGCCCAGTCGTCGAGCTGGTCGCCTGACGACAGCGCGCCGGTAGCACGGACGCCTGTGTCTGATGAATCCGGTGCTCAACCTGTTGATGGGGGAACGTTATCCGGCAATGGCGGGAGTTCGCTGAACCAACTGAAGGAAGTCTGGAAAACCGCTACTGACGAAGAGAAAAAAGCATTTTTACGCTGGGCCTTTGAGTAAGCGGCAAGCACTTCATAACCCTTAGCGCTTGAAGCGGCCCATAAGCTTCTTCAGCGCGCCTTCCATTACGCTCATGGCATGGTCTGCCAGCGTCTGACTTTGGGTCTCCATGAGTGGCGTGTGCATTTCATCGGGGTCTAATGTGCTGGTGGCTTCCTCAATGGCATTAAGGCTGTCGCAGACATGATTTCGGAATGAGTCGCCTTGGGCGACCACGTCGGGGCAGATGGTAAAGTTGAGTGTAACGCTGCCCTGGTAGCTTACAGCTACAATAACCAGCCCCATGCTGTCGAACAGCGGAGCGGCGTTGTATTGCTGCACCAGTTTCGCACCCTGTAGGTACAAAGGTACCTGGGGGCCAGGCACGTTGGTAATGGGCAGATTGAATACTGGCTGATACCGCTGGGCAATCTGCAATTCTGAGTACAACCTCGCAGACAAAGCCAGCATGGTGGAGGGTAAAAGCTCTGTCAGTCGGTCTGCTGCAATGGCCTCTCGGTACGGCTCTGAAGCCACCGCATTCCAATGAATTCTACGAACGCGCCGAGCTGGATTTTGCTCTTTGGTGGCAAGATCCAAAAGCATGGCAGACATCTGGTTGCCGGTGCTTCTGCGTAGCGTGTTGGATCGCACTGAAATGGGTGTCATGGCAATCAACGACTCATCTGTGTCTGCCCCTTGCTCGCTAAGGTATCGCTGCAACGTTTCTGCGCAAAGCCCCAGCACCACGTCATTGAGGGTCACATCTCCAAGAGACGCTTTAATGGCCTTCAGGCGGGATAATTCAACCTTGGCCGACACGATTTGGCGGTTTGCGGTAATTTGACGATTAAACGGGCTTTTTGGAGCCGAAAACAGCGGAAATGGCAGGGGTATTTTCCGTAACTGCTTCTGGATTAGTCCCTTGGCCGTTGCCTCCATGGCACTGGCTGTCCGTGAGGTAACTTTCCAGGGTGTGCGCAGTATATTCGCGCCTGCCTGAATCATTACTCTTTCTTCTGATGGCTCTGGGCGCGGTTGCCAGGGGCGTGGCCCGTTGATGGGTTGCGGTTTGGGTGTGTATTCCAGCAGCTTGCCAATAATTTCCTCACCGCTGAAGGCGTCAATGGCGGCGTGGTGTAGTTTTACGATAAGTGCGAAGCCAGCTTTGCCGTTTTTCTCGCCATCTAATCGAAAGCCGTCCACGAAGGTTATGTGCCAAAGTGGGCGATTCCGTTTCAGAGGCTCTTCCAGAATTTTTGAAGCGAGCGTCATCAAGTCCGCTTCCCGACTATTTTCGCCGAGACTTACATAAGCCAGGTGTCGTTCAATGCTGAAGTTTGGGTCGTCAATCCAGTATGGTCGCCCTAGGCGCAGCGGAATCTCCTTGAGGCGTTGGCGGAAAACTGGGACAACATGAAGGCGGCTCTGCAGATAAGCAATAAAGGTGCTGAACGCCAGAGGCGCTTCCCGTTCGCTGGCGTCAAAAAGGTAGATACTACCGATATGCATCGGCGCATTTTCAGATTCCAGGTACAGAAAAGAGGCGTCCAATTCCGATAGTTGCCGCATCAATGGGCTCCGCTCGTTATTAAGGTTCGTAGCAGTATAAAGGAATTGGCTGTTGATCCCGTTGACTCATTTGCCTGTGAGGATTCTGCTGCGAAGTCATTCTACCCCTTGCCTGTTCGCAAGCTTTAGTTCTCAAGCCAGTCTGTTATTGCCGAATCGCCGATCAATCTTTGCCAGAACCACATCAGAGCCTTGCCTTTATCATCGGCGTGTCTCGCGGCTTGGAGCGCAACAGGCTGTCTTGGTTCACGAACCTGTTTTTCAATGAGCTGGCCCGAAGCAAGTAGTTCTTTTACCCGGGATCTTGGTAGCCAGCCCACGCCGAGACCTGACTTTTGCATGGCAATTTTGTGGTCGATATTGGCACTGGTCAGTGTGCGTTGTCTGTGAAAGATGCCCGCGTGACCGGCAGGAAGTGAGCGGGAAGTGTCTGCGGCAACCGCGGCCGGAAAGCGGCAAATATCATCTTCGCTCAGAGGCTCTTCGGCACTTGCCAGTGGGTGGTCGGGTGAGACGGCAAAAACAAAAGCCATTTTGCCAAGGATCTGGCTGGTGAAGTTTCCTGCTGGTTTGCTTATGTCATCGGCACCGATAATAAGGTCGACCCTGCGGCTCTGGAGAGCATCCCAGGTGCCGGCAAAAACTTCTTCGGTAATCTGGACGTCTACCGGAACGCCCAAGGCGCAGAAGTCTTTGATGGCCGGAAACAGGCATTCCGCGGGCAACAGTGAGTTGAATCCGATGCGCAGCCTTGTCTCCCAGCCCTGTGCGACTTGTCGGGTTGAGTGTGCGAGGTTTTCTGCGGCATCAAGCAGAGTTCGCCCTTCTTCTAGGAGGTATCGGCCAGCGGGGGTTAGTACAGCTCGGTGACCGCTTCGGTCGAACAGAATTACGGTAAGATCTTCTTCGAGCTTTTGCACGGTGTAGCTGATGGCTGAAGGCACCCGGAAAAGTTCGCCGGCGGCGCCGGCAAAGCTGCCCTTACGGTCGATGGCGTCGAGGACTTTTAGGGCATCTATGGTGATGGCTGTGTGCATGTTCGAATTATCTGAGGTTGTTGGCCAGAATTGCTTGTTTGGAAGGGTAGCAGGGTCGCCGTTATTCTTCTCTTTAAAGTCAGTATATTCATTGGAGTCAGGTATGGGTCTTCTCGTCGACGGCAAATGGCATGATCAGTGGTATGACACTGGTAAGACCGGTGGCAAGTTTGAGCGCGAAGCTGCGCGGTTTCGGAACTGGGTGACCGCTGATGGCTCGCCGGGGCCGGCAGGTGAGGGTGGTTTCAAGGCGGAGTCGGGGCGTTATCATTTGTATGTTTCCCTGGCCTGTCCTTGGGCTCATCGAACGTTGGTTTTCCGGAAGCTGAAGGGGCTAGAAGCTCATGTTTCAGTGTCGGTTGTGCATCCGGATATGCTGGAGAATGGTTGGGAGTTCCGGCTCGATGACGAGGCGCACAGGGATGAATTGCATGGTTTTCGGTTTATGCATCAGGTCTATACTAAGGCGGCTCCAGGGTATTCGGGGCGGGTGACGGTTCCGGTGCTGTGGGATAAGCACAAACAAACCATCGCCAGTAATGAGTCTGCAGATATTATTCGAATGTTTAATTCTGCGTTCGATGACTTAGAGGGCGTGTGCAGCGATGTGGATTTCTATCCGGAAGCACTTCGGACAGAGATTGATGCTGTGAACGAGCAGGTGTACCACACGGTTAACAACGGGGTATACAAAGCAGGTTTTGCGACAGCTCAGGTGCAGTATGAGCAGGCGTATTCTGAGCTCTTCGATTCTCTCGACTGGTTGGATGCGCGGCTGACTCAGCAGCGCTACTTGGTGGGGGGTGAGTTAACGGAAGCGGACTGGCGGTTGTTTACAACGCTGATTCGTTTTGATGCTGTGTATTATGGACACTTCAAGTGCAATCGTCAGCGAATCAGTGATTTTCCAGCGCTCTCAGGTTATTTGAGGGAGTTGTACCAAGTGCCTGGAGTGGCCAGTACAGTAAATGTTGACCAGATCAAACGCCACTATTTCGTGAGCCAGCGCACGGTTAACCCAACGCAGATTGTGCCAGTGGGGCCGTCATTGGATTTCACGGCACCCCACGGGCGGGAAGGTCTTAGCTGACTCGCGCGACGGCGACTTGGGCCAGCAGTTCTAATGCTTCTTTGTGAGGGGAGGCGGCAAGGGCATTCAGGGTGTCTGAGGCTTTTTTCGCTTCGGCCTTGGCCCGATCCATGGTGTATTCCAGGGCGCCGGATGCTTCAACAAGTTTGAGAACCTGTGGCAGATCATCCAGCCCGCCTTTGCGAATGGCTTGGCGAATAAGCTGGCGATCTTCTTCGTTGCTATTTGCCATGGCGTAGATCAGGGGGAGGGTGGTTTTGCCTTCTGCCAGATCATCGCCAACGTTTTTACCCATGGTTTCTGCGTCGCCGCAATAATCAAGCACGTCGTCCACCAGTTGGAAGGCCAGTCCCAAATGTTTGCCGTAATTTTTCAGTGCCTCCTCCTGAGCATCGTTGGCGTTGGCGAGCAATGCACCGGTGTGGGAGGCCGCCTCGAACAGCATGGCCGTTTTATTATGGATAACGGTCATGTACTGATCTTCGGTGAGATCCGGGTTCTTTACGTTCATTAGCTGCATCACTTCGCCTTGGGCGATCACCGCTGTGGCGTGAGACAGTATGCTCATCACAGGCAGGCTTTTTAGCTCTACCATCATCTCGAATGCGCGGGCGTAGAGGAAATCACCTACCAGAACACTGGGGGCGTTTCCCCAGTTGGCATTTGCGGTGCTCCGGCCCCGGCGCATATCTGATGTATCCACAACATCGTCGTGGAGCAAGGTGGCGGTGTGCAGGAATTCGATCACCACGGCCAGCTTCAGGTGCTCATCTTCGCTATAGCCGGCGGCTCGGCTAGAGAGCAGAGCCAGCAAGGGTCTCAGGCGTTTACCACCACTTTCAATAATGTGCTGAGCTATTTTCTCTACCAGGGGAACGTCTGAAGAAAGCCGCTGGATAATCAGGTCATTAACGCGGCTGAAGTCTTCGGCCACGGTGTCGTAAATGCGCTGGGCTGTCATGCGGCTTGTGGATCCCTTGCTGATGTCGTAGTGATGTAGCTGTCTTGTGTGCTGATAATACAGGCAGGACGCGGCAATGCTAGGTTTTGCACTCGTTAGTGTCAACCTGGCTTGTATTGCTGGCCACCTTTTCGTACAATCACGCGCCCAACTCATCCCAACCTGCGCTCCCTGTTATAGGGTTGCCAAAGCGCTTCCCTTAGAATCAGGCGGATAAGAGCAGGGATGGGTCAATCGCGGAGAAAGTTAATGTACGCAGTTATTGTAAGCGGTGGTAAGCAGCACCGTGTTAAGGAAGGCGAAACGCTGAAGCTGGAAAAGCTGGAAGTGGAAACCGGTGGCAACATCGATTTCGATCGCGTCTTGCTGATCGCCGATGGCGACAACTTTAAAGTTGGTGCGCCGGTTGTTGAAGGTGCCAAAGTGACTGCGGAAGTGGTTAGCCACGGTCGTCACGACAAGATCAACATCATCAAGTTCCGTCGTCGTAAGCATTCGATGAAGCGTCAGGGCCACCGCCAGTGGTTTACTGAAGTCAAGATCACGGGTATTCAGGGCTAGTCTCGGTAGAAAAGGTCCCGTAAAAACCCCTTAATCAGGAGGCTAATCATGGCTCACAAAAAAGCAGCAGGTAGTACCCGTAACGGTCGCGATTCCGAGTCGAAACGGCTTGGTGTGAAGCGCTACGGCGGCGAAACAGTATCTGCAGGCAGCATTATTGTTCGTCAGCGCGGAACTCGTTTCCACGCAGGTACAAATGTTGGCCTGGGCAAAGACCACACGTTGTTTGCGAAAGCAGGCGGCCAGGTTAAGTTCGAAGTAAAAGGTCCGCAGAACCGTAAGTTCGTAAGTATCGTTCCAGCGGCTGCGTAAGCAGCGGCGAGCCGGTTCTGTCGAACCTTGGGTAGTCCTGATATTCTGCTGATATAGCCAGAAATCAGAGCCGCCCGGAGCCCCGCAAAGCTTCCTTGAGGCTGCGGGGCTTTTTAGTTTATGCGCCATGCGCAAAGGGTTTATTTCATGAAATTCGTAGACGAAGCCACCATCATTGTAGAGGCCGGTAAAGGCGGGCACGGTTGCCTGAGTTTTCGGCGTGAAAAGTATGTTCCCAGGGGTGGCCCCGATGGTGGCGACGGCGGAGATGGTGGCTCCGTGTATCTTGAGGCGGACGATTCCCTCAATACGCTGATCGATTACCGTTTTCAGCGTAAGCACAAGGCCGAGGGTGGCGAGCAGGGTTCAGGTCGCAACTGCACCGGCACCAAGGGTGAGGATTGTGTGCTGCCGGTGCCCGTGGGTACCACGGTGGTTGATATGGATACCCATGAGGTGCTTGGCGATCTTACCCGTATTGGTCAGCGCTTGAAGGTGGCTCAGGGTGGGTTCCATGGTCTTGGTAATACTCGTTTCAAATCGTCCATAAACCGTGCACCCCGCCAAACTTCCAAAGGCTCTGAGGGTGAGCTTCGGAATCTGCGATTGGAGTTGAAGGTACTGGCAGATGTTGGCCTTCTTGGGTTGCCTAACGCTGGCAAGTCCACATTCATACGTTCTGTGTCGGCAGCTACGCCTAAAGTTGCGGATTATCCGTTTACCACTTTGGTTCCCAATCTGGGTGTGGTGAGTGTGCAAGCGCATCAGAGTTTTGTGATTGCGGATATCCCCGGCCTGATTGAAGGTGCTGCAGAAGGCGCGGGTTTGGGTATCCGTTTTTTGAAACACCTGGTGCGCACTCGTTTGTTGCTGCATTTGGTGGATGTGGCGCCCTACGACGGCTCCTCGCCAGCCCATGCGGTCAATACGATTGTTCATGAGCTGGAAAAATTCAGTGAAACGCTGGCTAATCGGGATCGCTGGCTGGTGCTGAACAAGGTCGACATGGTCCCGGAGGATGAGCGTGAGGCTCATTGTCAGGCAATCATTGATGAGCTTGAGTGGGAAGGCCCGGTTTTTCGTATTTCGGCATTAAGTGGGGAGGGCACGAAGCCGCTGAGTCAAGCGGTTATGCGCTGGATTGAAGAGCGCACCGAAGAGGAGGCTGAAAACCCTGAGATTGCTGAACTGGAAGCTGTAAGGCGTCAGCAAATGGACGAAGAGGCTCGGGCGGGTATTGAGGAAGAGAAGCTGGCTCGCAGGGCGGCTCGTGAAGAAGGTGATGATTTTGACGACGACGATGATTACGACGTTGAGGTGGTCTATGCACCGGACTAAATTTCGGCATTTACCATGACTGAGCGTGCCCAACTGCGGCAGGCTCGCCGCCTGGTGGTGAAAATTGGAAGTGCCTTGCTAACCAACGATGGCCGTGGCCTGGATGTGGAGGCGCTGGCGCTCTGGGTTGATCAGATGGCTGCGCTGGTGAAGCAGGGCGTCGAGTTGGTGGTGGTTTCCTCAGGATCAGTGGCAGAGGGTATGAGTCGGCTGGGTTGGAAAAAACGCCCGGAGCAGTTGCATGAGCTGCAGGCTGCTGCTGCTGTAGGTCAGATGGGGTTGGTTCAAACTTGGGAGGCGCAATTTAAGCGTCACGGTATTTATACCGCCCAAATTTTACTGACCCATGATGATCTTTCTGATCGCAAGCGCTACCTGAATGGTCGTAGCACGCTTAGGGCGCTGCTGGATTTCGGCGTTGTGCCTATTGTTAATGAGAACGATACGGTAGTAACCGATGAGATTCGCTTTGGCGATAACGACACGTTAGGCGCTCTGGTTGCCAACGTGGTTGAGGCCGATGGCCTGATTATTCTTACTGATCAGCTGGGCCTGTTTGATAAAGACCCGCGCAAGCATCCGGACGCCAACTTGATTGCCGAGCGGTTTGCTGGCGATCGTGCGTTGGATTCCATGGCGGGGAGCAGTGCCGGCGCGCTAGGTCGCGGGGGCATGCAAACCAAGCTTCGCGCTGCGCGCTTAGCGGCAAGGTCCGGAGCGTTCACGGTAATTGTGGGTGGTCGTATTGAGGGTATTTTCACCCGGCTACGCCAGGGTGATGTTGTGGGCACCTTGCTGCTTCCTGAGCAGGGTCGTATTGCGGCGCGCAAGCAGTGGCTGGCGAGTCATTTGCAAACCCGGGGCAAGCTAACGTTGGATGAGGGCGCAGTAAAGGTGCTTCGCCAGGGTGGTCGCAGTCTTCTTCCGGTTGGGGTTAAGGGCGTGGTTGGCCAGTTTCGACGCGGAGAGATGGTGTCTTGTGTGGGGCTCGACGGTAACGAGGTTGCGCGCGGGCTTGTAAATTATGATGCGGATGAGGCGAGGGCTATAACTGGTCGTTCGAGCAGCAGTATTGTCGAGGTTCTGGGTTATATTTCAGACGAGGAAATGATTCATCGAGATAACATGGTGATCATCTAAGAAAAAATGACAGTCTAGATCAAAAAAAACCGGCTGAAGGCCGGTTTTTTTATTCGCAGTAAGAGCTTTCTAGCGCTGGACGCTATCAGGCGCTCTTCAGCGCTTTGATCTTAGTGACCATGCGGCTCTTTTGGCGGGCAACCTTGTTCTTGGTGAAAATGCCCTTGTTAACCATGCTGTCCATGATTGGCTGGGCAGTTTTGAAGGCAGCCTGAGCTTCTTCATAGTTGCCGGACTCGATCTTAGCCTGAACCTTTTTCATGTAGGTGCGGGTCATGGAACGCAGGCTGGCGTTGTGCTTGCGGCTGTTCTCGTTCTGACGTGCGCGCTTTTTGGCTTGCGGGGTATTTGCCACCGTAAAACTCCTGAAGTACTGAAAGTTCGTTACTGAATGATTCGTACGGAAAACTCTGGGCAAAACACCAACCAGAGGCTTCCTGAAATCGCGGGCGCGCCAAAACCAGCGCGTCGAAATAAATGACGCGGAACTATGCCGCTCAAAGCGGTAAATGTCAATACCAAACACCATATGGCCCCACGGCGTAAAAGGCCTGTGGTAAACTCGCGGCTCGCCGGATACGGGTGCAGCAGGGAAGCAGGTAATTCCCGAGATACCCGGCCGAAAGTGTGCGCAACCCCGGATAAAAGCCCGCATGTCATCGCAACCCGAAACTTCACCCGAAAAACAGCCACCCGCTAGGGCGCCAGGCCTGCTTCGTTCTTCTGGCTTGGTGGGTATTATGACCATGCTTTCCAGGGTGCTCGGCCTGGTGCGAGATATGGTGATCGCACGTTATTTTGGGGCGGGGGCAGGGGCGGATGCTTTTTTTGTTGCGTTCAAAATTCCAAATTTTCTACGCCGGCTGTTTGCAGAGGGTGCTTTTTCTCAAGCCTTTGTGCCCGTGTTGTCGTCTTATCGTGAAAAACAAGATGTTTCCGACGTAAAGCGATTGGTAGACGCGGTTGCGGGTTCTTTGGGTTTGGTTCTGCTGGGTATCACCCTGGTGGCCATGCTGGGTGCGCCGCTGCTTACTGCCGTTTTTGCCCCCGGCTTTCTGGATGATGATGTTAAGTTCGCGCTGACCAGCGACATGCTGCGCATTACGTTTCCTTATTTGTTGATGATTTCCCTGACGGCATTTGCCGGCGGCATCCTCAATAGTTACGACCGCTTTGCGGTGCCTGCTTTCACCCCAGTGTTGCTCAACCTCGCAATGATCGGTGCGGCTGTTTATCTGGCGCCTGTAATGAGCGAGCCGATTATGGCTTTGGCTTGGGGGGTGTTCATTGCCGGCGCATTGCAGCTGTTCTTTCAGTTGCCATTCCTGATGCGGCTAGGGCTTATGCCCCGGCCCCGGGTTGATTACCGCCACGAGGGGGTCAATCGCATACTCAAGCTGATGGTGCCTGCTCTTTTTGGCGTGTCTGTTAGCCAGATAAACCTCCTGTTGGATACGGTGCTGGCGTCGTTCCTGCAAACCGGCAGTGTGTCCTGGTTGTATTATTCCGACAGGTTGTCCGAGTTGCCTCTGGGGGTTTTCGGGATCGCTATCGCGACGGTTATTCTTCCAAGCTTGTCTCGCAAGCATGCAGCCGCCTCGAATGACCAGTTTGCGGCAACGCTGGATTGGGCTGTGCGTGCCGTGTTGATCATAGGGGTTCCAGCGGCACTCGCGTTGGCACTGCTAGCTGAACCCCTGATCGCAACGCTTTTTCATTATGGTGAGGTTACCGACAGAGATGTCGCCATGTCGGCCCAGAGCTTGCGGGCCTATTCTGCAGGGCTGCTGGCTTTCATGGTGATCAAGGTATTGGCGCCGGGTTTTTTCGCCCGCCAAGATACTCGCACGCCTGTTAAAATCGGAATCATTGCCATGGTTGCCAATATGGTGTTCAACCTGGCTCTCATCATACCTTTGGCCCATGCAGGTTTGGCGCTGGCAACCTCGCTATCAGCCTGGCTCAACGCCGTGCTGCTTTGGCGAGGGCTCAAACGGCAGGGTGCCTGGAAAAGCCAGCCAGGCTGGGGCAAATACCTCATGCAGCTTGGCCTGGCTAATGCCGCTATGGTGGCCGTTATTCTCTGGCTGAATTATCCAGCTATGCGCTGGTTGTCGGCGGATGGCATTGAGCGTTCTCTGTATATGGGCGTGATGATTGTGGCAAGTGCAGGCGCCTACTTCATCGTTCTGGCGCTGACTGGGGTGCGGGTAAGACATTTCCGCCAGAGGTGAGGTATAATCGCGCGTTTTCTCACCAGCGCTTTGCACACTGATCAAGCGCTGAAAGCCAACTGGCAAATGAAGGTTCGCATTGCATGCGTCTGATCCGGGGCCTGACCAACCTGAAAATGCTTTCCAGGCAGGTGAACTCACCGCTGGCAGAAGGCTGTGTGGCCACTATTGGCAACTTCGACGGCGTTCACTTGGGCCATCAAACCATTATCGATCAGGTAAAGAGCAAGGCCACGGCTTTGAATTTGCCCTCGGTTGTCATCGTTTTTGAGCCTCTGCCAAGGGAGTTCTTTCAAGGGCAGGAAGCGCCTCCGAGGCTTATGGGGTTTCGCCAGAAGCTTGAAGCCCTGCAGACAGCAGACATTGACATCGTACTTTGCCTAAAATTCGATGACACTTTTCGCAGCTATTCTGCTATGGGCTTTATTGATGAAGTGTTGATTGAAGGGCTTGCGGTGAGCCACCTGGTTGTTGGCGACGATTTCCGGTTTGGCTGCGATCGTGCGGGTGACTTTGTATTGCTGGAGAAGGTCGGCAAAATCGCAGGTTTCTCAGTTGAAAATACCCGCACGGTCACCGTTGCCGGTGAACGCGCAAGCAGTACATTAATCCGCAACCTGTTGTTGGAGAGCCGGCTAGAGCAGGCCGAGTCTCTGCTGGGACGCCCATACCGCATTCAGGGCCGGGTCGTTTATGGCAGGCAGCTAGGCCGCCAAATCGGATCACCCACCGCCAACATTCTGCTGCGCCAGATGCCGGCTTTGCGGGGTGTTTACGTGGTTGGCGTGACCCTTGACGACGGAACCACGCACGACGGCGTTGCCAACATCGGCCTACGCCCCACCGTTGATGGTAAGCAGCCAGCGCTGGAAGTGCACCTGTTCGATTTTGCTGGCACACTTTACGGCCAGCATATTGACGTGGTTTTCCGCCACGGCCTGCGGCATGAAGAGAAATTTGACTCTGTTGATGCGCTGAAAGCGCAAATTGCCAGAGATTTCGACGCCGCAAGAGCGTGGCTGGCTGAACACCCGTAAAAGAACATTACTGAGCTAGTTTGACAAACCATACTGACCAAAAGAGTACGCACACAAACCATGAGCGACTATAAGCACACTCTGAATCTGCCGGCAACCGCGTTTCCCATGCGCGGTAACCTAGCCAACCGTGAGCCTGAAATGCTCAAGCGGTGGCAGGATCTGAACGTATACGCCAACTTGCGCCAACAGCGCGAAGGGCGCGAAAAGTTCATCCTGCATGATGGTCCTCCATACGCCAACGGCAGCATTCATATTGGTCATGCGGTTAACAAAATCCTGAAGGATATGATTGTTAAGTCCCGCGGTTTCATGGGCTTTGATGCGCCCTACGTGCCCGGTTGGGATTGCCACGGTTTGCCGATTGAGCATAAGGTTGAGCAGAAGATTGGTAAGGCCGGTGTGAAGGTAGATTACAAAACCTTCCGCCAAGCATGCCGGGACTACGCCACCAAACAGATTGCTGGCCAGAAAGCCGATTTTATCCGCCTGGGCATCATGGGTGAGTGGGATAAGCCCTACCTGACTATGGATCCGAAAGTAGAAGCGGGCATTGTGCGGGCGCTGGGTAAGATCGTCGCTAAAGGCCATTTGGTTCGTGGTTTCAAGCCGGTTTACTGGAGTGTGGTGGGTCAGTCCGCGCTTGCAGAAGCCGAGGTGGAGTATCAGGACAAAACCTCTACGCAGATTGATGTGCGCTTCACCGCTGTGGATCAGGCTAAAGCTTTAGCGTTGTTTGGCACAGACCAAGGCGAAGGTGGCGTGTCGGTAGTTATCTGGACCACCACGCCTTGGACCATTCCTGCCAACCAGGCGGTATCGCTCAATGCCGATCTGGATTATGCGTTGGTACAGGTTGACGCAGGCAATGGCCCCGAGCGGATGATCATGGCTGCGGCCATGGTCGAAGGCGTTATGGCACGTTGGGAAATTGAAGACTTTGAAGTGCTGGGTACCAGCCTGGGCGCTGATCTTGAGCACCTTGCGTTGCACCACCCGATTTATGACAAGCAGGTACCGGCAATTCTGGGTGACCACGTGTCTATCGAAGCGGGTACCGGCGCCGTTCACACCGCGCCTGATCACGGTATGGAAGATTTTGTGGTTGGCAAAACCTACGGCATTGGCACACTGAGCATGGTTCAGGCCGATGGCACTTACACCGGTGCGACGGGTGAGTTTGCGGGTGTTCATGTCTACAAGGCCGATGACCCCGTATGCGACGCCTTGGCGCGTGAAGGCAAGCTGGTTCGCAGAGAAACGTTCCGTCACAGTTTTCCCCATTGCTGGCGCACCAAAACGCCGCTGATTTACCGAGCCACGCCGCAATGGTTTATTAGCATGGAGAAAGAAAATCTCCGCGCAGACGCACTCGAAGCCATCAAAGGCGTTCGCTGGGTTCCTGCCTGGGGCCAGAACCGTATTGAGGCTATGTTCCAGCAGTCTCCAGACTGGTGTATCTCACGTCAGCGTACCTGGGGCGTGCCGATAACCCTGTTTATTCACAAAGAAACTCAGGAACTGCACCCGGACACACAAAGCTTGATTGAAAAAGTGGCTCAGGCCATCGAAATTGGTGGCATCGATGCCTGGTACGAGATCGATACTCAAGAGCTTCTGGGTGACGATGCTGATCAGTATGAAAAAGTTTTGGATACGCTCGATGTGTGGTTTGATTCTGGTGTAACCCACGAATCTGTACTGCGTGTGCGGCCAGAACTAAATCAGTTCCCTGCTGATCTATATCTGGAAGGCTCCGACCAGCACCGTGGCTGGTTCCAGTCGTCCCTCAAAACCTCGATCGCAATGAACGGCTTGGCGCCATACCGGCAGGTGCTTACCCACGGATTTACCGTGGATGGCAAAGGCCTAAAGATGTCCAAATCCTTGGGCAACGTTATCGCACCTCAAGAAGTGATGAACGAGCTGGGTGCAGACATCCTTCGTTTGTGGGTGTCGGCAACCGATTACAGCGGCGAGATGACGGTTTCCAAAGACATCCTGCGGCAAACGGCCGACGGGTATCGTCGTATTCGTAACACCTCGCGCTTTCTACTGAGCAACCTAACCGGCTTTGATCCGAAGCTGCATGCGGTTGCGCCAGAAGACATGATTGTGCTGGACCGCTGGATGCTAGACCGCGCCCTGCAATTGCAAAACGAACTGCATGAGGATTATGAGAACTACGACTTCCTGCGGATCTATCAGAAGGTATACAGCTTCTGTGAAGCCACGCTGGGCGGCTTCTATCTTGATATCATTAAAGATCGCCAGTACACCACTCAGGCAGATAGCTTGGCGCGCCGTTCCTGCCAATCTGCGCTTTACCATGTAGCCGAAGCTCTAGTGCGTTGGATTGCACCGATTCTGAGCTTCACCGCCGATGAAATTTGGCAGCACCTGCCGGGTGAGCACGGCGACACTGTGTTCTACGAAACCTGGTACGAAGGCCTAACGGCCCTTCCTGAAGGCGCCGAGCTGGGTCGCGATTACTGGCGCCGGATGTACGGAGTGAAGGAAGCCGTGAACAAGTGCCTGGAAGAATCCCGAGCACGTGGTGAGATCAAGGGTTCTTTGAGCGCTGAAGTCACGCTTTATTGCGAAGGCGATTTGGCTGCTGATCTAGAGAAGCTAGGAGAAGAGCTACGCTTTGTGCTGATTACCTCCGAAGCAACCGTGAGACCGGTATCTGAAGCGGGCAGTGCCGAGATGACCAGCTGCGAAGGTTTGCGGGTAAAGGTAACCCCGGCTACCCACGCCAAATGCGAGCGCTGCTGGCACCACCGGGAGGATGTGGGCACCCAAGCCGGGCATGAAGATTTGTGTGGCCGCTGTGTGACCAATGTGGAAGGGGCGGGTGAAACCCGATCGTTTGCCTAATGGATGCGGCAATAATGAATGAGAGAACAACCGGAACCCAGCTGAAATGGCTTTGGCTGGCGGCGCTGGTGCTGGCAATTGATTTAGGTACCAAGGCCATAGCGACAGCCATGCTGACCTACGGCGACCCGGTGCCAGTTATCCCCATGTTTAACCTGACATTGCTGCACAATACCGGCGCAGCGTTCAGTTTTCTCGCGGGTGCGGCCGGCTGGCAGCGTTGGTTTTTCGTAACACTGGCGCTGGTGGTAAGCGTGGTGCTGGTTGGCTGGTTAAGAAACCTGCAGCGCCACGAAACCTGGTCTGCCATTGCCATCGTGCTGATTTTGGGTGGTGCCCTTGGTAACGTATACGACCGGGTTGTGCACGGCTATGTTGTCGACTTCTTGCATTTTTACTGGCAGGACTGGCACTTTCCCGCATTTAATCTGGCCGACACCGCCATTACCATAGGTGCTGTCATGATGATTTTTGATATGTTCCGTAAGCCTGCTGATTCCGGCACGCCTGCGAACGGGAGCGAATAAACCCATGAACGAACTGCCTATAGATAAAGACACCCGCGTAACTCTGCACTTTGCCCTGAAGTTTGAAAGCGGCGAAGTGATTGATAGCACTTTTGACAAAGACGCGGCGATTCTGGAAATCGGTGATGAAAGCCTGCCTGAGAATTTTGAAGCCTACTTGGTGGGCATGAAAGCCGGCGACAAAGCCAGCTATCAGGTGTCGCCTGAGAAAGCCTTTGGCCAGCGCAATCCTAACAATTTACAGACCTTCAAGCGCCATGAGTTCAGTGCCGATATGGTGCTGGAACCGGGTGTGGTGATTTCTTTTGCTGATGCGCGCCAGCAGGAGTTGCCAGGCGTGGTGAGCCGAGTGGAAGGGGATGAGGTAGAAGTAGACTTCAATCACCCGCTATCCGGGCGTACACTCACCTTTGACGTAGAAATTATTGACGTAGAACCGGCAGGGCAGACGCACTGACTATGCAAATCAGATTGGCAAACCCCCGTGGATTCTGTGCAGGCGTGGATCGCGCCATTGAGATTGTAAACCGCGCGCTGGATGTATTCGGTGCGCCGATATACGTGCGCCACGAAGTTGTGCATAACAAGTTTGTTGTGGACAATCTTCGCAATCGCGGCGCTGTTTTTGTGGACGAACTGGATGAAGTGCCAGACGACAAGCTGGTTATCTTCAGCGCCCACGGTGTTTCCCAGGCGGTACAGGACGAAGCAGCCCGCCGTGGCCTCAAAGTGTTCGACGCCACCTGCCCGCTGGTCACCAAAGTACATCTGGAAGTTATGCGTTACAGCCGCGATGGTCGCGAATGCGTGCTTATCGGCCACCAGGGCCACCCAGAAGTGGAAGGCACCATGGGGCAGTACGATCACAGCACTGGCGGCAATATTTACCTGGTTGAAAATGAAGAAGACGTTTCACGGTTGGACGTAAACGACCCGGCCCATGTCTCCTACGTTACCCAAACCACGCTCTCCATGGACGATACCGCCCGCGTGATCGACGCACTGCGTGAGCGATTCCCCGAAATAGAAGGCCCACGCAAAGACGACATTTGCTACGCGACCCAGAACCGCCAAGATGCCGTAAAACAACTGGCCGGCGACTGCGATCTAATGCTGGTAGTGGGTTCTCCAAACAGCTCTAACTCGAACCGGCTGCGCGAGCTGGCTGAGCGCATGGGTACGCCCGCTTACCTGATCGACGAAGCCTCTCAGATAGATCCGCAATGGCTTGATGGTAAAGAATCGGTTGGCGTAACTGCCGGTGCTTCCGCCCCGGAAGTTTTGGTTAATGACGTGATTGCCCGCCTGCGGGATCTTGGAGGTAGCGTGCCGGAGGAGATTGCCGGGCGTGAGGAGAATATTGTGTTCTCTATGCCTAAGGAATTGCGGATTGATGTGGTAAATGTCCCTTAGCTTTGATGCCATCCATAACATATCCAGAACGCGTGCAAGTGTGAGTTAGGTCACGATCACCCCTCTGCTATAACCGCTCGTCAGCTGTGTTGCTCCGCTGGTCAGTTTCTTCTGGCAGCGGTTTTCTTTGTATCATAATCTGTCAACATGACTAGATGGGATGGGCCTATGTTCAAAACGCACGAAAACTCCGGTTTCACTTTGATAGAATTGATGGTTACGGTCGCGATACTGGCAATAACGGTCATGATCGCAGTACCTTCATTTCAAGGTGTTATCGCCAGTAATCAGCTACAGGAAGCTAGGGACTCTCTTCGGACAGCTATTCAGTACGCGAAGGGCGAAGCTGTGGCCCGCAACCGTGTCGTGTCTCTCTGTCCCTCGGCTGATGGCAGCACTTGCGGCGATGATAGCAACTGGGTTGATGGTTGGATTGTCGTTTCTGATAACAACCAGACTGGAGCTGTGTCCGTTAATACGCTATTGCGTGCCATCGATGGTCCGGAAACTAGCGCGGTTACTCTCACTGGTGGTGGTTCCCTGGACTATTTTCGCTTCCTGCCCGATGGTCTTGCTGATGTTCCCGCCGGAGCTCCCGCGACAAGTGCTTTTGGTATTTGTGACCCGGATGGCGATGTTTCGCCATATTCTTTGCTTCTGACCACGAGGACAGGGTCTATTTCCACTGGCACCGAAGCACAGGCGAACTGTCCATGAGAACGATAACATTTCCCCCGGGCCGGCAGGCTGGCATTACCATGATTGAAGTGTTGGTTGCTGTGTTGATCCTGGCAGTGGGGCTACTCGGTGTTGCGGGCTTACAATCCATGAGCCTTAAAAATACCTCTGATGTTTTTTTTGAACAGCAGGCCATGAGTTACAGCCAAGATTTGATTAACCGGATTATGGCTAACCGCAATGCGGCTGATGATGGAGACTATGCCGCTACACCCCCAACAGCGGAACCGGCGAATGACTGTTCCGCCTCAGACTGTACGTCTGCACAAATGGCAGCTTGGGATCTCTGGCAATGGAATGAGGCACTGACCAGTGGGTTTGCATCCCCTCCGTCCGCCGCGACAACAGTTGGCTGGGACGATACTTTAGGGGAGTACACAGTCTCAATAACCTGGGATGCGACCGGCTCCGGTTCGGGTTATGCAGCGCCCACGTGCACCTCGGCAGACAACAACTCAGCGGGATGCTTTTTTGCGGCTTACCGGGTGATGAGGTAGTGATTATGTGGAATCAAAAAGGCTTGTCGCTAGTTGAGTTAATGATCGCCATGGCTTTGGGGCTTATTCTCATCCTTGGAGTAACCCAAATTTTTCTTGGTAGCAAGCAAACATACACGGTTGTAAACGCACAGTCACAGACTCAGGAAAATGCCAGAGTTGTGAAGCACTTTCTCGGTCGCGGGTTGCGGCATGCCGGTTATTGGGACGATGCAACAACCCCCAGGCTTTTTCCGGCGACAGGAGCGTTTGCTGAAAATCAGATTGTTCTGGCTGCCAATAATGATAGTGCTGATGCAGCCGTTCTGGATGGCACCGATACAATCACAGTTCGGTTTAATGGGACGTTGGATGGCCAACTTCGTGGCTGCACAGGAACTGTTCCGACGGAAAATCAGATCGTGGTTGATCGCTACTATGTTGCTCCGGCTGCGGCTACTGATTTGGTGCCGAGGCTGATGTGCGAAAGTCAGTTACAGACTATGACCGGTGCAGCTGTTTCCACATCTACGCAGCCCCTAATTGTAGGAATAGAAAATCTTCAGATTGAGTTTGGGCTGGCGGGTTCCGGGGGCATTATTCGTTACGTTACCGCAGATGCCGTTACCAATTGGTCGACAGTACGTTCGGTGCGTTACGCTCTGTTGGCAACATCGAACCAGAATATGGCCGGCGAGGAAAATACAAGAACTTACGACCTGATTGGAGGGGAAACAGCGACAGCCTCTGGCGATAGTCGACTGCGTCAAGTTCAAAGGGACACTGTTTTCCTGCGTAATTATAGAGGGTAAAAGGTATGAAAATGACCTACAAGGTGGCGAAACTTTCAGGCCTTCAGCGGCAGTCTGGAGCAGTTTTGATTATCAGCCTCGTGATGTTGTTACTACTAACCATCATAGGTATGAGCGCTGTAGATATTACAACACTCGGCACGCGAATCAGCGCTAATACAAAGGATCGGGCGCTAGCTTTTGATGCTGCCGAGACAGCGCTAAACATAGCAGGGCGTCGGTTGTCGCCGAGTGAAGCGTTGCCAACGTCGTCTACGCCAGGTTTTCTTGCCGGAGGCATGAGTGATAACTGGTGGCATTCTGAGACAGAAACCTGGTGGACCAATAATGCCGAATTTATTACGGATTATGCCGGAGTTTATAACGGTAGTAACGGGATCGGGTATGTGATCGAGCAACCAGTAGAAGAGCGGACAAACGGGGCAGGTCAACTTGTGGCCGATGTGGCGCTGGGCGAGCCCCGCCCAGTAACACGCTTTTATCGCACCACTGCACGAGGAGAGGGGCCAGGTGGAACCGAAGTATTTGTCCAGTCGGTATTTGCACGCAAGTCTTACCTGAACACGGTCGAATAATTATCAGTGCTGGTTTCAGCACAAAGGAAAATTTATGGTTTTCAATCGACGGATGACGTTTTTTGCATCGATGCTGATAACGCTCTGCAGTTCGGGGTACAGTTCTGCTGCTCCGCTCAATATTGCTAACAAGCCTCTATTTCTCGGATCCACCGCACCTCCTATGGTAATGCTTACAGTTGGTAAAGATCACAAACTTTACTATGAAGCTTACAACGATGCCTCAGATCTCAATAACGATGGTGTTATAGATGTCCGCTATTCTCCAGACATAGATTATTACGGTTATTTCAATAGTTATGCGTGTTATGACTACGACTCAGCCCAAAAAAGGTTTGTGCCCAAGAGTGTCAAGTCTGCTGGTGAAAAGGCCGAAGGAGTAAAGACGTGTAATGCAGCAGGGGCGGGCTCAAGTGGCGATTACAGCGGAAGCTGGAGTGGCGATTTTCTAAACTACGCCACCACAGCGCGGCTTGATGCTTTGCGGAAAGTGTTTTTTGGCGGGAAACGATCGGTAGACGAAGCAGGGCAAACGGTTCTTGAACGTGCCCACATCCCGCAGGATGCCCACACATGGGCAAAGGAATACCGCAGTTATGACATTGATGGGTATTACATTAGCGAAGTGACTCCATTCCCTCAACCGCCGATAGGTCGAGGGCATCTGTTTGGTAATGTTTCGTTCTCTGTAGATGGCGACCCCTTGATGAGGGTTCTTCCGAATACGGTTTTCCGTGCGTGGGAATGGGCCTCAAAAGAACAGCCAGTACTTGGAAATAAATGTATAGCTGGAATAGGCGGCCCATCTATAAATTGTGAGGTTGATTCGAGCGGGCAAAAATGGGTTATCGCTGAGAGCTTGTTCTTCCAGAATCTTGAGGTGGGTTACTATAACGTGCCTGCCGGGACGGAGTCGCCGAATAGTGCGTCTGAGTTTGACGCTTTACTGACGAACTATGAGAAGCCAGGCGAACTGATCGGTGGCAAGCAAAGCTTGTCCACTATTCAAGGAGGGGCGGGGCGGGATAACTACCTCTCAGTAGTGCGTGGCCAGATGATAATCCCCAAAACTGGACAATACGAGCTCGCCGTTAATGGCGATGATGCGGTAGATTTTACTATTACCTCTCCGGGAGGAATTGATTCTGAGCCTTTGGGCTGGTACGGGGGGCATGGCGCATGTAGCGCGGATGATTGTAAAGGTAACTATTCTAAAAATTATACACTGACGGCCGGTACCTATCAGGTCATGTTTCGCCATCATGAGATGGCTGGTGGCGATAGTTTTGTATTATACCGAAATGCCGAAATCTCGGCTTCTAAGTTTTCAGAATACTCTGTAAAAGTGGAAGTGTGTAAGTCCGCGTCGCTACTTGAAGATAATTGTAAGACTTATAGTGATGGGGACGATAACACGAGCTATAAGCCGACAGGGTTGATTCACGATTATGGAGAAAACAATAGTATTCTTTTTGGGCTGCTGACAGGTTCTTATGAAAACAACCTTGATGGGGGGGTGTTGAGAAAGGTGGTGAGTTCCTTCCAGGATGAGGTGAACAGTGCCAATGGAACCTTTGTGAATAGCACTAATGGTATCGTGGCAACACTGAGCAGATTGAGAACAGTTGATTTCAATAGTTCAAGCCGAAGGTACGACTGCGGGTGGATAACTACGAGAGCAATAAGCAATGGCGAATGTCAAATGTGGGGCAACCCCATAGCTGAAATGATGTACGAGGTGGTGCGCTACTTCAATGGTAAAAGCGAGCCGACAGATGCTTTTGATATTGCGAGTTCCGGGAACAATGACGCAGCTTTGAAGCTCCCAAAACCGAGTTGGGACAACCCGTACGATGAAAGTTCAGGGCAGCCATATTGTTCGGCACCCTATCAGGTGGTGGTGTCTGATGTTAACGTCAGCTACGATTCAGATAGCGTACCAGGTTCTGCGTTTTCCAGTTTTTCTGGAGATATCACTGGGCTGGATGTTAGTGCGCTTTCCAAAAGTATTTCCTCTAATGAGCCAGAAGTTCCTGGACTCCACTATATAGGTGAGTCTGGAGATGCGGTAGACAGTGCGCCGACTGCAAAGAGCGTGACCAGTTTAGCTAATATTCGCGGTTTGGCACCTGAAGAACCTACAAAGCAAGGAAGTTATTACTCGGCGGCAGTTGCATACTACGGCTGGCTTACGGATCTATTTCCAGATAAGGGTTCTGAAAGCAGTTCGACTAACATCAATACTTTTGCGGTCGCATTGGCCTCACCTCTTCCAAGAATCACTATACCCCTGTCGACAGGTGAAGTGATTTCTTTGGTGCCATTCGGCAAATCTCCATCTGGTACTCCAGAGTGGGGTATCGATCCAACAGAGGGTGCGTTTCAGCCAACTAACACCATCGTAGACTTCTACGTAGAGAGTATTACCCCGACTGAAGGCAGTTTCCTGATTAATTTCGAAGATGTTGAGCAAGGGGCCGACCATGACATGGATGCTATTGCTCGTTACCAGTACAAATTGAACAGTGATGACTCGGTAACCATAACGGTAGATTCCTTGTATGCTGCGGGCTCAATTGATCAGCACATGGGGTATATCATTTCAGGTACTGACAAGGATGGTGTCTACCTGGTTGTAAGAGATCGTGATAATAGTAACCCGGTACCCTACTATCTTGACACCCCGGAAGGGGTGTGGCCCACGGGTGACCGTGGCGACAACAAGTTGGGGTTCAGTAGCTCCCGGACTTTTAGCGCCAGTGGCGATGCTGCGGCGACGTTGCTGAAGGATCCTTTGTACTATGCGGCCAAGTGGGGAGGGTTTGTTGACAAAAATGGCAATAACATCCCCGATCTTGAAGAAGAATGGGATGCAAAAAACAATATTACTCAAGAAAGCGGTCCAGATGGTGTTCCAGATAACTATTTTCAAGTTACAAACGCATTGGGTCTGAAGGATCAGCTCAGTTCTGCGTTTAACACGATTCTGGAGCGGGAGGCATCGTCTTCAACTGTAACTGTAAACTCGGGTGCCTTGAATACGGACACGATCTTGTTCCAGGCCGTTTTCAATGCCGAAGATTGGTCAGGCAACGTCTTTGCTTATCCTGTTGATTCCGATGGCATTGGTACGCCGGTCTGGAATTTCCAATCCAAGCTTGGCGCTAAAGTGGCTTCAGCGTCTGGTTATAGTGCAAATCGTGAGATCATCACCTATAACGCCGAGTCTGCAGAAGGGGTTCCATTCCGTTGGCCCGCGGATGCAAATAGTCCGGAAACCGACGAACTGAGTGCCGTGCAGGTTGCGGCCTTGCGCGGAAGTGTCGCGGACGACCCTGATAGTTACGGTGAAGCATTGTTGAATTTCGTCCGTGGTGACCAGAGCAATGAAAGCTTAGGTTCGACCTACAAATTTCGCGAGCGCAAGACGGTTCTAGGAGATATCGTAAACTCGGACCCACTGTTTGTGCCGCAACCAGGCTTCTTCTACCCGGATACTTGGGAAGGCTCCGCTGGAGAGAATGCTGTCCCCTACTCGGAGTTTCGCGCTGCATTCAAGGACCGGGACCCTGTCCTGTACTTTGGAGCCAACGATGGAATGCTCCACGCAGTCAACGCTTACTCAGATAACCTGGATGCGGCTGTAGGTGAAATCAGGACCGGCGGCGGTGATGAAATACTCGCCTATGTCCCCTCTATGCTTTACGGCAGGCTGAATGAGCTAGCTACTTTGAATTACACCCATGAGTATTATGTGGACGGTCCTTCCACGTATGGCGATGTTTTCTTTGATAGCAAGTGGCATACGGCTCTGGTTGGTACGCTGCGCTCAGGCGGGCAGGGTGTGTTTGCCTTGGATATAACTGACCCCAAGGGCATCAAGCCTGCGTTAGGCTACCCCTCATTTGATGAAAACGACGCCTCTGATCTTGCGTTGTGGGAGTTCTCTGACGCTGACGATGCTGATTTGGGTTACACCTTTGGCAAGCCGGTCATTGTCAGAATGAATAACGGCAAATGGGCTGCGGTTTTTGGTAACGGCTATAACAATACAGCGAGTGATGGTTCGGTAAGCACTACCGGAAATGCAGTACTATTTATTGTTGATATTGAAACAGGCAATGTGATTCGGAAACTGGATACTGGTGCCGGCCTGGACGACGACCCTTTGACATCTTCCCGTCCTAACGGCCTTAGCTCTCCGGCCGTTGTCGATATCGACGGCGACTACATTGCCGATGCTATATACGCTGGCGACCTGTTTGGCAACATGTGGAAGTTTGACGTATCAGGGACAGATTCAGACACTTGGGGAATTGCATTTGGTTCAGGCTCCGATCCGGAGCCACTATACGTTGCCCAGGATTCTGCCGGTAATCGCTTACCGATTACCTCTCGCCCAGCCGTTGGGTCTCATCCGGACCGGGAGGTTGCACCTTCAGATGTTTTGGTTTATTTCGGAACGGGGAAATATTTTGAAGCAAATGATAATGATCCTTCCGGTCAAGATACCCAAGCCTTCTTCGCAATTTGGGATGATGGATCCAATGGCGCTGTTCGTGATGACTTGCTTCAGCAAAGCATCCTTGCGGAAGCTTCGAGCGGTGGTTATGACTTCCGAATGGTCAGTGAAAACGCCATTCGCTGGAAGAAAGATGAGGATGACTCGAGTCTCAAGAGACATCGTGGCTGGTTCATCGATTTGGTGAACACTCAAGACAGTAATACTGACAATAAGGGCGAACGGGTCATATATGAGCCGATTATCCGGAATGACAGGATTATTTTCACCACATTGATACCGAGCCTTGATGTGTGTGCCGCCGGTGGATCTGGCTGGCTCATGGAATTGAGCGCAATCAGCGGTGCCAGACTGCCCGAGTCTCCATTTGATACTAACGGAGACGGTTTCTTCAACGATGACGATCTTGTTGATTTCGGTGGTGATGAGGAATTCCCGGCCAGCGGCCTCCGGCCCGGCGGAGGAGGTGATGACTCTGGTATCCCGACACCTCCTGCAATACTTGATGACCCCGAGTGTCCTGACGGTGTCTGTAGTGAGAAGAAATATACAGGCACTTCGAAAGCGACCATCGAGTCCATCACAGAGTCCTCAGGACCTGCTGTTCAGGGAAGACAGAATTGGCGAGAGGTGAATTAATGAATGCTATAGAGCGTATGCACGCAGGGAAAAGCTATCAGCGTGGTTTCACGCTGATCGAGTTGATGATTGTTGTTGCAATCATCGGTATTCTTTCAGCGATTGCGTTCCCGTCTTACCAGGCCTACGTGCAGAAAACGCATAGAGTGGACGCTCAGGCGTCGCTAGTAACGATGGCGCAGGACATGGAAAAGTCCTATGCGCGAAACTATACCTATCTTGGACTAGCTGCTGGCGCCGCAAACACTGGTGCCCTCGGTGCGTCTATAGGGGGCGGGGCCTCCAGTGATTTCTATAGTTTTACAATCAGCGCTGCCACAGCCAATACCTACACGTTAACAGCCACACCATCGGGTGTGCAGACGGAGGATCGGTGTGGGACGCTCAACGTAAACGCTGCGGGGACAAAGACAGCGAAGAAGTCTGGTTCGACTGTGGCCGATTGCTGGTGATATATTCAACAACCTACGGCTGCCCCGGGGTTTCGCTCTGGGACACCGTCACCATCAAAGTCATGAGATACTCTTATTCGCCCTGAGAATGAAATAATCACTGCAAATCTGCTCACCTCACTGCTTGGATGACAAAATTCGATCGAGCCAGCAGTTCCGTTGGAAACCCCAAGTGAATTCCATTGGAAGAAGCGACGGTTCGAAGGCCGGTATTTATGCAGCCAGTTGGCAGGTTTGAATAAGTGGTTTCTTAGAAGAACGTCGTTAATGTCTTTCGTGCCGTTGCCATTGGCGTCGGTAAAAACGCTAAGTGATGTACCCCAAGGAAGTTGACACACACCGTTTGTGTCCAGAGAGCAGGCCGTAACTGGCATCCGATGCTCAATGGCAGAAGATCTTGCAAACGCTAACAGGCTGGCCGTGTCCTGTTTTGCGACTTGGGTGCGGTTTTTCTGAACAAGGCCCGCCATATCGGGTAACACGATACTGACAGATATGGCTATTATGGCTAAAGTTAAGGCCAGCTCAATCAGTGTAAATCCGCGTTTTGATGTAAAACTTTCCATTTTCAACTCCTTTTGAAAAATATCAATCCGTCCTGGATTAGACTCCATTCTAGCAATAATCTAAGAGTTTACTCCATCCCCAACTTCTTCAACCTATACCGCAGCGCCCGAAAACTAATCCCCAGTTTCTTCGCCGCCGCCGTCTTGTTCCAACGGGTCGCCTCCAGGGCCTTCTCAATAGCTTGGCGCTCGATAGATTCCAGGTAACCCTCAAGGTCAATATCGCCGTCCGGCACCAAAGATGGGCAGGCATCTGAAATGGCGTTACCGCTGGCACTCCCCGGCCCGTCTAAGCCATTGCCTAAGTGCAAGTCGGTAGCGCTAATCTGTTCTGCATCACACAGGGTGAAAGCACGTTCAAGAATGTTTTCCAGTTCCCGTACGTTACCCGGGAAGTCGTGCTCTTTTAGCCGATCAACGGCATCCCGGGTGAGTGTTGCGGGGTCGCATTCATACTCTCGGGCAATTCGCTCCAGTATGTGGTTTGCCAGTAGAGCGATATCATCAGTGCGATCCCGTAACGGCGGTACGGTCAACTCAATCACGTTAATCCGATAAAACAGATCCTGTCGGAAGCTGCCGTCTTGAACCAACTCCGCCAAGTTTCTGTGGGTAGCGCTTAGCAGTCTTATGTCGACCGGCAACTCTTTGGTGTCGCCCACAGGCCTTACCGCTTTTTCCTGAATGGCTCGCAGCAGTTTTACCTGCATGGCAAGGGGCAGGTCGGCGACCTCATCCAGAAACAGAGTGCCGCCGTTGGCTGAACGGAAAAGACCATCCTTGTTTTCAACCGCGCCTGTGAAGCTGCCTTTCTTGTGCCCAAAAAATTCGCTCTCCATCAATTCAGACGGAATGGCACCACAGTTAACCGCGATAAAAGGCCCGTCACTGCGAGGACCCTGCAGATGAATCATCCGTGCTACCAACTCTTTGCCGCTACCGGATTCACCGCTGATAAATACCGGTGCTTGGCTTCTGGCGAGTTTGCGAGTTTGGTTGCGTAGTTTTTTGATTTGCACTGAGTTGCCGAGCAGGAGGCCGGGCTCGTCAGTTACATCATCTGTGTCGGGGGCAGGTTCCGAGAGCTTCAGTGCACTGTTTACCAGTTCTCTAAGCCTGGTGAGCTCCACCGGTTTGGAAACAAAATCAAACGCGCCAGCTTTCAGTGATTCAATCGCCGTATCCATGCTGCCATACGCGGTTATAACAGCAATCGGGGTAGATGGACGGTGTTTTTGCATCCATTGCACCAGCTCAATGCCGCTGCCATCTGGCAGGTTCATGTCGGTTAGGCAGAGCTGTGGTGTATGGGTTTCGAGCAGCTTGAATGCGCTGGTAAGGTCTGGGGCTGTGAGCGTTTCAATACCCATGCGTGTAAGGGTAATTTCAAGAAGATCCCGGATATCCGGTTCATCATCAACAATCAGCGCTGTGGGAGTGGTCATCTTGTTGTGTCGGTTCCATTTCGGGTCAATCGTCAGATCATTCGCCCTGGGTGGGCAAAGGTAATGCGAAAGCAGCAGCCAGGTTGGTCGTCTTCCACCAGGGATAGGTGAGCTTGATTAGCCTCGCACAGTTCCCTTGCTAGATAAAGCCCGAGGCCGGTGCCGCCCTTGTCGGTGGTGTAAAACGGCTCAAAAATTGAGTGGCTAGAGTCGGTGTCGACTCCTGGGCCGAAGTCCCTTACATCCACATAGGCGCGCTCGCCATCGGCGGTGGCACCTGCACGCAGTTCGATTTTGCGTTCGCCTGATTGCTGCTGGCTATAGCGCAAGCCATTGTCGCACAGGTTTACCAGCACTTGTTCAATTTGGCTTTTATCGAATCGCGCCTCTGGCACTTCAGATTCAATCTCTAAAGTCACCTTCGTGGGGGGGCTGGTACTTTCCTGAGTTTGCAGGAAGTCACCCCGGAACTCTTTTAGCCAGCATGCCAAATCGACCAAGTCAGCGTTAGCCTGCCTGCGCCGAGAAAGGGTGAGCACGTTCTCTACAATACCGTTCACGCGCCGGGAATGGCGCCGGATAATGTCCAGCATCTGCAGATCACTGGCATCAATATGAGGAGATTCTTCCATCAGCTGGGCCGCATGGCTTATGGCTCCAAGCGGGTTGCGTATTTCGTGGGCGATGCCGGCAGTCAGTCGCCCCAGAGAGGCCAGCTTCATTTGCTGGGCTTGCTGGGTTACTTTGCTCATGTCCTCGATAAACACGAGAATTTGGTCGCCGCGTTCTTGGTCAAGCTGGGTAAAGTTAGCCTGCAGCAGTGGCGAGGTGGATGCTGGTTGAAACGGCTCTGTGCGCCTTTCAGGATTCTTCAGCCAGGCTTCCAGCCCCAGCTTTAAGGGTTGAGGGAGGGTGCGAGATCGGGTTGCGGGTATGCTTGTGTCTGTTGACGTGCCAAACAGCAGTTCCTCCGCAGCGGCGTTTGCCAAACGTACCTGGCCATATCGATCAAGCACAAGAATGCCAGTGCGCATGCGCTGGATAATCTGCTGGTTGATTTGCTCAAGCTCTGCAAGGCTCTGCGCACGGCTGGTTGCGAGGGCGTCGCTGCGCATCATCCGCCGGGAAATATTCTGTAGGATAAAGGCTGCTGCAAAATACAGAATGCCGAGCGAGCCGGCGCGCACAATGTCATCACCCGGGGCGTTAAGGGTTAGCACGGCCCAGCCGGAGATACTGAGTGAGCAGATGGCGGCGAGTGCCGCATAGAAAGTACCCATGCGGCTCGGGTTAAGGATGTTACCCGCCGCAACGGAAATAATAACCAGGTTGGCCAACCCGTTGGTGATGCCGGTGCTGGTGAACAGCAGCCCATGCATAACGAGAATGTCTAAGAGTATGGAGAGGGTGATATGTCGCGGCTTCAGTTTAAAGCCTGCGAGCATAGTGAGCGCAACAAAGCTGTTCAGTGCCAGGTAACCCACTACGCCAAACTGGTAGTAGTCCAAGAGCCGGAAGCTGGTGTCAAAATTTACCGGGTCAACAAACAACAGGCCCACCAGCATCAGGCTGATAACAAGCCGGTAGTGGTTGTAAATGCGGAACAGTTTGGCCTGCTGTAAGCCAGTTGTTTTTTTGCCGGTACTGACTGCTGATACCGTATCTGTCGCCATGGTTTTCGAAAATCCGTTGTTGAGCGGAAGAAATCAGGGTCTGTGCGGGGTTATAATAGCCTTTTCGTGGCAATGAGTTACAGGAGCCTAGTTATGTCCGTTCCCGGGAGCACTCCGCTTTCCAGTCCATCACCTCGCACGTTAAGGGTTGTGATGGCGCAGTTGGATTTTCTTGTGGGGGATATTCCCGGCAATACTGATCGAGTGATTGAAACTGCGAAGCGTGCCTACTCCGAGCACAACGCAGATATCGTTGTGTTCCCAGAGCTTTGCATTACCGGGTATCCGCCGGAAGACTTGTTGCTGCGCCCCAGTATGGATATCAGAGTAAATGAGGCATTGGAGCAACTGCAAGCGGCCCATCTTGATGCGGCGATCGTTATAGGCGCGCCTGTTCGAAGCGATGGCTCTCTCCACAATGCTGCCTTAGTAATTGAAAGCGGAAAAATCACCGGCCGTTACTTCAAGCGGTTTCCACCTAATTACCAAGTGTTTGATGAAAAGCGTTATTTCGCCGACGGAGCGGATGCGGCAGTGGTCGACATTTGTGGCGTGCCGGTAGGCTTAATGGTTTGTGAAGATATCTGGGCAGATGGCCCCGTTGAAGATTCTGTGGTCGCAGGTGCGCGGCTGATCATCAACTTGAACGCGTCGCCCTATGATATCCATAAACAAACGCGAAGAAAGACGCTACTTGAGCGCAAATCTCGCGAGAATCAGGTGAGCATTGTCTACGCCAATCTGGTTGGGGCCCAGGACGAGCTGGTATTCGACGGAGGCTCTATGGTCTACGACTCTACAGGCACCCTCGCTGTCGAAGCGCCGCAGTTCACCAGTGGCCTGTTCCCGGTAGAGTTTCTCTGTGACCGACACTGTCAGCCAACTTCTCAGCCATTGCCGGCGGAACCGTCGTTGGAGGCGAGCATTTACAGTGCGCTCGTTGCCGGCGTTCGTGATTATGTAAATAAAAATGGTTTCAAATCTGTAGTGCTTGGGCTTTCTGGAGGTATTGATTCTGCCGTAGCCTTGGCTGTGGCGGCGGATGCGCTGGGCCCCGAGCGGGTTCGTGCTGTAATGATGCCGTTCAGGTATACCCTAGGTATCAGTTTGGAAGACGCTGAGGCCCAAGCTGCTGCCATGAAGGTTCAGTACGATGTGTACTCAATAGAGCCGATGTACGAGTCGTTCATGGCGACCCTCGCCGCACCGTTTGAGGGCATGACCCTCGATACCACCGAACAGAATCTGCAAGCTCGTATTCGTGGCGTTTTGCTTATGTCGCTTTCTAACAAGTTTGGTTCGCTGGTGCTTACAACGGGCAATAAAAGCGAAGTGGCCGTGGGGTACTCGACCTTGTATGGAGATATGGCTGGTGGCTTTGATGTGTTGAAGGATGTGTCAAAAACCATGGTGTTCCGGCTGGCTTGGTACCGCAATTCATTGTCCCCAGTGATTCCCGAGCGAGTGATAACGCGGCCGCCATCTGCAGAGCTGGCCCCAGATCAGAAAGATGAAGACAGCCTTCCAGGTTACGATGTGTTGGATCAAATTCTTAGCTTGTACGTAGAGCAAGACGTTAGCGCGGATGCGATTGTTGCGAAGGGGTTCGATGAGGCAGACGTTAAACGTGTGATTCGCCTAGTGGATATCAACGAATACAAGCGTCGGCAAGCGCCTATAGGTGTACGCATTACCGAACGTGGCTTTGGTAAAGATCGCCGCTATCCCATTACCAGTGGCTGGAAGAGCGGCAAGTAGCAGAGTTTGGGTTACTCGTCGCTCATCAGTCCGAAGGTAATCACGCTGGAGAGTGAGCGGTTCTCGCGCTTCAGCAGGTTTGCCTCAAACTCGCCATCGCTGTTGAACGCATCACTCTTTGGGAAGTTCTGACGCAACAGAGCCACCGCATCCTGGGAACCTTTGTTGAATTCCAAAAAATCAAAGGTTTCCGCCAAAATAATTAGTGCTTCTTCAACCGCAGGTGACGTGGGGTAGTTTTCCGCAATGTAGCGCGCTCGGTTGTTGGCGGCCACATAGGCTTCGCGTTTAATGTAATAGCGTGCAGCATGAAGCTCCAGTTCCGCCATACGGTTGCGCACGGCGATCATGCGCTGGCGGGCATCGGCTGCATATTCACTTTCTGGGTATCGATTCAGCAGTTCGCTGAAATCACGGAATGCCTGCTGTTGCTCCCCGGCATCCCGGGCGGCGACATCAATCGGGAAATAGCGCGCAGCCAAACCGATGTCTAGGTTATAGGAAGCGAGCCCGCGCATGTATAGTGCGTAATCAGCGTGATCGCTTTGGGGGTTCAGGCGCAGGAAGCGGTCGGCTGCTCCTCTGGAACCCTCAAGATCCAGGTTTTGGTAGCGGGCATAAATAAGATCAAGCTGCGCTTGCTCGGCGTAGCGGCCGAACGGATAGTAGGTTTCCAAGGAATCGAGGTTCTGTTCGGCTTCATTAAAGTTGCCGGAATTCATCGCCTGTCGCGCATTGTCGTAATAGGTTTTTTCCGGAAGCACTTCCTCCTGCTTGTTGGAAGCGCAGGCACTGATCAAAACAACCAGTGTAGAAAGCAGCAGTAAACGAAAACCTGATCTCATGCCAAAATCCCGTATAATGTCGATAAATTCGAGAGCGAAATAATATCACACACAGGCCCCGGGGGCTTAATGTCATCTGAGAACCGAATAACTGCCAGTTTTGATGTGCCGCCAAGCTTGAGTGACCGGCGGTTGGATCAAGCGGCGTCTGAGCTCATGCCAGAGCACTCGCGTTCGCGTCTGCAATCCTGGATTCGCAGCGGCGCGTTAACTGTGAACGGAGAAGCTCGTCGACCAAAAGACAAGGTAATGCTGAGCGATCGGCTTGAGCTTGATGCCGAGCCAGAAGCCCAAGTAACTTGGCAGGCAGAAGCCATAAGCTTAGACGTAGTTTATGAGGATGAACATTTACTTGTGATCAATAAGCCCGCAGGCTTGGTTGTTCACCCGGCGGCTGGCCATGCGGATGGAACCTTAGTAAATGCCCTACTGAACTACGCGCCGGAGGTGGAGAACCTGCCCCGCGCGGGTATCGTTCATCGTCTCGATAAAGATACCTCCGGTGTTATGGTGGTTGCCCGCAGCCTGATTGCTCACACATCTCTGGTGGATCAGCTGCAAACTCGCAGCATGGGCCGGGAGTACGAGGCGGTTGTGGTTGGCACGCTCACCGGAGGCGCCACCGTAGACGCACCTATCGGTCGTCACCCCCATGAACGCAAAAAAATGGGTGTGGTTAAAAGTGGCAAGCCAGCCGTCACTCATTATCGTTTGATTGAGCGTTTCGCAGCCCACACCCATGTGCGCTGCATATTGGAAAGCGGCCGTACCCACCAGATTCGTGTGCACATGGCGCACGTAAAGCATCCGTTGGTTGGCGACCCTCTTTATGGCGGTAGGCTACGTTTGCCCAAAGGCACAACGGAAGCGCTGCGTGAAGTGCTGGCAGCCTTTAATCGACAGGCGTTGCATGCGCGTAAGCTCACCCTAGAGCACCCGGAAACCGGCGAAGTTTTGAGCTGGGAAGTGCCACTGCCAGAGGATTTCATGGGTTTGCTTGCAGCCTTGCGCAAGCATGTTCAGGACCTAGAGAGCAATGAGCTCTGATACCGTATCGGAGCTGTCGCTTATCCGCCCGGATTGGCCAGCTCCAGCAAACATCCGTGCCGTGTGCACAACTCGGCTGGGTGGCGTTAGCCAGCCTCCTTGGGCGAGCTTGAATCTGGGTGATCATGTCGGGGATGCTCCAGGCCATGTGCGAGACAATCGCATAAAATTGGCCGATGCCTGTGGTCTTTCGGTGGATGCTTTTGGCTGGCTTAATCAGGTTCACGGTACGGATATCGTCAGCTTGGCCGCAGACCCTGCGGGCGATATTCCGGAAGCGGACGCAAGCTTTAGTCGCTTCACCGGTAAGGCCTGTACGATTCTTACGGCGGATTGTTTGCCCGTCATTCTTTGTGATCACAATGGAACAACCGTAGCCGCTGCTCATGCTGGCTGGCGCAGCCTTTGTGGCGGGGTTCTGGAAAACTTGCTGGCCAGCATGGGGTTGCCAGGGAATGCACTGATGGCGTGGCTTGGGCCGGCAATAGGCCCGCAGGCCTTTGAGGTTGGGCCAGAAGTAAGAGCGGCATTTTTGGCGCAAGATCCACAAGCTGAGGTTGCCTTCAGTTCAGTGGGCGCTCGTAAGGGGCATTACATGGCGGATATATACCTGCTTGCCCGGCAGCGCTTGGAAAATCTGGGCGTCAAAAATACATACGGTGGTGACTTCTGCACGGTTACCGGCAGTGCGAAATTCTACTCCTATCGCCGCGATGGCCAGACAGGTCGCATGGCAACCGTCATCTGGAAAAACTGAGCCCCGTCAATTTTCTGACGTTTACCCTTCGTGTCGACCTTGAACTTCCCTCGTTTGCCCCTACATTAGTTGTCAAAGCAAGCCGAATGCGTGCCAGCTGACCGTATTCACCGAACAAATTGGGGAAACGAATCCATGAGAATCGATAAGCTCACCAGCCTTCTACAAACCGCACTGTCCGATGCGCAGTCACTGGCGGTTGGCAAGGATCATAATTTTATTGAGCCTCTGCACCTGATGCAGGCCATGCTTGATCAGCAGGGCGGCTCCATCAACCCGCTCCTCAAACAGGCCGGCGCTGAGCCGGGTCGCGTGCGCCAAGCTGTTGCCCAGGAAATTGAAAACCTGCCAGAGGTAAGTGGCAGCGCGGGTGATGTGGCCATGTCTAACGATATGGGGCGCCTGTTCAATATCGCCGACAAATTGGCACAGAAGCGAAAAGACCAATTTATATCCAGCGAGTTAATGCTGCTGGCAGCTCTTGAAGATCGTGGCACACTCGGCCGTGTGTTGCGCGAGCAGGGCGTGGATAAGGCAGCGTTAGAAAAGGCAATTGATTCTGTGCGAGGAGGCGAAACCGTGGATGATGCAGGTGCTGAGGAAAACCGACAGGCTCTTTCGAAATACACCATCGATCTAACAGAGCTGGCTGAGGCAGGCAAGCTAGACCCGGTGATTGGCCGTGATGACGAGATCCGTCGCACCATTCAGGTTTTGCAGCGTCGCCGCAAAAACAACCCAGTACTGATTGGCGAGCCTGGGGTGGGTAAAACCGCCATAGTGGAAGGTTTGGCTCAGCGGATCGTGAACGGCGAGGTGCCCGAAGGATTGAAAAACAAGCGGGTTTTGTCGCTGGATATGGGCTCTTTGATTGCCGGTGCTAAGTTTCGCGGTGAATTTGAAGAGCGCCTGAAAGCGGTACTGAATGAGCTTTCAAAACAGGAAGGCCAGATCATTCTGTTTATTGATGAGATCCACACCATGGTCGGCGCGGGCAAAGCCGAAGGCTCTATGGATGCAGGCAATATGCTCAAGCCGGCGTTGGCCCGGGGCGAGCTGCATTGCGTAGGTGCCACCACGCTGGATGAATACCGCGAAAATATTGAAAAAGATGCGGCTCTGGAGCGCCGTTTCCAGAAAGTACTGGTGACCGAACCGAGCGTAGAAGACACCATCGCAATTCTGCGTGGCTTGAAAGAACGTTATGAGGTTCACCACGGCGTAGAGATAACGGATGGCGCCATTATCGCGGCCGCCAAGCTCTCCCATCGTTATATTGCGGATCGCCAGCTGCCGGATAAGGCTATTGACCTAGTGGATGAGGCAGGGAGCCAAATCCGCATGGAAATGGATTCCAAACCGGAGCCCCTGGATCGTTTGGAGCGCCGCCTGATTCAGCTCAAAATTGAACGCGAGGCGTTAAAGAAGGAAACGGATGTTGCGTCGAAGAAGCGCCTAGAAGAGTTGTCTGACGTGATACAGGGCGTTGAGCGTGAGTATGCAGATCTTGAAGAAGTCTGGAATGCTGAGAAAGCCGCCCTGCATGGTTCTCAGAATATAAAAAGTCAGCTCGAGCAGGCCCGTATTGATTTGGAAAGTGCCCGCCGGGCAGGCGATCTGGGTAAAATGTCCGAGCTGCAGTATGGCCGTATTCCAGAGCTGGAGCGCCAGCTAGATATGGCGGGCCAAGCTGAAATGATGGAAATGACTCTTCTGCGTAATCGGGTTACAGATGAAGAGATCGCTGAGGTTGTTTCCAAGTGGACAGGCATTCCGGTATCCAAGATGCTGGAAGGCGAGCGCGGCAAGCTGATGCGTATGGAAGACGAGCTACACACTCGCGTTATTGGCCAGAACGAGGCTGTAGAGGCAGTATCGAACGCCGTTCGTCGTTCTCGATCGGGCTTGGCAGACCCACACCGGCCTAACGGTTCGTTCTTGTTCCTCGGGCCCACGGGTGTTGGTAAAACAGAGCTGTGTAAGGCCCTGGCCGCATTCCTTTTCGATACCGAAGAGGCCATGGTGCGCATTGATATGTCTGAGTTTATGGAAAAGCACTCCGTTGCCCGTTTGATAGGTGCACCCCCTGGGTATGTGGGCTACGAAGAGGGCGGGTATCTGACTGAAGCAATTCGCCGTCGCCCTTATTCCGTGCTGTTGCTAGATGAAGTCGAAAAAGCGCACCCGGATGTGTTCAATATATTGCTTCAGGTGCTAGATGATGGCCGCCTTACAGATGGCCAGGGACGCACCGTCGATTTCCGTAATACGGTTATCGTGATGACCTCGAATTTAGGCTCAGGAATTATTCAGCAGAAGGCTGGGGAAGAGAATTACGAGGCTATGAAAAGTGCCGTGATGGAGGAGGTAGGAACGCACTTTCGCCCTGAGTTTATTAACCGTGTGGATGAAGTGGTTGTGTTCCATCCGCTGGCGGGCAGCCAGATTCACGGTATCGCAAAGATTCAGATAGAGATTCTCAACAAACGTCTGCAGGAGCAGGATCTGGAGCTTGAACTGGATGAAGCTGCGATGGATTTGCTGGCGGAGGTCGGGTACGACCCAGTATACGGCGCGCGGCCGCTCAAGCGGGCGATTCAGAGAATGATCGAAAACCCGCTGGCACAGAGGCTATTGCAGGGTGATTTCATGCCTGACGATATAATTCGGGCAACTGTAGATGGAAGCCAATTGGTCTTTGAGAAGGCCTAGCCGAAGCGGAAAAAAGGGGTGAAACTTTTGGTTTTCACCCCTTTTTTAACGAGACTTAGAGCTTATTGTTGGGCATCAGGTTCGCAGTTTTCAGCGGCGACTTCTTCCAGCTTGCTGCGCTTTTCAGCGATCTCGTCTGGGGTTAGGTATCGCAGTTCGCCGTTTTCCTCAATCTGGATGCGGGCGTTGTCTTGTATGATTTTTAGGTTAGAACGAGCAGTCTCACAGTTAGCTTCACGTTGCTTTCTGCGGGCGGTCTCTACCGTTGTTTCCTGCTCTTTTTTAGCGTCGGCCTGTTGCCGCTCTTGAAGCTCACCCAAGCGCTGCTGAGCGCTAGGCCGGTCGCTTCCTCTGGTAGAGGTGCCTGAGCGAACGTTGACAGTTTCAGAGTTGGCTCCCACGGGTTGGCGATCGCCAAAATGGGTTATGCCGTTTTCGTCCGTCCATTTATATACGGAGGCGCTCGTTGCCATACCGGGTGCTACGGCGATCAGTAGGGTCAGCATCAGGGTCGTTTTGTTCATGGCTCTACTCGTGGTGTGTTCTGTTTTACGTGTGTTTATCATGCCATTTATGCGAAGTGTTTTCTTCCGCCTGGTTCAAAACTCCGCACCCTTATTATGAATAGTTGTGAATAATAGTTGCAGGTAATTATGCCAGACCTTGCTCCAGTATGAACACAGAAAGCAACAGAGGCTATTGACAGGGAGTTTAGCGCTGTCAGAATTACAAATTGCCTGAAGACTGGGGTTAATGCGGCCGGCAATCCCGTGCAAGTATTCCCCCGTTATTACCACACTAAGCGTGCCGCGTATCTGTCGCGGAATGGTTGTTGCTTATTTGCAACCCGTTGATTGGCCGTTCTCCGCAACCCTCAGGAGGGCGGCTGGCCAGGAGACAACCTCTTAACAAAGTGTGGAGCAGCAGCCGGTTCCGCTTTCACAAGAAGCAGGGAAACCGTGAATCCAGGCAGTCGGGCGTGTGCCCGGCTCAATCACTCGTAGAAGAGGGTAGAAAATCGTGGAGTTATTGTCTGGCGCCGATATGCTGATCCGTTCCCTGCAAAATGAGGGAATCGAGTACATATACGGCTATCCGGGTGGCGCAGCCCTTCATATTTATGATGCGTTGTTTAGGCAGGACAAGGTTAAGCATATTCTGGTAAGGCACGAGCAGGCAGCCGTGCACATGGCCGACGGCTATGCGCGCGCTACCGGGCTACCAGGAACTGTGCTTGTGACCTCTGGTCCTGGAGCCACCAACACCATTACTGGTATCGCTACCGCTTTTATGGATTCCATCCCCATGGTGGTTCTGTGTGGGCAGGTTGCATCTACGCTGATTGGTGAAGATGCTTTCCAGGAAACCGACATGATTGGTGTATCCCGCCCTGTGGTTAAGCACAACCTCAGTGTGCGTCATCCTTCAGAGATTCCGGGAGCTATCCGCAAGGCGTATTACATTGCCTCGACCGGTCGCCCTGGGCCTGTTGTTGTGGATATTCCCAAGGACATGACTGCGCCGAACGAACGTTTTGAGTACGCTTATCCGAAAAAGGTAAATCTGCGTTCCTATAACCCGGCGATACGCGGCCATGCTGGCCAGATTAAAAAAGCGGTAGATATGATGCTGGCGGCACGCCGGCCCATTATCTATGCCGGTGGCGGTGTCATTCTGGGTAAGGCCTCTGAGCAGCTGACAGAATTGGTGCGCAATCTGGGTTGCCCGATCACCAATACCCTCATGGGTATTGGTTGTTACCCAGCGAGCGATAAACAGCATCTTGGCTGGCTTGGCATGCATGGCACCTATGAAGCCAACATGGCGATGCACCACTCAGATCTTATTTTGGCGGTTGGTGCACGGTTTGATGACCGGGTAACCAACGCAACTGAAAAGTTCTGTCCGGGTGCTCGCATTGTTCATATCGATATTGACCCTGCATCCATTTCCAAAACGATTGACGCCGATGTGCCTATCGTCGGGCCGGTTGATGCAGTTCTCAAGGAAATGCTTGCTCTGGTTAAAGAGAGCAAGGAGAAACCGGATGCAGAGGCGCTTGCGTCTTGGTGGAAGCAGATCGACGAATGGCGTGCGTTCCACGGTATGCGTTACGAAACCAGCCCAGATGTGATCAAGCCGCAGGAAGTGGTCGAAATGTTATGTCGCCTGACCAACGGCGATGCGTTTGTGACCACTGATGTGGGGCAGCATCAGATGTTCGCCGCTCAGTACTACAAGTTTGATAGGCCTAACCGCTGGATCAACTCCGGTGGTCTGGGGACCATGGGCTTTGGTTTGCCAGCGGCTATGGGCGTTAAACTGACGCACCCGGATGACGAAGTGCTTTGTATTACGGGTGAGGGCAGTATCCAGATGAACATTCAGGAGCTGTCTACCTGCAATCAGTACGATTTGCCGGTAAAAATCATCAATCTGAACAACGGATCCTTGGGGATGGTGAGGCAGTGGCAGGACATGAACTATGAGTCCCGTCACTCTCAGTCGTATATGGAATCTTTGCCGGACTTTATCAAGCTGGCAGAAGCCTATGGCCATGTAGGCATTCGGATTGATAAGAAAGAAGATCTGGAGCCGAAACTCAAAGAAGCTCTGGCGATGAAAGACCGGTTGGTTTTCGTAGATATCCAGGTTGATCGGTTTGAGCACGTGTATCCGATGCAAGTGGCTCGTGGCTGCATGAAAGACATGTGGCTCAGCAAGACGGAGAGGGTGTGATCATGCGTCGAATCATTTCTGTGTTGCTTGAAAACGAACCGGGGGCACTGTCTCGCGTAGTTGGGTTGTTTTCCCAGCGGAACTACAACATTGAAACCCTGACTGTTGCGCCCACCGAAGACGAAACGTTATCTCGGCTCACGGTTACAACATCTGGCTCGGATCGGGTTATTGAGCAGATTACTAAGCAGCTCAACAAGCTTGTTGAAGTAGTGAAGCTGGTGGATCTGACCGAGGGGCCCCATATCGAGCGGGAGTTGATGCTGGTTAAGTTGAAGGCAACCGGCTCCCAGCGCTCTGAAATCAAGCGCACTGTTGATATTTTCCGGGGCCAGATTGTGGATGTCACCAGTTCGGTTTACACCGTCCAGTTGGCGGGCGACAGTGACAAGCTCGATGGCTTTATTCAGGCTATTGGCGCCTCGGGGGTGCTCGAAGTAGTGCGCTCTGGTGTTTCCGGAATCGCGAGGGGTGAAAAGGTTTTAAGCCTTTAAACTGTTTTGTATATTACGAACGCTTTGGTCTCCTGAAAGGCCATCACAAATAACAGAGGTTACTCATGCAGGTTTATTACGATAAGGATTGCGATCTTTCGATCATTCAGGGCAAGAAGGTTGCCATCATTGGTTTTGGCTCCCAAGGCCACGCCCACGCGTGCAACCTGAAAGAGTCTGGCGTAGATGTAACTGTGGGTTTGCGCCCTGGTTCTTCCTCTATCGCTAAGGCAGAGGCCTATGGCCTTAAGACCAACGACGTGCCATCAGCCGTTGCCGCTGCTGATGTAGTTATGGTTCTGACTCCGGATGAGTTCCAGTCCCAGTTGTACAAAGAGGAAATTGAGCCCAATCTGAAGCAAGGCGCTACCTTGGCGTTCGCTCATGGTTTTGCTATCCACTACAACCAGATCGTTCCGCGTAAAGATCTGGACGTTATTATGGTTGCTCCTAAAGCGCCTGGTCATACGGTTCGCACCGAGTTTGCCAACGGTGGTGGTATCCCTGATTTGATTGCCATCTTCCAGGATTCGTCCTCCAACGCAAAGAACCTGGCCTTGTCCTACGCTAGCGGCATCGGCGGCGGTCGTACCGGTATCATCGAGACAACTTTTAAAGACGAAACCGAGACAGACCTGTTCGGTGAGCAGGCAGTTCTGTGTGGCGGTACGGTTGAGCTGGTAAAAGCAGCTTTTGAAACCCTGACCGAGGCAGGTTATGCCCCCGAAATGGCGTACTTTGAGTGTCTGCACGAGCTAAAGCTTATTGTAGATCTGATGTACGAAGGCGGCATTGCCAACATGAACTACTCCATCTCTAACAACGCAGAGTATGGTGAGTACGTGACTGGCCCTGAGATCATCAACGATCAATCCCGCGAAGCCATGCGCAATGCGCTGAAGCGCATCCAAAGTGGTGAGTACGCGAAGATGTTCATCTCGGAAGGCGCTCTTGGCTACCCATCAATGACTGCGCGTCGTCGTCAGAACGCCGCTCACGATATTGAAGTGACAGGTGAGAAGCTGCGCGGCATGATGCCGTGGATCTCCGCCAACAAGATCGTAGATAAGGATAAGAACTAAGCGGAGTTAAGCTTGGTTTAACGAAACGCGGCCCGGGTGGCCGCGTTTTTCGTATATACTTTGCCCAAATGCTTTCCGGAGTAGTGGGAATGACTGAAGAAAGAAAAAGTGCCGAAATGAGTTCCAGGGATAGCGAGACAGAGATTTCCTCAAAGTCAGCAACAGAATGCGACATTGAGCCAGGTGAGGTGGTAGAGGAGGAGTTGGTTGAGGGCTCGCCTGTGCGCAGGAAGGGGATATATCTCCTGCCTAACGCCCTTACGACGGCCTCTCTGTTCTCTGGCTTCTACGCCATAGTGTCGGCAGCAGGTGGCGTGTTCGACAACGCGGCCATTGCGATTTTTGTGTCCATGATTCTCGATGGACTTGATGGGCGTGTGGCCCGAATGACCAATACCCAGAGCAAGTTTGGCGAGGAGTACGACAGTCTCGCGGATATGGTTGCGTTTGGTGTTGCGCCTGGGTTTGTTGCGTTCTTCTGGTCCTTGAATGGGATGGATAAGATCGGCTGGGCTATTACCTTTATATATGTGGCTGGTGCGGCCCTTCGCCTTGCCCGGTTCAACACCCAAATTGGCTCTGTAGATAAGAAGTTCTTTGTTGGGTTGCCGAGCCCTGCAGCGGCAGCCTGCGTTGCAGGCTTGGTGTGGTGCTTTCACACCTTTGAGCCTTCGGCGTGGCTCACCTTCCTGACGGTGGTAGTAGTTGGTGGTACCGGGGTGCTGATGGTTAGTAACGTTCTGTATCGTAGCTTTAAGGATCTTGATCTCCGTGGTCGCGTACCGTTTGCTGCGATTTTGCTTGTGGTTCTCATCTTTGTAGTGATTGCGCTAGATCCAGCCACTGTGCTTTTCACTGGTTTCTTGATCTATGCATTGTCTGGACCTGTCCGTGCATTGTTCCGTGGTAAGCAGCGTCGACCAGTTAAAACTCCGGAGTAATACCGGGGTTTTTGCTCAGTAGTGTGAATTTTGAGCGGTTTTTGCATTGTTTTTGCGCGTTTATAGGTGGAAACCGAAAGAGTTTGGAATTAGCAGAGATTGGCCGTTGACACCTTCGCTCAGCTCTGTAGAATGCGCATCTCGCTTGAGGGGCA
>NZ_JBQDKB010000011.1:0-64684 GCF_052094685.1 Marinobacter sp.
GGGTGGGTCAATTTTATTGGCCAAAGGTGGGTCAAAATAAATGGCCATTGACACCTATCGGGTCGTTTACCCGTAAATCAACCTTTTTCTGGGCCGCAGTAGGCGCAACTGTGGGCCTGGCTAATCTGTGGCAGTTTCCTTACTTAGCAAGCCTACACGGCGGTGGGCTGTTTATTCTGTTGTATCTCGGTTGTTTATTGCTGGTCACATTGCCTTTAATGGTCACTGAAGCCGCTGTTGGCCGCTATGCCCGCCATGGCATCGTGCTGGCGATGGACGGTTTGATTCGCAGTGCAAAGCGCTCAAGAGCTTGGATGGCTGTGGGCCGGCTCAGCATACTGGGTGCTTTTCTAGTGCTTTCGTTTACCGCTGTTTTCGGGGCCATTGCGTTGGCCTATGTGTTCTTTGGTGCGATGGGGCAGTTTTCCGGGGCGGGTGAGGCGGAAGCTACCGGCGTTCTTGGGGGGTTGGTTTCTGATCCCAGAGAGGTTCGCGAGTTCATGGGCTGGCACGCCTTTTTTCTGGCCATGGTGTTGTGGGTATCTGGCCAAGGAGTGGTTGGTGGTCTTGAGCGCGCATTTCGGATTGTCGTGCCCGGCACGTTGGTGCTCTTGGTTGCATTATTCGGGCTTGCCGCGTGGTACGGAAAGATTAACGGAGCCGTCAGCCAGATTCTTCAGATGCATCCCCAGGATCTTTCATGGGCCAGTTTGAGCGCTGCACTGTTTCATGCATTTTTTACACTGGGCCTGGGTATGGGCGTTTGGGCTATTCTGGGTGCTTACACCACACCGGACACGCAGTTTAAACGATCCATTCTCGCGGTTGTGCTGATGGATACGCTGGTCGCAATTTTGGCCGGGCTGATGATATTTTCCGTAGCAACGGAAACCAGTGTGTTTGACGGCCTGCGTGGGTTCGGCCTGCTGTTTGTTTCACTCCCGCTTACCCTTGCTGAGTTTCCTGCAAGCCAGTTCGTTATCGCGACCGTATTTGTCATGGTGGTCATGATTGTATGGGCAACCGCACTGGCGTTGCTGGAGCCGGTTGTTGGATGGTTTCGTGAGTGGACAGGAGCGCCCCGGGGGCTCTCTGTATTTCTGGTGGGCATGGCGGTATGGATCGCGGGTTTGGCGTCATTATTTTCATTCAACCTGTGGGCTGAATATCGGGTAGGTGGCGCGACGGCTTTTCGTTGGCTTGAGCTGGTAACCGGAGGGTTGATGATTCCTTTGGTGGCGATTCTAATAGCGCTTTTTACCGGTTGGTGCCTAACCCGCAACCTTGCAAGAACTATGGTTGGTGCAGCACCCAAGCTCTTTGGGAAAATCTGGTTCTGGGTTATGCGCTTGGTGTTGCCTCTGGTTGTCGCGTATATCGGCATTCACTACACAGCAGCTTCATTGGTGAGTTTGTGCGACAGCGGTAGTGATGCATTTTGGTGCGAGCCTTCGCCGGGAATCGATTTTCGGGATGAGCGTAAAATCTCGCCTGAGGTGGAGGTTGAGGGCTCAAGAGAGTTGCTCCCGGCAAATAAACTACCTGCAAGCGACCGTGTTGAGCGGCAATCGCTCCCCGAAAATACCCCTAAAGAAGACGATATCCTTTATCATAGTGTCTGATTGCATCCATGTGAGCACGTCAGAGCTCTGCAATTGGTCTTAACGCGTGTTTGTAAGTAGGACAGCCAGTTCCAATGCCCCATCAGATTGATAAAACAGCCCTGGTTATGCACTCTGCCGAGCGTATGTTTCACTTGGTTAACGATATTGCCCGTTATCCCGAGTTTCTTCCTTGGTGTGCGGGTGCCGAGATTCATCAGCAGGATCCGGAGCAGATTATGGCTTCGCTAGAGATTGCTAAGGGTGGGGTGCGCCACAAACTCACCACCCGCAACCAGTTGCTGATGCCAGAAGCCATTGAAATGAACCTGGTGGATGGGCCATTTCGCAATCTTACGGGGCGTTGGCATTTCAAGGCGCTGAGTGAAAATGCCTGTAAAGTCATCTTAACGCTGGATTTTGAGTTTTCAGGCACTTTGTCGCGTATGACCTTTGGGCCTGTGTTTAATCAAGCTGCCACAACTATGGTGGATGCATTCTGTCGTAGAGCTGATGATATTTACACAGGAGGTGCCTGATGCCGCAGGTTGAGGTGGCTTATGCCCGGCCAGACAAGCAGGAAATCATTTCTGTGCGGGTGCCGAAAGGCACAACGGCGGTTGAAGCGGTCAAATTATCAGGCATTGCTGCGATTTTCCCCGAGATCGATGCTGAGTCCATTGATATGGGGATATTTGGCAAAGCTATTAAAAGGCCAGCGGATCACGAATTGCGTGATGGCGATAGAGTAGAGTTGTATCGCCCGCTTCAAATTGACCCGAAGCAGGCGCGCCTGAACCGGGCCAAAAAGAAATCCGGGGATTAGTAGGCGGGGGTTTCTTCCAGAAGCTGCGCTTCGTAATGAGAGTAACGGTTGTCGTTGTAGTGCACGATGATTCGTTGTTCCTCAATGTCGCCACCGCGGCGCTGGAACGTATAAACGTAGTATTCCCGAGAATCATCAACTGGGTTCAGCATTAAAGGGCTACCGAGCAGTGCCTGAACCTGGCTGCGAGGCATTCCTTCGTTGAGTTTAGACAGCTCTTCATCGGTTACAATATTGCCTTGCTGGACGTTGATCTTGTAAACGCCTGGGAAAGCACAACCGGATAGAACCAGAGTGAGAATGAGAGCTGTGAGCTTTTGCATCGCCGGAGGAAATCCTCTATCTTGAAATCGCCTGCCAAGGGCAGGTGTGGCACGGGTTAACCGTTAAAAGGCGGCTTCATCATACCGGAAGCCGTGAGGCACACCAAAGAGTGAATCGTAACATGTCATCTGAAAACGCCGAATTACGAAAAGTCGGTCTCAAAGTAACTCTGCCAAGAGTGAAAATCTTCAATATCTTGGAAAACGCCAAGGATCACCACCTCAGCGCCGAGGACGTGTACAAGCGGCTCCTTGACCAAGGTGATGATGTGGGGCTGGCCACCGTGTACCGGGTGCTCACCCAGTTTGAGACGGCGGGGCTGGTGCTTCGTCATAACTTTGAAGGTGGTCATGCTGTATTCGAGATGGCGGGTGAAGATCACCATGATCACATGGTTTGTACTCAAACAGGCCAGGTGATTGAGTTTGTTGATGAAGTTATCGAGGAGCGTCAGCAGAAAATCGCAAAAGAGCACGGCTATGAAATTGTCGAGCACAGCCTGATTCTTTACGTTAAACCCATCAAATAGTAAGCGGGCAGTATTAGATAGCGGAACAGAAAAAGGGGGCAGGCTGTGAAGCCTGCCCCAACAGCTCTCAGGGTCGAGAGGGGGAAGTGGTAATTGTCATCAAATCAATGATGTGTTGCCTGTCCTTTGGAAAACATTTCTGTAGCGTGGGCGATGGTGTGTTCGGTCATGTCTACGCCGCCCAGCATTCTTGCAACTTCACTGATCCTTGCTTCGTCGTCCAGAGATTCGATTTTTGAGAAAGTCGCGTCCTGCTGGGTAAATTTGCTGACAAACAGGTGTTGGTGACACTGGGCCGCAACCTGTGGCAAGTGGGTTACGCAGATAACCTGGCCATTGTCTCCCAGCGAGCGCAGCAGCTTGCCAACCACCTCGGCGGTGCCGCCGCCAATGCCCACATCAACTTCGTCGAAGATCAACGTGGGCGTTGTGGATGTTTGTGCAACAACTACCTGGATTGCCAGGCTGATGCGTGAAAGTTCGCCACCGGAGGCAACTTTGGCAAGAGGTCTTGCAGGCTGCCCGGGGTTGGCGCTCACCAAAAATTCGACTTCTTCCAGCCCGTGCGGCGCAGGCTCGCTTTGGCCGCTGCGGTTCAGGTGGGTAACAAACTGAACCGACGGCATGCTTAGTTGCGCCAGTTCGCCGGCAATACGCTGGTCCAGATCCCCTGCTGCTTTGGCTCGAACTTCGGAAAGTTTTCCGGCCAGCTCGTCAAAACCTTTACGCTGGTTTGCCAGCTCTTCTTCCAGCTTCTCAAGGCTGCCTTCGCCGCCATTCAGCTCTGCCAGTTCGGCATTTTGCCGCTTATGAAACTCCGGCAGTTCTTCCGGGCCAATACGATGTTTGCGTGCCATCTGGTAAATGGCGCTGAGCCGCTCTTCAACTTCTGACAGTCGTGCTGGATCTGCCTCATAGTCATCCACAAAATGACGAAGGTTATCACCAGCTTCGCTGATCTGGATCTCGGCTTCCTTCAGCATCTGGAGGGTGTCGGCCAGTGCCGGTACTTCAGTCGGCAGTTGCTCGAGCTGCTGTAGTGCTTGGCGCACCAGGTTCGCTGCATTGGTTTCGTCCTCGGTGCACAGCAGCGCTGCGTGATGGCTGCTATGAAGGATGGCGTCGGCCTGGCTCAGTTGTGCCTGTTCTTTTTCAAGCTGCTCTTGTTCGCCGGCTTCAAGCGCTAGGCGGTCAAGTTCTTCTACCTGGTAGCGCAGTAGTTGCAGTCTGGCTTCAGACTCTTCGGCGTTCTGCTGGCGCTCAATCAGCTTTGTGCGGATTTGGTTCCAGGCTTTCCAGGCTTCGCGGGTCTGGCTGGCGAGTTCTTCGGCACCGGCAAATTCATCGATCAGCTTGCGGTGGGTTTCTTTGCGCAGAAGCGACTGGTGTTGATGTTGGCTGTGAATGTCCATTAGCAGCCCGCCGAGATCTTTCAGGTGGGCAAGCGGGCAGGGCTGGCCATTAATGTATGCCCGTGAGCGCCCGTCTTTGCTGATTACTCTGCGCAGGATGCAGTCGCTGTCGTCATCCAATTCGTGGCTTTCCAGCCATTGCAACGCTTCCGCGATACCGGAAACATCAAACGTAGCAGTAATGTCCGCACGTTTTGCGCCGTGGCGCACGGCCCCTGCATCGGCGCGACCGCCCATCGCTAGCCCCAGAGCGTCCAGTACAATGGATTTGCCCGCGCCAGTTTCACCCGTGAGCGCTGTCATGCCTTTATTGAATTGCAGTTCTACCCGTTCGGCAATTGCATAGTTGGAAACTGTGAGCTGTGTGAGCATGCAGATAACCTCCGCCTTCCAAAATGTACTGTTCGTTCATACAGTCACTGTGAATATATACAGGGTTTTTCCGGTTTGCAAACGCCTGGGTGTGATTTTCTTCAGGAATGCAGGCTTTGATGGTTGAAACCTGAGACGCTAACCCCATATCGGTTCGCAATAACGTTCTTCCGGCACTGCGTGGCCGGAGCCTATGTTCAATTGGTCGCGATTTAGCCGACCACCGAAGATCTGGCAGGAGTAGTCATGAGCACCGACGAAAACCGCAATGAGCAGGTAGATGAGTTGAAAGAGGCCGCTGAGGCGTCCGCTGAAGAAGTGCAAGCGGGCGAGCAGGAGGTTGAGCAAGATGAGGTTTCTGAAGTAGATGCGTTAAATGCGCAACTTCAGGATTCCCAGGAGCAAATGCTGCGTATGCAGGCAGAGATGCAGAATGTGCGTCGCCGGGCAGAGATGGATGTTGAGAAAGCGCACAAATTTGCGCTGGAAAAGTTCGTCAAAGAATTGCTGCCGGTAGCTGACAGTCTTGAGAAGGCGGTTGAGAGCACCGAGGGCCAAGAGAAGGCTGGAGAGCTGGTAGCTTCTATTCGCGAGGGCGTGGATATGACGCTCAACCTGTTTGTGTCGAGCCTTAAAAAGTTCAATGTTGAGCCGTTGAACCCGGTGGGTGAGCCGTTCGATCCCCAGCAGCATGAAGCCATGTCTATGGTGCCCGCCCCAAATGCAGAGCCGAACAGCGTGGTTGCAGTGGTGCAGAAAGGCTACCTGCTGAATGGGCGTGTGGTACGGCCAGCAATGGTCATGGTCGCGAAGGCTGAAGGTGCATCAAAAATTGATGAGAAGGCTTGAAAAAACGCCGAAAGCGCCAATATAGCTATTAAACAGAATCATCCGGACTAAACATCTCCGGACAACTATTAAGAACAGTATTCAGAAGAACTGGAGCGAATCAATGAGCAAGATTATCGGTATTGACCTTGGAACAACCAACTCGTGTGTCGCCATCATGGATGGTGACAAGGTTCGGGTTATTGAGAACGCAGAGGGTGATCGCACTACCCCATCGATCATCGCCTACACCGAAGATAATGAGATTTTGGTTGGCCAGTCAGCTAAACGCCAGGCGGTTACCAACCCTGAGAACACTATTTACGCCATCAAGCGTTTGATCGGCCGTCGTTTCAAAGATGATGTTGTTCAGAAAGACATCAAAATGGTGCCCTATAAAATTTCGGGTGCGGATAACGGTGATGCTTGGGTAGAAGTGAAAGGCGAAAAAATGGCGCCGCCGCAGGTTTCTGCGGAAATTCTGAAAAAGATGAAGAAGACTGCAGAAGATTACCTGGGTGAGAAAGTGACTGAAGCGGTTATCACCGTTCCTGCTTACTTCAATGACAGCCAGCGCCAGGCCACTAAGGATGCGGGCAGAATTGCCGGTCTTGAAGTGAAGCGTATTATTAACGAGCCGACTGCGGCAGCTCTGGCCTACGGTCTAGACAAAAAAGGCGGCGATCGCACCGTAGCGGTATACGACCTGGGTGGCGGTACTTTCGATCTTTCCATCATCGAAATTGCGGATGTGGACGGCGAGCACCAGTTTGAAGTGTTGGCGACCAATGGCGATACCTTCCTTGGCGGCGAAGACTTCGATATGAAAATCATCGAATTCCTGGCTGACCAGTTCAAGAAGGACAGTGGGATTGATCTGCGCGGCGACTCTCTGGCCATGCAGCGTCTGAAAGAAGCGGGTGAAAAAGCCAAGATTGAGCTTTCCAGCAGCCAGCAGACCGACGTTAACTTGCCGTACATCACTGCAGATGCCAGTGGTCCCAAGCACATGAACGTAAAGCTGACCCGAGCCAAGCTCGAGTCGCTGGTTGAAGATCTTGTTCAGCGCAGCCTGGAGCCTTGTAAGGTTGCCCTGAAGGATTCAGGCATGAAAGTTGGCGAAATCGACGAAGTTATCCTGGTCGGTGGTCAAACTCGTATGCCGCTGGTTCAGGAAAAAGTTAAAGATTTCTTTGGCAAAGACGCCCGTAAGGACGTGAACCCTGATGAAGCTGTTGCTATGGGCGCTGCGATTCAGGCGGCCGTACTTTCTGGTGATGTGAAAGACGTACTGCTGTTGGACGTGACTCCGCTGACCCTGGGTATTGAAACCATGGGTGGTGTTGCCACACCGGTAATCGATAAGAACACCACGATTCCGACCAAAAAGTCGCAGACCTTCTCGACAGCAGAAGATAACCAGACAGCGGTGACCATTCATGTTGTTCAGGGTGAGCGCAAGCAAGCGACTCAGAACAAGTCCCTTGGGCGTTTTGATCTGGCGGACATTCCACCGGCATCACGCGGTGTGCCGCAAATCGAAGTAACCTTCGATATCGATGCCAACGGTATTCTGAACGTGTCTGCAAAAGACAAGGCTACCGGCAAAGAGCAGTCCATCGTGATCAAGGCTTCTTCTGGCCTGAACGACGATGAAATCGAAAAGATGGTGCAGGACGCTGAAGCGAACGCTGAAGAAGATCGCAAGTTCGAAGAGTTGGTTCAGGTTCGTAACCAGGGTGATGCGATGGTTCACGCCGTACGCAAAACTTTGACAGAAGCTGCTGACAAGGTCAGCGAAAGCGAGAAAGAGTCTATCGAGGCGTCTATCAAGGAGCTCGAAGAAGCACTTTCGGGTTCTGATAAGGACGACATTGAAGCCAAAACTCAGAAGCTGACTGAAGCTTCTTCAGAATTGGCTCAGAAGATGTACGCAGAAGAAGAGGGCCAGGCAGAGCAAGCTGGTGGGCAGGAAGAAGCCCAGTCTGCTGATGATGCAGTGGATGCCGAGTTCGAAGAAGTTAAAGACGACGAAAAGAAGTAATTCTGACGTACATCAGGTAGTTGGAAAACGCGGAGCTGCTCCGCGTTTTCCTCGTTTAAAAAACAGGGTTTTAAAGCATGGCCAAGCGCGATTATTACGACATTCTCGGGGTTTCACGGGACGCGGACGACAAAGAAGTTAAGCGGGCGTACCGAAAGCTCGCAATGAAATACCACCCCGACCGTAACCCAGAAGATACCGACGCCGAGAACAAGTTCAAAGAGGCCAGCGAAGCCTATGAAATATTGGCTGACCAGTCTAAGCGAGCGGCTTATGATCAGTTCGGCCATGCCGGAGTAGATGGCCAAGCCGGTGGTGGATTTGGAGGTGGTGGCAATGGCAACTTCTCCGATATCTTTGGCGACGTATTTGGCGATATTTTTGGTGGTGGTGGCGGTCGCGGTGGCCGCAACACCCGAGGTTCAGATCTGCGCTACACCCTGGAGCTGGATCTAGAAGAAGCCGTAAAGGGAAAAACCGTTGAGATTAACATTCCCGGGCACCGGGAATGTGATACTTGTGACGGTAGCGGTGCTGAAAAAGGTTCCCGCCCTGAAACCTGCGGCACTTGTAAAGGTATGGGCCAGGTGCGTATGCAGCAGGGCTTCTTTGCCGTGCAGCAGGCTTGTCCCACGTGCCGTGGATCTGGCCAGATTATCAAAAACCCGTGTAGGTCTTGCCAGGGGCAGGGCAGGATTCGGGAAGAAAAAACCCTTTCCGTTAAAGTGCCACCCGGTGTGGATACGGGCGACCGTATTCGGCTCTCGGGCGAAGGCGAGATGGGTATAGATGGCGGCCCCTCCGGCGATCTGTACGTGCAGATGTCTGTGCGTGAGCACTCCATTTTCACCCGTGATGGCCGCAACCTTTATTGCGAAGTGCCTATAAGCATTGTTGATGCCACTCTTGGCGGCGAGCTGGAAGTGCCAACACTGGACGGCCGCGTAAAGCTGAGAATTCCGGCAGAAACCCAGACTGGGAAGCTCTTCCGGCTACGCAGCAAGGGTGTTAGCCCGGTTCGCGGAGGCCCTTCCGGAGATCTCTTGTGCCGCGTCATTGTGGAGACCCCTGTTAGGCTGAACAAGCGCCAGAAAGAATTGCTTCAGGAATTTCAGGCCACCCTCGATAACAACAAGGGTACAAATCACGCGCCGAAGAAAACGTCCTGGTTTGAGGGTGTTAAAAGCTTTTTCGACGAAATGAAATTCTGAACCGTTTCATATAAGGAATAGGCCATGAGGGTAGCAATCATCGGCGCCGCCGGGCGCATGGGTAAAGTGCTGATCGAAGCGGTTGACGGCACCGAAGGGTTGGAGCTGGGTGCTGCTGTGGTCGAGCCGCGCAGCAGTCTTATCGGAGCGGATGCTGGAGAAATGAGCAGTATTGGCAAAACCGGCATAAAGATGGCTGGTACCCTGGCTGATGTAAAAGACGATTTCGATGTGCTCGTCGACTTTACCTTCCCGGATTTAACCCTGGAAAACGCAGAATTCTGCAAAGCTAATGGCAAAATGCTGGTTATCGGTACCACTGGCCTGTCCGACGCCGAAAAGCAGCAGCTAGCCTTGGCAGCAGAATCTACCCAAGTGGTGTTTGCCCCTAATATGAGTGTGGGCGTGAACGTGGTGCTCAATCTACTGCGCACAGCGGCAGCGGCGCTGGGTGATGATTACGACGTTGAAATCATCGAAGCCCACCACCGCCACAAAAAAGACGCTCCTTCCGGCACCGCCCTGCGCATGGGTGAAGAGGTTGCCAGCGCACTTGGGCGCGACCTCAAAGAGTGTGCAGTCTATGGCCGTGAAGGCTTCACCGGCGAGCGCTCGCGCAAAGAAATCGGTTTCGAAACCATCCGCGCCGGTGATGTAGTGGGCGACCATACAGTGCTGTTCGCCAACGAAGGCGAGCGTATCGAGATAACTCACAAAGCAAGTAGCCGCATGACCTTCGCCAAAGGCGCCATGCGCGCCGCGCTGTGGCTGAAAGATAAGCCTGCGGGCTTGTACGATATGCAGGATGTTCTTTCGCTCAAGTAACACCGGGTGATGATTTTGCATGGACACAAAACCGCATATTTTATACAATAAGGCGGTTTAACTGCACCAAGCGTAGGCTTTGAAAAGCCCAAGGGACAAAAAAGTCCCCGGATAACAAAAAGCGGGACGGGGTTTTTACTCCCTCTCGCTTTTTTGCGACCTGAATTTGCGCTTGCGTTCCTGCATGTGACGAACCAAAACGCCACCCGATGAGGATACAAGCCTTGAGCACACCCGCAATCCTTGCACTCGCAGACGGAAGCCTGTTCTACGGCACCGCCATTGGCGCTGACGGCGAAACCAGTGGTGAAGTGGTGTTTAACACCGCTATGACCGGCTACCAAGAAATACTGACAGATCCGTCCTACGCCCGCCAGCTCGTTACTTTAACCTACCCGCATATCGGCAACACCGGTGTGAATGAGGAAGATGTTGAGTCAGATCGCGTTCAGGCCGCCGGCCTGATTATCCGCGATCTACCTTTGATGGCTAGTAACTGGCGCAGCACTGGGTCGTTGGACGAGTACCTGCGAAGCAACAATATTGTCGGAATTGCCGATATCGATACCCGACGCCTCACGCGCATTCTTCGAGACAAGGGTTCCCAGAGCGGCGCGATTGTGGCAGGCGCTAACGTCACGGCAGAGCAGGCATTGGAATTGGCTAAGGCATTCCCGGGGCTCCAGGGCATGGATTTGGCCAAAGAGGTCACCTGCGACAAAATCTATAATTGGACTCAAGCTGAGTGGGTACTTGGCGAAGGCTACGCTGAGGGCGGCGAAGCAAAATTCAAGGTTGTTGCATGGGATTATGGCGTTAAATTCAACATTCTGCGCATGCTTGCATCCCGTGGCTGCGACATTACCGTTGTGCCCGCGCAAACGCCGGCTGCAGACGTACTGGCAATGAATCCAGATGGCATATTTCTGTCCAATGGTCCGGGCGATCCAGCGCCCTGCGATTACGCGGTTAAAGCTATTCAGGAAGTGCTGGAAACGGAGATTCCTGTGTTTGGCATCTGCTTGGGGCACCAGTTTCTGGCGCTTGCCAGTGGCGCGAAAAGCATAAAGATGAAGCACGGTCATCACGGTGCCAATCACCCGGTTCAGCGCCTGGCTAATGGCACGGTTATGATTACCAGCCAGAACCATGGTTTTGCGGTGGATGAAGCATCTTTGCCGGATGTGCTGGAAGTTACCCACAAATCGTTGTTCGACGGCACGCTGCAAGGTGTTCGCCGCACTGATAAACCGGCATATAGCTTTCAGGGACACCCCGAAGCGAGCCCGGGCCCATGCGACGTGGCGCCTTTATTTGATGAGTTTATCCACCTCATGGAAACTCGGGCGAAATAACGCCGTCTCTCAGACAGACACGCGCCGCGTTCATTGCGCTGCAAGAATTTAAATGTTGCTGACAGGTTAACCAAGACATGCCAAAACGGACCGATATTAAAAGCATCCTGATTCTGGGCGCTGGCCCAATTGTGATCGGGCAGGCGTGCGAATTTGACTACTCCGGCGCTCAAGCCTGTAAAGCTCTGCGTGAGGAAGGTTACCGGGTCATTCTGGTTAACTCGAACCCGGCCACCATCATGACCGACCCGGTGATGGCGGATGCCACGTATATCGAGCCGATTACCTGGCAAACTGTTGCTAAGATTATTGAGAAAGAAAAGCCCGATGCACTGCTGCCGACCATGGGTGGGCAGACTGCCTTGAACTGCGCGCTGGATCTGGAAAAGCACGGCGTTCTGGTTGAGCACGGGGTGGAAATGATCGGCGCCAATGCCGATACCATCGACAAAGCGGAAGACCGTCGTCGCTTTGACCAGGCGATGAAAGATATTGGGCTTGAATGCCCTCGCGCCTCCATTGCAAACAGTATGGATGAGGCTAGGAAGGTTGCGGAAGATATCGGCTTTCCGTGCATTATTCGCCCTTCATTTACCATGGGCGGTTCCGGTGGTGGTATTGCATACAACCGGGAAGAATTTGAAGAAATCTGTACTCGCGGTCTTGATCTTTCCCCCACCAACGAGCTGCTTATCGATGAGTCGCTGATTGGCTGGAAAGAGTATGAAATGGAAGTGGTCCGCGACAAGGCGGACAACTGCATCATTGTGTGTGCCATCGAGAACTTTGACGCCATGGGCGTACACACTGGCGATTCCATTACTGTCGCGCCGGCTCAGACATTGACAGATAAAGAATATCAGATCATGCGGGATGCCTCGTTGGCTGTGCTGCGTGAAATAGGTGTGGAAACCGGCGGCTCCAACGTACAGTTCGGTATCCACCCGGATACCGGCCGTATGGTCGTTATCGAGATGAACCCAAGGGTGTCTCGCTCATCTGCACTGGCTTCAAAAGCAACCGGTTTCCCGATTGCTAAAGTTGCCGCAAAGCTGGCCGTAGGCTACACCCTTGATGAGTTGCGTAACGAGATCACCGGTGGCGTAACGCCAGTCTCGTTCGAGCCCAGCATCGATTATGTGGTTACCAAGATCCCCCGGTTTACCTTTGAGAAGTTCCCCCAGGCCGACGCCCGCCTGACGACCCAAATGAAGTCTGTGGGCGAAGTGATGGCTATTGGCCGAACTTTCCAAGAGTCGCTACAGAAGGCCCTTCGCGGCTTGGAAGTGGGGTCTGATGGCTTTGATGAGCAGTTAGAAGAGTTTACTTCCGAGAGTTCCCGCGAAACGCTTACCCGCGAGCTCAGCGTTCCCGGTGCCGAGCGTATCTGGTACATCGGTGATGCCTTTCGGGCCGGTCTAAGTTTGGAGGAGGTGTTCGAGTTCACCAAGGTGGATCCTTGGTATCTGGTGCAGATCGAAGATCTTATCCGTGAAGAGCAAGCTTTGAAGTCTGCCGGTAAAGCCGATATTGATCATGCCACCATGTTTCGCCTTAAGCGCAAGGGCTTCTCCGATGCCCGCTTGGCCAAGCTCCTGGGCCTTACCGAGGTAAGCCTGCGTAAGCTGCGGCACGAGCAGAATATTCGCCCGGTTTACAAGCGGGTCGATACCTGTGCGGCCGAGTTTGCCTCGGATACTGCCTATATGTATTCAACCTATGAGGAAGAGTGCGAAGCAGAGCCAAGTGATCGTGAGAAGATCGTGGTTATCGGTGGCGGCCCTAACCGGATTGGTCAAGGTATCGAGTTTGATTATTGCTGTGTACACGCAGCACTGGCCATGCGCGAAGATGGCTACGAAACCATCATGATCAACTGCAACCCAGAGACGGTGTCTACCGATTACGATACCTCCGACCGTTTGTATTTTGAGCCGATTACGCTTGAAGACGTGTTAGAGATTATCAGCGTTGAGAAACCAAAAGGTGTGATTGTTCAGTATGGCGGCCAGACCCCGCTGAAACTGGCCCGTGGCCTGGAAGCAGCTGGTGTACCGATAATTGGCACCAGCCCTGATGCTATTGACCGTGCAGAAGACCGCGAACGTTTTCAGCAGATGATTCAGCGTCTGGGTCTCAAGCAACCTGAAAATGCCACTGTGCGTAGCCACGAAGAGGGCATTCTGGCTGCCCGCGAAATCGGTTACCCGCTGGTGGTTCGCCCCTCCTATGTGTTGGGCGGCCGTGCCATGGAGATTGTTTTTGGCGAGGACGAGCTGGCGCGCTACATGCGCAGTGCCGTGCTGGTTTCCAACGACAGCCCGGTATTGCTGGATCACTTCCTCAACGCAGCCATTGAGGTGGATATTGATGCTATCTGCGACGGCAAAGACGTTGTCATCGGCGGCATCATGCAGCACATTGAGCAAGCCGGTATTCATTCTGGAGACTCTGCGTGCTCCTTGCCACCATACACTCTGCCAGTCGAAGTTCAGGACGCCATGCGCGAGGCCGTGAAGAAAATGGCCATCGAGCTAGAAGTTGTGGGCCTGATGAACGTGCAGCTGGCTTGGCAGGATGATGAAATTTATGTGATTGAGGTTAACCCTCGAGCCTCGAGAACTGTGCCGTTTGTATCTAAAGCCATTGGTGTATCTTTGGCTAAAGTGGCAGCAAGGGTAATGGCGGGCACCTCTCTGGCAGAACAGGGCTTTACCAAAGAAATTATACCTAGCTACTATGCGGTAAAAGAGTCTGTTTTCCCGTTCAATAAATTTCCGTCAGTTGACCCGATTCTGGGGCCGGAAATGAAGTCTACGGGTGAGGTTATGGGTCTTGGTGACAGTTTCGATGAAGCCTTCGCCAAGGCATCGTTGGCCATTGGAGAGCGCCTTCCTTCCGAAGGTACAGCATTTATGTCTGTTCGCGATGTCGACAAGCCCGGTGCTATCACGGTTGCTCGGGATCTGATTGAGGCTGGATTTAAGCTCGTTGCTACTGCGGGTACCGCGAAGGCCCTCCGTCAAGCAGGTATAGAAGTAGAACGAGTGAATAAAGTGGGTGAGGGGCGGCCACATATTGTAGACGCCATTAAAAACGGCCAGGTTCAGCTCATTATTAACACCACCGAGGGTCGCAAGGCAGTGTTGGATTCGGCGCAAATTCGCCAGTCAGCTCTGCAGACCAAAGTGGCTTACACAACAACATTGGCGGGTGGCGAAGCCTTCTGTCGGGCCATCAAGTTTGGCCCCGAGCGCACAGTACGCCGCCTGCAAGACCTTCACGCAGGAAAGTGAAATTATGAGTGAAAGAGTACCTATGACATCCGCAGGCGAGGCCTGTCTTCGTGAGGAGCTCCAGAAGCTTAAATCCGAAGATCGCCCTCGTGTTATTGCCGCGATTTCAGACGCCCGGGAGCACGGTGACCTGAAAGAAAACGCCGAATATCATGCTGCTCGGGAGCAGCAAAGTTTTATTGAAGGCCGAATTCAGGAAATTGAAGGCAAGCTTTCGGCTGTTCAGGTGATTGATGTCACCACCATGGAAAATACCGGCAGGGTCATCTTTGGCACCACCGTTCATTTGATGAATATGGATACTGATGAGCAGGTGATCTACAAGATCGTTGGGGAAGATGAGGCAGATATTAAGTTAGGCAAGTTGTCTATCTCTTCGCCCATCGCCCGCGCATTGGTGGGGAAAGTTGAAGACGATGTTGTTGCTATCCGTGTGCCCTCTGGCACCGTAGAGTACGAAATCGAAAAGGTGGAATACATCTGATTCGTGCGGCGCTGGCTGGGCCAGCGTAAGGCAAACAAAAAAACCGGCTGCGCTAACGCAGCCGGTTTTTTTGTTTTAGGTCTTTTCTGTTTCAGGTGCGCTCGTTTGGCTTAGAAATTCCGCGAGCGTCAGTTTTTGTGGCGCAGCAAATTGGACAGTTTGGGGTTGGGCTTTTTGGCTCGGCGCATAATGACGGCAATCTTGCCAATCGTCTGCACTACTTCGGCACCACTAGACTCGCACAGGGCGTTGATCGCTTCCTGGCGTGCTTCCCGGTCCTGGCTCGCTACTTTAATCTTAATGAGCTCGTGGTCGGTTAGAGCTCGCTCCAGCTCCCCCTGAAGATTTTCGGTCAGACCCTTGTCACCCACAATGATGACGGGTTTCAGGTTGTGAGCGATGGCCCGGTATTCCCGGCGCTGTTCCCGTGAAAGGCTCATGATGTAATCTCTTTATCGGTGCAATTAACAAAAGGTCAGCGGCATATTCGCTGGCAACGTCGTATAATTGGCGGATTGTAGCAGACAACCTTGTATACAGATCACCTTGCAGGCGTTGTAATTTCCGAGATGAAGCCCACATATAAGTAACATGGGGATTTATTCGGCGTTTAGAAGCGTTTTCGGGTAGATCTGCAGCTACGTTTTTCTGTGGCCGTTACGGATGGGCCGTTTCTGGTGGATAGGCGTACAATTGGTGTAAGGTGTCGGTAAAGAGTGGTTCCCTCGCGGGTGCGCTTTTCAATTCACAGGTGATGATCCTTGAACGATATGGCAAAAAATCTGGTTCTCTGGCTGATAATAGCCGCAGTACTGTTGATGGTGTTTCAGAATTTTTCTCCCACCACCAGCGGGCAGCAAGTCAATTATTCTCAATTCGTTGAAATGGTTCAGCAGGGCCAAGTCAACAAAGTCACCATTGATGGTCTGGAAATCCAGGGCACTCGTGGCGATGGTTCGCAGTTCGAGACGATCCGCCCCCAGGTGTCGGATAACAAGCTGATGGACGATCTGCTGGCGAACAAGGTGGAGGTGATCGGCAAAGAGCCCGAACGCCAGAGCCTATGGACGCAGTTGTTGGTCGCGGCTTTCCCAATTCTGATCATTATCGCGTTGTTCGTATTCTTTATGCGCCAGATGCAAGGCGGCGGTGGCGGCAAAGGCCCCATGTCGTTTGGCAAGAGTAAAGCGAAGCTGATGAGTGAAGATCAGATCAAAACTACGTTTGCTGATGTGGCTGGCGTAGATGAGGCCAAAGAGGACGTTAAGGAATTGGTGGATTTCCTCCGGGATCCCAGCAAATTTCAGCGTCTTGGTGGCAGCATCCCCAAGGGTGTTTTGATGGTGGGGCAGCCAGGTACCGGTAAAACACTGCTGGCGAAGGCCATCGCTGGTGAGGCGAAGGTTCCGTTCTTCTCCATTTCCGGCTCCGATTTTGTGGAAATGTTCGTGGGTGTTGGTGCGTCTCGTGTGCGTGACATGTTCGAGCAAGCCAAGAAGCAGAGCCCCTGCATTATCTTCATCGATGAAATCGATGCGGTCGGTCGCCATCGCGGTGCTGGCATGGGTGGTGGTCACGATGAGCGTGAGCAAACCTTGAACGCGCTGCTGGTTGAAATGGATGGCTTTGAAGGAAATGAAGGCGTTATCGTTATTGCTGCGACCAACCGCCCAGACGTTCTGGATCCGGCGCTGTTGCGCCCCGGCCGTTTTGACCGCCAGGTTGTGGTTGGGCTGCCCGATATTATCGGCCGTGAGCAGATTCTCAAGGTGCACATGAAGAAGGTGCCCCTGGATGAAAATGTTGAGCCCGCATTTATCGCGCGCGGCACGCCAGGGTTCTCTGGCGCCGATCTTGCGAACCTGGTTAATGAGGCAGCGCTGTTTGCGGCACGTCGAAATATGCGTCTTGTTTCCATGGAAGAGTTTGAGCTCGCGAAAGACAAGATCATGATGGGCTCCGAGCGCAAGTCCATGGTGATGAGTGAGAAGGAAAAGCGGAATACGGCTTATCACGAGTCTGGTCACGCCATCGTTGGTCGCCTTGTGCCAGAGCATGATCCTGTCTATAAAGTGAGCATTATTCCTCGCGGTCGTGCTCTGGGCGTGACTATGTTCTTGCCCGAGGAAGACAAGTACAGCCACAGCAAGCGTTTTCTGATCAGCTCTATTTGCAGCCTGTTCGGTGGTCGTATTGCCGAGGAGCTGACGTTGGGCTTTGACGGCGTTACTACCGGTGCCTCGAATGATATCGAGCGTGCGACCAGCCTGGCTCGTAATATGGTTACTCGGTGGGGCTTGTCTGAGAAGCTTGGGCCGCTGCAGTACGATACAGACAGTGAGGAGCCGTTCCTTGGACGCTCCGCTGGTCAGGCTCAGACAGTCTACTCGCCTGAAACTGCACAGCGTATTGATGAGGAAGTTCGCAATATTATTGATACCTGTTATGAGACAGCTACGCAGATTCTGGTTGATAACCGGGATAAGCTGGACGTTATGGCTGATGCATTGATGAAGTACGAAACCATAGACCGTCATCAGATTGATGACATCATGGAAAACCGTACGCCACGCCCGCCGAAAGGTTGGGACGATCGCGGACCTACCGGCGGTGTTAAGGCAGATGATCCGGAACAGTCTTCTAATGAGGCCAAGCCCTCTGATGAAGGTCGCCGGCCTGATGTCGGTCGGCCTGCCGGGGAGCATTAAGCCTCTCAGCTTCCGATAACTGAGTTGACTTACGCCGCCCTGATTACGGGCGGCGTTTGTTTTTATCAGGCGCTGTTTTGCAGGTTTTGGTATGTCAGCCTAGGAAAGTTTGTTATGGAAATGGAGTTTGCCGGGCGAGTATTGGATATGTCCCTCTGTCATGTGATGGGGGTTCTTAACGTAACGCCGGACTCGTTCTCTGATGGCGGTCGATTCAATCATCAGGGAGCGGCAATCTTAAGAGCGCGCCAGATGGTGGCCGATGGTGCCGCATTTATTGATGTGGGTGGAGAGTCTACCCGGCCAGGCGCCGCCAGGGTTTCGGTTCAGGAAGAGTTGGATCGGGTTTGCCCCGTGGTAGAGGCAATTGCGCGGGAGTTGGATGTGATTGTTTCCGTGGATACCAGTACCCCTGAAGTGATGTCCCAGGCGGCCGAGCTAGGTGCGGGGCTGGTTAACGATGTGCGGGCGTTGTGCCGAGACGGTGCGCTGGAAGCAGTGGCTAGTGCGAACGTGCCTGTGTGTATTATGCATATTCAAGGGGAGCCGGATACCATGCAGAACCAGCCGGAATACCAGAATGTGCTGCGTGAGGTTGGGGCGTTTTTAACTCAGCGAGTTCGTGCTGCTGCCCAAGCTGGCATTAATACACGAAATATCATTCTGGACCCGGGTTTCGGGTTCGGAAAAAACCTTGAGCATAATCTGCGGTTGCTCGCCTCACTGGAGCAGTTGCAGGCGTTGGGTCACCCTCTGTTGGTGGGTATGTCCAGGAAATCCATGCTTGGGCATATCACTGGCCGGGATGTAGATGAAAGGTTGCCGGCGAGCCTTGCGGCCGCGACAATATCGGCAATGATGGGTGCTAGCATTATCCGCGCGCACGATGTCAGGGAAACCGTAGATGCCGTCAGGGTTGCGATGGCCGTAAAGGAGGCAGTTTGATGGCCGGAAGGAAATATTTTGGCACGGATGGAATTCGCGGCAGGGTGGGTGAGTCCCCGATAACGCCGGAATTTATGTTGCGTTTAGGCTGGGCCGCTGGGCAGGCCTTTAAAAGGGCTGGGCAGCGGAACAGCGTGCTAATCGGTAAGGATACCCGGTTATCGGGTTATATGTTTGAGTCAGCTCTGGAGGCTGGGCTGTCCGCAGCAGGTGTGGATGTGAAGCTGCTGGGGCCCATGCCAACTCCCGCTATTGCCTACCTGACCCGCACTTTCCGCGCCTCCGCAGGTATCGTTATCAGTGCGTCCCATAATCCGCACCATGACAACGGCATCAAGTTCTTCTCAGCCGACGGCACCAAGCTTGACGATTTGCTGGAAGCAGAGATTGAGCGTTGGCTAGATAAGCCTATTGAAGTGTGTGGTCCCGGCGAGCTGGGTAAAGCGTCGCGGGTAGAGGATGCTCCTGGGCGCTATGTCGAGTTTTGCAAAAGCACGGTGCCAAATGAGTTTACTCTGGATCATATGAAGATTGTTCTGGATTGTGCTCACGGGGCGACTTACCACGTTGCCCCGAAAGTGTTTCGTGAGTTGGGTGCGAAGGTTACGGTTATTGGTGCGGAGCCTGACGGGCTCAACATCAATCTGAATGTTGGTTCCACCCATCTGGGCGCGTTGAAGCAGACCGTTATCGACACGAATGCTGATCTTGGCATTGCCTTTGACGGCGATGGAGATCGAGTGCTGATGGTTGATCGTGATGGCTCCGAAGTAGATGGTGATGAACTGCTCTATGTGATGGCTTCCCAGCGGTTTGCCGAAGGTCGCCTCAAAGGCGGAGTGGTCGGGACGTTGATGACCAATTTGGGGGTTGAGCTGGCGTTGACCGAGATGGGCGTTTCATTCGAGCGTGCCAATGTTGGTGATCGCTACGTAATGGAGCGGCTGATTGCTAATAACTGGGTGCTTGGCGGCGAAGGTTCCGGGCATATGGTCATCCGCGACTGCACTAGCACGGGGGATGGCATTGTCTCCGCGCTTCAGGTGTTGTTGTCGATTGGCAAGTCTGGTAAAACGCTCGCCGAGTTACGGCAGGGTATGAGCAAGCTGCCCCAGACGATGATTAACGTGAAGGTTGCAAAGCGTTTTGATCCGTTCAGTCGCGACGATATTGTTGCTGCGGTCCAGAGGGCTGAGTCAGAGCTTGGCAGCACAGGCAGGATTTTGCTGCGAGCATCCGGAACAGAGCCGCTGATTCGCGTAATGGCAGAAGGCAAAAATGCCGACAATATTCGTCGTGTAGCGGAAGAGTTGGCTGGCATCGTGGAAAATTCAACACCCTGATTTTGTTGGTTTCAGGCGGTTGTCTGTTATGAGGGACTGCTGTATAGTGCGCCCTCCCTTACATTCGGGAACTGATATGCGTCGTAAGATAGTAGCCGGAAACTGGAAGATGAACGGGTCGAAAGACCTCTCAGAAAAGCTGGTAGGCTATATCCGGTCTGAGGCAGGCTCTCTTGATAGTGGCGTGGAGGTTGTTGTTATTCCTCCCGCAATATACATCGGGGATGTGTTGAGGCAGGCTCAAGACACAGTGGCCGTTGGCGTGCAGAATGTAGGGCAGTGGCAGTCGGGTGCTTATACCGGGGAAGTTTCCTCGGAAATGGCTAAAGATGTAGGTTGTCGCTATGCGCTCGTAGGTCACTCTGAACGGCGTCAGCTTTTCGGAGAAACCGATGAGTTGGTTGCTGAAAAGGTTTCGCGTGTTGTTTCCGGAGGTTTAACGGCCATTGTGTGTGTTGGCGAAACACTGGAAGAGCGAGAGTCTGCGCAAGCTGAAATAGTGGTTGCCAGTCAAGTGCGTACAGGCTTGTCGACGGTAGTGCAGGGCGAATGGAAGAATGTCGTGGTAGCCTATGAGCCGGTTTGGGCAATAGGTACCGGTAAAACGGCAACGTCGGATGACGCTCAAGCTATGCACGCAGTCATACGGCATGTATTGAAAGATATGGGCGCCCCGGCCGAAGAGATTTCACTGCTTTACGGCGGCAGTGTAAAAGCAGATAATGCAGCGGCGCTTTTTGCTCAGCCCGATATAGACGGCGGTCTCATTGGCGGAGCATCGTTGGTCGCAAAAGATTTTGTTAGTATTTGCCGGGATTTTCCGGCGAATACCTAAAGTTAAAGGTTCGCGAGACTCGATATGGATTGGATGGAAACACTGGTAGTCGTTGTGCACGTCGTTATTGCGGTGGCGCTGGTGGGTCTTGTGCTGATCCAGCAGGGCAAAGGTGCAGATGCAGGCGCGGCCTTCGGTGGCGGTGGCGCATCTCAAACTGTGTTCGGTAGTCAGGGTAGTGGCAGTTTTCTGACCCGTGTAACGGCCATGCTCGCAATTATATTTTTCGTGACAAGTTTTTCGTTGGCAGTGTTTGCCAAGCAGCGCGCAGAAGTCTCAGGTGAGGCAGGTATTCCGACTGTTCAGGAATCCCGTCAGGCTCCTGCGGATAATGGTGATGCTGCGAAAAGCGAAACCGAGAGCGGGGAGACTGATCTTCCCGAGCTCGAGTGAGAGTGTTGCCCAAGTGGTGGAACTGGTAGACACGCTATCTTGAGGGGGTAGTGGCGAAAGCTGTGCCGGTTCGAGTCCGGCCTTGGGCACCAATTTAGAAAAAACGGCTTGGACTAGGCTTGAACTATCCAGGCCGTTTTTTTGAGCAGTCCTTGACCAGTTCGCTCGGCGTCTCTATACTCCGGCGGATATTGGAGTCCGGCACTGTTTCGTTGTCGGGTTTCTGACAGGCCAGGTGTCTGTCAGCAGGGAGCGGGATACCGGTATGCTTCCTGCGAGTTCTTGCAACAAAAGGCCCCGGTTTTCGGGGCTTTTTGATTAAGGGGCCTGGCGCAACGGGCCCTGGTGCGTAAAAAGGGCTGATTAACAGCCCTTTTTTTGTTTTTGAACCCGGTACATTTTATAACGGTTATAACAGTCATAACGGAGAGTGCCGAACTTGTCAGGCAAGCTTAAACAACTGGAAGACATTCTTCAGCCTGTAGTGGAAGGGTTGGGTTACGAGTTCTGGGGCATCGAGTACCGCTCCAGAGGCTATCAATCACTTCTGCGGGTTTTTATAGACGATGTCGAAAACGGCGTTGGTGTTGACGACTGCGAGAAAGTCAGCCGTCAGATCAGTGGCGTGATGGATGTGGAAGATCCCATCAAGACAGAATACACGCTTGAGGTTTCGTCTCCGGGAATGGATCGCCCTCTATTCCGGCCTGAGCAATACCAGGCATTTGTAGGGCATCAGGTACAAATTCGCTTGCGCATGGCGTTTGATGGTCGGCGCAAGTTTCAGGGGCTTATAAAGGCTGTGGAAGGCGAGGATGTTGTCGTGATTGTTGACGATCACGAGTATCTGCTGCCGTTTGACAGCATCGAAAGAGCCAACATTATTCCGGTATTCGAGTGAGCTATTTGAATAATTCAGTAGATGCACAGTTTATTTTCAGGGCAGGGCAATCCAATGAGTAAAGAGATCTTGCTGGTGGTTGAAGCCGTCTCGAACGAGAAAGGTGTCGAGAAGGACGTGATTTTCGAGGCGATCGAGTTGGCACTCGCCACAGCTGCCAAAAAGCGTTATGACGATGAAGAGTCGGATGTGCGTGTGTCAATTGACCGCCGTACCGGCGAGTACGAAACCTTCCGCCGTTGGCTGGTCGTAGATAACGACGCTGTACCTGCACTGGGTACTGAGCTCACGCTTCAAGAAGCCGAAGAAATCGACACAGAGCTGAAGCCTGGCGACACCTACGAAGAGAAGGCGGAGTCAGTTGCGTTCGGTCGTATCGGAGCCCAGGCCGCCAAACAGATCATCTTCCAGAAGGTGCGCGAGGCTGAGCGTAGCAAAATTGTTGATAGCTATCGTGATCGCGTTGGTGAGTTGGTTTCGGGTACCGTTAAAAAGGTTACTCGCGATAACGTCATTGTTGATCTTGGCGCTAACGCAGAGGCGCTGCTGCCTAGAGAGCAACTGATCCCGCGCGAGACATTTCGCATGGGTGACCGGGTTCGTTCGTTGCTGCTGGAGATCCGTACGGATCACCGTGGCCCACAGCTGATTCTTAGCCGCTCTGCATCGCAGATGCTGGTTGAGTTGTTTCGCATTGAAGTGCCTGAAATTGCTGAAGAGCTGATTGAGATCCGTGGCGCAGCCCGAGATCCAGGTTCTCGCGCCAAGATTGCGGTAAAGACCAACGACCGCCGTATTGATCCCGTCGGTGCCTGTGTGGGCATGCGTGGCTCCCGTGTTCAGGCTGTTTCTAACGAGCTCGGCGGTGAGCGTGTAGATATTGTGCTGTGGGACGATAACCCTGCACAACTAGTCATTAACGCCATGGCCCCGGCTGAAGTGGCTTCCATTGTGATGGACGAAGATCGTCACACCATGGAAGTAGCTGTTGCCGAAGATAATCTGGCCCAGGCCATCGGGCGTAACGGACAGAACGTTCGCCTGGCTACTGAGCTTACAGGCTGGACTCTGAACGTAATGACCGAAGAAGAAGCCGGTGAGCGTCAAGAGCAAGAGCACAACACGCTGGTTGAGCATTTTACTGCGCACCTGGATGTGGATGAAGAGTTCGCTGCTGTGCTGATCGAAGAAGGCTTTACTTCTATCGAAGAAGTCGCCTACGTACCCATGGAAGAAATGCTGGCGATTGATGGTTTTGATGAAGACACCGTTTCAGAACTTCGCCGCCGTGCCAAAGACGCTTTGTTGAATCAGGCCCTGGCGAGCGAAGAAGCCCTCGATGGCGCCGAGCCGGCAGAAGATCTTCTGGGCATGGATGGCATGGATCGCGGTCTGGCGTTCAAGCTCGCCGGCATGGGTGTGCGTACGATGGAAGATTTGGCTGAGCAGTCGGTTGACGACTTGCTCGATATCGAAGGTATGGATGAAGAGCGTGCAGGACAACTTATTATGGCTGCACGCGCCCCTTGGTTTGAAGACCAGGCTTAACTCGGGAGGAGACCAGTATGGCTGAAGTAACGGTAAAACAACTGGCCGAAGATGTAGGCGCTCCCGTGGATCGTTTGCTGAAGCAGATCGTTGAAGCTGGCCTGAAAGCCCGCTCAGAAACTGATTCTGTGTCCAGCGATGAGAAGCAGCAGCTGCTGACTTATCTAAGAAAGGGCCACGGTGACGCAGATGCCGAACCTCAGAAGATTACGCTGAAGCGGAAAACGACCACTACGCTCAAGGCTGGTAAAGCCAGGGCCGTTAACGTCGAAGTGCGCAAGCGACGCACCTATGTGAAGCGTGCAGAGTCGCAGCCGGATGCGGAAGTAGCAGCGCCTGAAGAGATTCAAGAAGAGCAGAAAGTGGAGCCAGTACAGGCGGAGCAATCCGCAAACGTAACGGCTCCGCAAGCAGAAACAGAAGCTCCTTCTGAAGCGGCGAAGAAAGAAACGCCGGCTGCAGAAGAGCAAGCGCCGGTACAGAAGGCTGAGCCGAAAAAGGCGCCCGAACCTACACCGGTTACCGCTCCGGAAGATATGCCGATGCCGCCGCCTGAGGGTGATGGCAAGGATCGGAAGCCTAAAAAGAAGAAAGAAAAAGTTCGTGAGCGTGGTGACGAAACCGAAGAAGGCAAGCCTAAGAAAAAACAGGCTGGCCATCGTGGGCCACGTAACCGCCCGGCAGAAAAGGGCGCAGTGATCTCTGCAGACGATGAAGACAATACGTTGCGCAAACCACTGCGTGCGAAAAAGAAATCCAAAGAGAAGCGTCATGGCTTCGAGAGGCCGACCAAACCAATGGTCAGAGAAGTAGAAGTTCCTGAAGTGATTACCGTTGGCGATCTAGCCCAGCGCATGGCCGTTAAGTCGGGTGATGTCATTAAGGTCCTGATGGGCATGGGTGTGATGGCAACCATCAACCAACCGTTGGATCAGGAAACATCGACTCTAGTCGTTGAAGAACTTGGCCATACAGCCAAGCCCATCAGCGACGATGCTTTTGAGCACGATGTACTTAGCGAGTTCAAAGTGGAAGGCAAGGATAAAACAAAGCGCGCACCGGTTGTGAGCGTAATGGGCCACGTCGACCACGGTAAGACATCACTGTTGGACTACATTCGCCGTACCAAGGTTGCTTCTGGTGAGTCCGGAGGTATTACCCAGCATATCGGGGCCTATCACGTGGAAACCGATCAGGGCATGGTCTCGTTTCTGGATACCCCAGGCCACGCGGCTTTCACCGCGATGCGTGCCCGTGGTGCCCAGTGCACCGATATCGTTATCCTGGTAGTCGCATCTGATGATGGTGTTATGCCACAGACTAAAGAAGCGGTGTTACATGCCCGCTCTGCCGGTGTGCCCATCGTGGTTGCGATCACCAAGATGGACAAAGAACAAGCTGACCCGGATCGTGTGAAGAACGAACTGGCCGCGATCGACGTTATTCCGGAAGACTGGGGTGGCGATGTGCAGTTTGTGCCTATCTCCGCGCATTCAGGTGACGGTGTAGACACGCTGCTAGAGGCGATTCTGCTGCAGGCTGAGATCCTTGAACTTCAGGCCTCACCTGACGCACCTGCTAATGGTGTTGTTGTTGAATCCAGCCTTGAGCGTGGGCGCGGATCTGTTGCTACTGTGCTCGTACAGAACGGTACTCTGCGACGTGGCGATATGGTTGTTGCGGGTTCCTTCTTCGGTAAAGTGCGCGCAATGACCGATGAGGCCGGCAAGCAGGTAAAAGATGCCGGCCCGTCGATTCCGGTCGAGATTCTTGGTTTGAATGGTACACCGAACGCCGGTGACGAGTTCTTTGCGGTAGCTGATGAACGGAAGGCAAAAGAGCTGGCTGAATTCCGCCACGTTCGTGAGCGCGAGCAGCGTTTGCAGCGGGCGCAAGCGGCCAAACTTGAGAACCTGTTCGAGAACATGGGTAAAGATGAGGTTAAAACCCTCAACGTTGTTCTTAAAACAGACGTTCGTGGCTCTCTTGAGGCGATCAACAAGTCGCTGCAAGATCTGGGCAACGACGAAGTTCAGGTCAAAATTGTGTCCTCCGGCGTTGGTGGTATTGCAGAGACGGACGTGAGCCTGGCAATGGCGACAAACGCTGTTATCTTTGGCTTCAACGTACGCGCTGATACAGCCTCTAAGCGTCTGGTCGAGCAAGAAGGCTTGGATCTACGTTATTACAGCATCATCTATAACCTGCTGGACGATGTGAAAGCAGCGCTGACAGGCATGTTGGCACCAGAGTTCCGCGAAGACATTATTGGCATTGCCGATGTTCGCGACGTGTTCCGTTCACCGAAGTTCGGCCAGGTTGCCGGCTGCATGGTGACCGAGGGCAACGTATATCGGAACAAGCCTATTCGTGTGCTGCGTGACAACGTGGTGATCTTTGAAGGCGAGCTGGAATCTCTGCGTCGCTTCAAGGACGACGTTCCCGAAGTCCGTAACGGCATGGAATGTGGTATCGGTGTTAAAGGCTACGATGTAAAGGTCGGTGACCAGATCGAAGTCTTCGACCGGATTAGAGTCGAGCGTAAGCTCGAGTCTACGGGGGCCTAATGGCCAGAGAGTTCAGTCGTATTGATCGCATTGGCGATCAAATGCAGCGTGAGCTTGCTCAGCTGATTCAGCGTGAGGTCAAGGATCCGCGGTTGGGCATGGTAACGGTCAATGCAGTCAAGGTCAGTCGTGACCTTGGCTACGCTGATATCTATGTTTCCCTGCTGACTACTGAGGAGCTTACTGCTGAATCCCCTGAAGCACAGGAATCTGTTGCGGTTTTGAACAGGGCGGCTGGGTTTCTCCGCGGCCAAGTGGGCAGAGCCATGAAGCTGCGGGTTGTTCCGCAGCTTCGTTTCCACTTTGATGCGCTTCAGGGCTATAGCCGTAGAATGGACAGTCTTATTCGTGAAGCGGTGGGTGACAAACCCGCCGTTGAGCGGAACGACGAAACCCCGAGTGATCCGGAGTCAAACGATTGAGTCGCAGACGTAAAGGCCGTGTTGTTAATGGCATTCTGGTCATTGATAAGCCGGCGGGCATCACCTCTAACGGTATCCTGCAAGAGGTCAAGCGCCTTTATGGTGCCGCCAAAGCAGGCCATACCGGCGCTCTGGATCCGATAGCAACCGGGGTTCTGCCGCTGTGCTTCGGTGAGGCGACAAAGTTCTCGCAGATGATGCTGGATAGCGACAAGGCCTACATTGCCACGGCGCGGTTGGGCCAGCGCACTGAAACTGGCGACAGTGAAGGTGCCGTGGTTGCCGAAAAACCGGTGCCAGAAGGCCTTACACCGGAAGTGATCGAGCCCGTGCTTGAACAGTTTCGTGGCGATATCCAGCAAGTCCCCTCTATGTATTCTGCCCTTAAGCACAAGGGGCGCCCGCTTTATGAATACGCCCGCGAAGGCATCGAAGTGGAACGTCCCGCGCGACCCGTGACCATTTACAGTCTCGAGCTTCTGGATATTCGAGAAACCGAAATGGATATTGCCGTAAAGTGCACCAAGGGTACGTATATTCGCTCACTCGTTGAAGACATTGGCGAAGTGTTGGGTTGCGGTGCCCATGTGATTGCATTGCGGCGCACGCTGGCTGCTGGATTCACCCTGGCCGATGCCCACCCAGTGCCCGACCTTGAGGCCATTCGCGAGCGCGGTGAAAGCTTGGATGGCCTTCTGGTTGCACCTGACGCAGCGCTTTCTATGTTCCCTGAGCACCGCCTGAGCGGCCAGCCTTTAGTGTCGATATTGAACGGACAACCGGTTAGAATACCGGGCCAGGCTTTTGAAGGTTTCGTGCGTATTTATGGCAACGAAGGTTTCGTAGGGCTGGCAGAAGCATTGCCAGAAGGCGAGGAAACCCAATTGGTGCCTCGTCGGCTGGTAAGTAACAGCGATAGAAACTAGTTATATCGTTGTATAGCCGGGCTGTAGAGATGCGCGGTCCGGCCGGATTTAATCGCATCGCAAACATGAGGTGAATTATGGCTCTTTCAGCCAATGAGAAAGCACAGATCGTTCAAGATTATCAGCAAGCTGATGGCGACACGGGTTCCCCAGAAGTGCAAGTTGCACTGCTGAGCGCCAACATCAACAAGCTGCAGGGTCATTTCAAGATCAACAAGCAGGATCACCATTCCCGCCGTGGTCTGATCCGGATGGTAAACCAGCGTCGTAAACTGCTGGACTACCTCCGTAAGAAAAACGGTGACCGGTACCTGGAGCTGATCAAGCGCCTTGGACTACGTCGTTAATCAGGTCTTACGACCTGACGGTTGCCTTCGGGATTTCCCGGTGGCAGCCACCAGCCGGTGGGCTCCTTAAGGGGCCTGCCGGTTGTGCTTTTGAACACCGCATTGTGTGTTTTGTGAACCTGGGATTTCCTGTCATATTGGGAAGCCGAAATTGATAGCAGGTTGTTGAAAGCCCGGGCGGTGCGGCTCTAGAGCGTACCAGTTGCCTGGCCGGGGTTTTGCAACAGCCTGTTAGCTTTCAGGCAGGGTGCCTTTAGGGACACACTACTTTCATTTTGAACAGATAACGCAGGAGTTCGTTGTGGATCTGCAACCGCGTAAAAAATCATTTGAGCTGGGTGGCGAAACCGTCACTCTGGAAACGGGCCGCGTTGCTCGTCAGGCTACCGGTTCCGTTCTGGTCACTGTGGGTGACATCTCGGTTCTGGGTACCGTTGTTGGTGCCAAGGAAGCCAAGCCCGGTCAGCCATTCTTCCCGCTGACTGTTAACTATTTCGAAAAGACCTATGCCGTTGGCAAAATTCCGGGTGGTTTCTTCAAGCGTGAAGGGCGTCCTTCCGAGAAAGAAACTCTGACATCCCGTTTGATCGACCGTCCGATTCGTCCGCTGTTCCCGAACGGCTACATGAACGAGACCCAGGTTATTTGTACGGTTATGTCGTCCAGCAAGAACCAGGATCCAGATATTGCTGCCATGCTGGCCGCTTCTGCTGCCTTGGCAATCTCTGGTATTCCTTTCGCGGGTCCAGTCGGCGCTAGCCGTGTTGGTTACACCAACGAAAGAGGTTACTTCCTGAACCCAAGCTTCGAAGATCTGAAAACCTCCCTGCTAGACATGATCGTTGCTGGCACCGAAGACGCCGTTCTGATGGTTGAATCCGAAGCCAAAGGCCTGAGCGAAGATCAGATGCTGGGTGGCGTTCTGTTTGCTCACCAGGAAATGCAGACTGCTGTTACAGCGATCAAAGAATTCGCCGCTGAAAATGGCAAGCCTCGTTGGGATTGGCAGCCAGCTGCTGAAAACACCGAGCTGCTGGGTGCGATCACGTCTGAGTTTGCCGGCGCTATTGAAGAAGCCTATGGCATTCACGACAAGATGGCTCGCTACGCACGTCTTGGCGAAATCAAAACCGCAGCAGTTGAAAAACTAGCTGGCGAGGAGGAAGGCCAGCCTTCCGCAGACGAAGTTAAAAAGAACTTCGGAAAAGTCGAAAAAACAGTTGTTCGCCAACAGGTTATTGATGGCAAGCCGCGCATTGATGGTCGTGACAATAAAACCGTTCGTCCGATCGAGATCGAAGTGGGCATTCTGCCCAGCGTTCACGGTTCTGCACTGTTTACCCGTGGCGAAACTCAGGCGATTGTGACCACAACCCTGGGTACTTCACGTGACGTGCAGACTATCGATGCATTGGAAGGCGAGCGTAAGGATCCGTTCCTGTTCCACTACAACTTCCCTCCGTACTCCGTAGGTGAAGCTGGCCGTGTTGGTACACCAGGCCGTCGTGAAGTTGGCCACGGTCGTTTGGCCAAGCGCGGTGTGATGGCGGTTATGCCGACCATGGATGAGTTCCCGTATGCCATTCGTTCTGTGTCTGAGATCACTGAATCCAATGGCTCCAGCTCTATGGCGTCTGTTTGTGGTTCAAGCTTGGCATTGATGGATGCTGGTGTGCCGCTGAAGGCGCCGGTAGCTGGTATTGCCATGGGTCTGGTTAAGGAAGGCGATAAGTTTGCCATCCTAACGGACATCTTGGGCGACGAAGATCACTTGGGCGACATGGACTTCAAGGTAGCTGGTACCAAAGACGGTATCACTGCTCTGCAGATGGACATCAAAATCCAGGGCATTACCGACGAGATCATGGAGCTTGCTTTGGAGCAGGCGCACAGTGCTCGTCAGCACATTCTTGTTGAGATGAACAAGGTTATCTCTGAGCCGCGTACTGAGCTTTCTCCGCGCGCTCCGAGCATCACCGCTATCAAGATCAACCCTGAGAAGATCCGCGACGTGATCGGTAAGGGCGGCTCTATGATCCGTTCTATCTGTGACGAAACTGGCGCTTCTATTGATCTGGATGACGACGGTAACGTGAAGATCTACGCAGAGAACCAGGAAGCAGCCCAGGCGGCGGTTAACCGGGTTAAAGAGATTACTGCAGAGATTGAAGTGGATGCTATCTACAAGGGCCGCGTTGAGCGCATTGTAGACTTCGGTGCCTTTGTTAACATTCTGCCTGGCAAGGATGGTCTGGTACACATTTCCCAGATCTCTGATCGCCGGATTGAGAACGTAACTGACGAGCTGAGCGAAGGTCAGGAAGTTCTGGTCAAAGTGTTGGATGTAGACAACCGTGGCCGTGTGAAGCTGTCTATGAAGGAAGTTAAGGAAGGCGAGCAGCCAACTGACTTCACTGACTGATAGCTAGCAGCTACTAAAAACCCGCCTTTCCTTTGGATTGGCGGGTTTTTTTTGCTTCTAAAAATTCCAGGACAGAATTTTTGTACGCAGGAATGATGAACGTTGCCGCGTGAGGCGTATCAGTCTGAAGGAATTCCTTCGGTTTATTGGCAGCTTCGTAAAGCGCTTGGCCGTGATGGAAGGGGATGATGCCGTCGCGGACGCTGTGAATGATCATGGTGGGTACGGGGCTGATGTTGGCAATCTGGTCTACGCCTTCGTATTCGTCTGGGATCGTCCAGCTGAGAGGGATTTGGAAGGGCCAGGTGAGCCAGAAGCTTCCAAGCTTCTCTCTGGCTATGCCGCGGAAGCCGGAGAAGGTGCCGTCCAAGATCACGCCACTAAGCTCAGGTGTTTCGTTTCTTTGTACCCATTCACTGGCAAGGGTTAGCCCCAGTGCGCCGCCCAAGCTTTGGCCGAGGATAAATACAGGCGTGTTATTGGTGTTTCGCTGACGGGTTAGCCACCGTAAGCCGGTTTCGGAATCGTGAAGCGCGCCTTCTATGTCTGGCGCGCCGGTGGACTTTCCGTAGCCTCGGTAGTCGATGGTGAATACGTTGTAGCCTTCTGCGGGCAGCCAGGCGACGTTGAGTAGGTGGCTGCTGATGTTTTGGGCATTGCCGTGGAGGAAATAAACGGTGCCATTGGGCTGACCCTCAGCAGGTAGCCACCAGCCGTGCAGGGTCTCTCCGTCGGCAGTGTCTAGGTAAATATTTTCGTAAGCCAGATCGAGGCGGTCTGGCGTTATGTAGGTGGTTTGATCCGGGAAAAAGAACAGGCTGCTGCAGCCGCTTTGCAGTAGCACCGCAGCTGAGAGACATAAAAGAAGCAAAAGCTGTTTCAGAAGTACGCGTGCAGTCCGGCTTGCCATGTGCTTTGGTACCTGTCGTAGTGATCTTCTCGGGTGAATTCTGCAAACAGGCTGAATTCGCGGCCTATGTGCCAGTTGGCTCTTGCGTATAGCTGATCTTGTCGGTGCTGACTGCTGACGATCCAGGCCTTGGTTTTTACTCCGCCAGAAAAGCTGAAGTAGTTGTTTTGGTGCAACAGGCCAATGTCGGCGCCAGGTGCGGCATCGTAGCCACGACGCAGGTCATCGTCGATTTCCAGATCGGCGGTGGCAATGGCGAAGGCTTGGGTTTGTTGGCCTAGGCTCCAGCTGCCACCAGCGCCACCTTCCAAATAGGGCGCGAAAACCCGTTTGTTGCCGTTGTCTGTGCGGCGACCACCAAAGCCTACTTGCCAGGATAGTGGGGAGAAGAACGCATTTCTCGGGCTTAGAGAGCGGATTTCGAGGCCCGTAAGTTGTTCAAGTTGCAGTTCGTCGTTGTCGCGGTAAAGGCGGGCGTCCAGGCGGAAAAACTGCAGCTGAGCGCCACTGCGGTAGCCTGCGGGTGGGTCGAGAACATCATGATAGGCTGGCCGGAATGTCAGTTGGGTGAATTCTCGATGCGCCAGTTGCCCGGCACTCAGGCTTACGCGAAACGTATCGTGGCCCTGATCATCACGTACACGGGGCTCTGGCGGCAGTTTGGGTGGTGCAACACCGTCGATTTTACTGCGCTCGAGCAACAGTGCGTGGGATAGAGGGGCCGCAATATCTGTTGGCCAGTCGTCTGCCTCGCTACGGTAACGTACATAATCATAGGTGGCATCGAGTAGGTTGGCTTTTTTCTTGGGGGCTAGAGATTGGACTCTCTCATTGTTGGGAGCAATATCTCCATTCGCTATAGCAGCGGCGAGCCCCTGGTGGTCTCTGGGAAGGTTTGACAAGCTATAGGCCACAGATGTTGCGGTGGATGGCCGATAGTGCACATTTGCTACCAGATCCTTGTCGACAGCCCAGCGTACTGTGTCTGAAGGTATGGCGTGTGTGGTTACTTGCTCTAGCAGCTCTGTGCCGGGTCGGGCTGCATCAATAAGTGCAAGCAATCGATAGGCGCAGTTTTCATCAAAGAAGAAGTAATCAAAGTTGCGCCCCTGAATTTCCCAAGCGTGGGCGAGCATCGAATCCACTTCCTGTTTGGTTAGGTTGAGTTCGTATTCCCATAAATCTCGATGCTCTATATCTGAATAGAGCCGAATTTTCTCGTAGTAAGGCTGCACGGTAGTGGTACCCGGATATCCGCCGAAGACTCCCTGATAAATAAAGAGCAGCTCGTTGTCCTGTTCCGGGGCGTCAGCGGCATAGGAAATCGTATTGGCAAGCAGCAAGCTGGTTTGTTCGTCTTCCTGTGGTGGATCTAGTCGTAGGAAGGTATGGCCAAACATGGATGACGGGCTGTTGAGATAAGATGCTGCAAACACTAAGGTAATGCTTTCTGTATTGAGAGTGTCAGTCCACGCCTCGTAGTCCGGGCAACTGATCGGGCTTTTAGATAACTCTAGTTGCTCGCGAAGCCAGGTATCTCGTGCGGGAAAGCGGCACCGGGCGTGGCGGTTGCCTTCTCCTGGTTGTTGGATCGCTTCCAATGTTGCGTTCAGTTCCGCTTTTGGTGAGGTTTTACCTTGCCTACTTATAAAAAATGCCGGGTCATCGGCTTGGCTCGTGAAACCACTCCCAAATGTATTGGGTTGGTAATGAATGAGTGTGAGCCAAGCGGGGTTCAGAGATAGCGAATTTATGGTGGTTTGTGCGTGAGCCTGAAGAGGCAGGCCAGTGAAGAGCCAAAGAATGGTTGGCCCAAAGCGAAGCAGTTTACCCATGGGTAGGTGCGAGTTCCTGTCGGGTTTTAAATATACAGCATTGAAAGCGGGCCATCCGTGGCGCTCTGGAATCCTTTATGCCGTTACATACTTACTCAGGGACTCATTCTTTTCCAATAAGGCGACGATGGCGCTGACGGCTTCGCCAGAAGTTGTGTCGGAATTTGGAAAGATTGTATTAAAGTTACCGCTTAGCACTCGATAAAACTCACTGCGATTTTCGACTTCAACTCCGAGTGCAGCTGCCATGGCTTCAAGATTTTCACCTTGACCACGGGACATGTCTGCAGCGATCGCGGCTCCCCGTGATTCCATGATCATTGCCATAGATTGGACGTTTTCATTGGTGTGGCAGCCGACAATACCTAAGGTCATGCTCACCGTTTGTGATGCCATGCCGTTGGTCGTTGCAGCTAGTACGTGGGGGGCAATACCCGATTGCCCTTTCCAGATCATAGCGCCTACGCCGCAGCCTGGTTGTGCAAAAGCCATGGACGAGGCGCCTAAAAGAATTGCACCGGCTATGAGTTTTTTCATTATGTTCTCCTAAGATGTTTTAGCAGTCGTCTGGTAACGCGCTGGCCACCATTTTTTGGTGATTTATAGTGAGCAAGGTGACCATTGGGTTGAGTATAGTTCAATATCAAAATGTGCCAGGTTTGTTGCATATTTTTCATGGGATTGATCAGGAGCAAAAAATGGTCGCGCGTTGATATTCCCTAATGGATTAAGGTGCTTTTTTTTATAAATTTCTTGTTATAGAGGAAGGGCTTACGTAAGATGTGCGCGGCCATGAAGGCTTGTTAACAAAACACGGAGACATTCTTTTGAAAAAAGTTCTAATTGCATCATCTTTGGTATTGGCTGGCGCGCTGTCAGGCTGTAGTTCAATGAACGTTAGCTCTAACTCTATGCCGATTACTGCTCCACTGCAGACCGACATTAAAGCTGACGTTGAAGTTGGTGAGAAAATCACTGGCAAGGCTTCTGTAACGAAGATCCTGTTTTTCACTATCGGTAATGACAAGCAGTTCGCTGACGGCGTTTCTTACGGCGGCTCTAGCGGTGGTATGGGTCTGCCTTTCGGCGATCCAGTCTCCAAAGCCAAATCTGCAGCAGCGTACAAAGCTGTTACCGCTTCTGGCGCAGATATCATTGTAGCTCCACGTTACACTGTTGAAACTGAAGACTTCGTAGTTTTCGGTACCATCAACGTAACGGTTGAAGGCTACAAAGGCACTATCAAAAGCATCAAGTAATTCGCTTTTGATTTGCTGCTTGTAAAAAAAGCCGGAGTACTTTACCAAGTACTCCGGCTTTTTTGTTTCCTTGGGTTGACCATCAGCCACCTAGATAGGCGTTCTGCACATCTGGATTGGCCAGCAAATTCTTACCTGTGTCGTGCAGGCGAATTTTGCCCGTCTCTAGCACATAACCTCGATCGGCGAGATGCAGTGCTTGGTGGGCGTTTTGCTCCACCAGAAACACAGTAATACCTTCATCCCGTAGATGGCCGATAATCTCGAAGATCTGCTTGATGATCAGTGGAGCCAGCCCAAGTGAAGGCTCATCCAATATAATCATGTTTGGGCGGCTCATAAGCGCCCGCCCGATCGCCAGCATTTGCTGTTCACCACCAGACATGGTGCCCGCGCGCTGCAGTTCGCGTTCTTTCAGGCGCGGAAAGAGTTCATACACGTGAGCCTGGCTTTTGCGAATTTCGGCTTTGGTATTGAAGAACCCTCCCATGTGTAGGTTTTCTTCAACTGTTAGGCCGGAAAATATTCTCCGGCCTTCGGGTACTATGGCAAGCCCCGAGCGCATGATCTGCGAGGTGGGCACGTTAGTGATATCGCGGCCCTCCAGGATTATGCGTCCGGAACTGGCTTGCGGGGTTCCGCATACGGTCATTAGCAGTGTGGTTTTTCCGGCGCCATTTGCGCCGATCAGCGAGACGATCTCGCCTCGGTTAACCTCAACAGATACCCCGTGCAGGGCCTCAATCTTTCCGTAATGGGTGTGGACATCTTCTAGTACAAGCATGCTCATGTTTAGGCCTCGCCCAGGTAGGCTTTGATCACGTCGTCGTTCTGGCGGATTTCTTCTGGCGTACCACAGGCCAAGGGCTTGCCTTGGTTGATGACGTTGATCCGGTCTGAAATATCCATTACCAGGCTCATGTCGTGCTCAATCAACACCACGGAAACGTTATAGTCCTCTTTCAGGCTAACAATAAGCTGATTGAGCTCTTTGGTTTCCGCCGGGTTTAGGCCCGCAGCGGGCTCATCGAGCATCAGCAGTTTAGGCTCGGTAACCATGCAGCGTGCTATTTCAAGCCGTCGCTGCTGACCGTACGCCAAGTTACCCGCATCCCGGTTGGCGAGATCCAGAAGGCCGACGCGTTCTAGCCAGTAAGCGGCACGATCTAGAGCTTTCTGTTCCCGCTCCCTGTAATTGGGGGTGCCAAGAAGGCCTGCAAGCATGTTGGTATTGAGATGTCGGTGCTGGGCCACAAGCAGGTTTTCCACAACCGACATCTGAGTAAACAGACGAACGTGCTGAAAGGTTCTCACCATGCCCAGCCGGGAAATCTTGTAGTCCGGCTTGCCTTGCATTTCTTTGCCTTCGAAAAGGATCTTGCCACCGGTAGGCTTGTAAAAACCGCTCATGCAGTTGAAAACGGTTGTTTTACCGGCCCCGTTAGGGCCGATGATGGAAACGATTTCTCGTTCCTGAACGTCCAGTGACACTTGGTCTACCGCTAGCAGGCCGCCAAAGCGCATGGACAGATTTTGTACTTCAAGCATTGTCTGTCACTCCTGCTTTTTCAGTTTGATGTGAATGCGGCGCATGGGCAGCAGGCCCTGCGGTCGCCAAACCATCATTAAGACCATGGCCGCACCGAAAATCAGCATTCGGTATTCGGAGAATTCCCGTGCCAGTTCCGGCAAAATGGTCACTGCAATGGCCGCCAGTATCACGCCAAGCTGTGAACCCATGCCGCCTAAGACCACGATCGCAAGAATGATGGCAGATTCCAGGAAAATGAAAGATTCCGGACTGATAAATCCTTGCTTAGAGGCAAACACGGTACCTGCAAAGCCGGCAAAGAACGCACCAATAGTAAATGCAGAGAGTTTGACAGCCGTGCGGCTCAGGCCCAGCGAGCGGGCTGCGATTTCGTCTTCCCGCAAAGCTTCCCAGGCCCGACCCACGGGCATGCGCATAAAGCGGCGAATGACCAGTGCGGTTATTACCGCAAGCACCAAGGCAATCAGGTACAGGAAGATCACCTTGTGTTCGCCGCTGTAAGCAATGCCAAAGGTTTCGTGGAACGAGGTGTTGCCTTCTTCTTTCACGCGTCGGCCAAATTCCATGCCGAACAAAGTGGGGTCGGGAATGCCGCCAATACCATTTGGGCCGCCGGTGAGGGTGGTCCAGTTATTAAGCAGGATGCGAATGATTTCGCCAAAGCCAAGGGTGACGATGGCTAGGTAATCCCCTCGTAAGCGCAGTACTGGAAAGCCCAGTATCAGGCCGAATAGACCGGCAAGCAGTGCACCCGCGGGCAGTGCAACCCAGAATGAGACGCCTAAATATTGTGACAATAAAGCGAAGGTATAAGCTCCAACCGCATAGAAAGCCACATAACCGAGATCTAGCAGCCCCGCTAGGCCAACTACCACGTTAAGGCCAAGAGCCAGCATGATGTAGATCAGCACCAGCGTGGCCAAATCCACAGAGCCTCGCGAGACAAAGAACGGCCAGAACAGGGCAAGCACTACAAGCCCGGTTATCACCCAGGATTCTAGTTTCACCCGCTTGGATTGCTCCATGGGTTCTTTGTTCACCATAGGGTTAAGCTTGGGTAGCTTGCCCAGCACGCCCATGAATGAATCACGAAACGCTTGGAAAACAAACACCGCAATGGCAGCCAGAACAATGGCAATGTAGGTTGAGGTTTTGGCGCCAGTAAGCGTAATGTTTACGCCCTCGGCTTCTAAATTGAGCCCAAGAATAGGGAACGAAATAATCAGCGTGACAACGGCACAGAACAGCGCGTGTCTATAATTGTTAGTAGCCATTAGATCTTCTCAACCTCCGGTTTGCCAAGCAGGCCCGTGGGCTTAAACAGCAGAATGAGAATCAGCAGGCCAAAGGAAACCACGTCTTTATACTCACCGCTGAGGTAGCCCGAGGTCATACTTTCAGACACGCCAAGAATCAGGCCGCCGAGCATAGCGCCGGGAATGCTGCCAATGCCGCCGAGCACGGCTGCCGTAAAGGCCTTGAGGCCGGCAATAAAGCCAAACAATGGATCAACTGAACCGTAATACATACCTAGTAAGAGGCCGGCAACGGCGGCCAGAGCGGCGCCAATAATAAAGGTGGCCGAGATAATACGGTTGGTGTCGATGCCCAGCAGACTGGCCATGCCAAGATCTTGCGAAACAGCCCGGCAAGCGCGCCCTGTGCGAGAGCGCGAAATGAACAGCGAGAGCACTGTCATGCAAATCAGTGTGGTGATAAAAATGGTGATCTGCATATAAGATAACGACATCTGAAACGCACCTTCAGAGCCAAACTGGAAGCCACCTTCAATAAGCGCAGGAAAGCCAATGTTGCGAGAGCCCTGAGCAAGGTGGACGTAGTTCTGCAGGAAGATAGACATGCCGATGGCAGAGATGAGCGGGATCAAGCGATGACGGCCGCGTACAGGGCGGTAAGCTACCCTTTCTACCGCCCAGCCCATAGAGCTGGAAACAATCATGGCGCACACCAGCGCAACGATCAGAATCAGGGGTAGCCAGGCCGCACCCAGAGCGGTTAGGCCGGTAATGGCGATAAGCGCTGTGTAGGCGCCAATCATGTAAATTTCACCATGGGCAAAGTTGATCATGCCAATGATGCCGTAAACCATCGTATAGCCGATGGCGATCAGGGCGTAAGCGCTCCCGATCGTAAGCCCGTTAATGAGCTGTTGAGAGAAGTACAGGAGATCTTGCATTATTGTTTGACTCCGGAGGCCTACTCCCTCCGCTGACACACTCCGAGCCCAGGGTAGCCGGGTTGGATGTGAGGCAGAATCTCAAGGAGCCTAGAAAAACACCTTCTCCCGGATCTCGGTGAGAAGGTGTTTTCATGATTACCGTTAATTAACGATTTGGCTTAGTTTACCGGAGTTTTGCTGCCATCTGAATGCCATTCGAACACAACAAACTCAAATGACTTCATATCGCCTGCCTCGTCATACTCAACCGTACCAATTGGCGTCTCAAAGGTACCGCTGCGCAGGGCTGCGGCAACATCAAACGGGTCTTTGGAGTCTGCGGCTTCAATGCCGTCTGCAATCAACTGAACGGCAGCGTAAGACGTAAGCACGAACGGGCCAGACGGGTCCTCATCCGCAGCCTCAAAGGCCTTCACGAGTTCTTGGTTTTCTTGTTTCTTATCAAAGCTTGGTGGCAGAGTTACCAGAAGCCCCTCGGAAGCTTCGCCAGCAATGGTGTTGATGTCGTTGTTACCAACACCTTCAGGACCCATGAATTTGACGTCTAGATTGGCTTGCTCTGCCTGGCGCAGAATCAAACCCAGCTCAGGGTGGTAGCCGCCAAAGTACACATAATCCACATCAGCTTGCTTAAGCTTGGTGATCAGTGATGAGAAGTCTTTGTTGCCAGCGGTAACACCTTCAAACATGGCAACTTCAACGCCTTTGTTCTTCAGTGTGTCACGAACCGCCGTGGCAATACCTTCACCGTACTGCTGTTTATCGTGAATAACAGCAACCTTCTCGGGGTTCTGGCTGGCAATGTAGTCGCCGGCAACAGGGCCCTGCATGCTGTCTAGCCCGATGGTACGGAAAATCAGCTCATAGCCACGCGATGTAACCTCCGGGCTGGTAGACGCTGGCGTGATCATCAGAATGCCTTCGTCCTCGTAAATGTCTGAGGCAGGCTGAGTTGAGCTTGAGCACAAATGGCCAACAACATAGCGAACGCCATCGTTAACCATCTGGTTGGCAACTGTAACGGCCTGCTTGGGGTCGCACACGTCGTCGTATTCTACAGCAACCAGCTTTTCGCCCATCACGCCGCCGGCAGCGTTAATTTGCTTAATGGCCATGCGTGTGCCAGAGAATTGCATGTCGCCGTACTGGGCAACTGGGCCAGTAATGGGCCCTGCAACGCCAATTTTGATATCTGCAGCTGCGTTGCCGGCAGCCATAAGAGCAACGGAAGCGCTAACCGCGGTGACGAGTTTTTTTACTGAAATTGTCATGGGGGATTGTCCTGTATTTTCAGGGTTATTCTTATAGTCTCAGTAGCTAAACAAACACCACCGGTGCAACCTTGTCAAGTTGACCGGTGGCTTAGCTGGCTATTTAACATTCTGCACGTAAAAACCGCTACTTGCATTCGTGGGTTCGAAGACCTCTAATACTTAGTGGTGTAAATAAAAGGCAAGAGCCTCTTTGGAGCAGTAACACAGTGAGCAACTACGAGCACGTACTGGTAGCACTTCGGCGAGTTATTCGGGCAACAGATCTACATTCCAAGCGTCTTAGCAAGAATGCCGGGCTTACCGGCCCGCAGCTATTAATTATGCGAACCATTCGGGAGCTAGGCGAGGTTACCATCGGTACCATTGCCGACAAAGTAAGCTTAAGCCAGGCTACCGTAACAACGATTCTTGATCGCCTAGAGCACAGGCAACTGGTTTATCGTGTTCGTAGCACCCAAGACAAGCGCAAGGTTCATGCTCACCTGACTGAGGAAGGCGCAGACATACTTTCCCGCGCGCCCAACCCGTTGCAAGAAGAGTTTATTAAAAAGTTTCAGAACCTTCATGAGTGGGAGCAGAATATGATTCTGGCCTCTCTTCAGCGGGTGGCCAACATGATGGATGCCGACGATATTGATGCCTCGCCTGTGTTGGATGTAGGCCCGGTATTGAAGGACGATGGCTGGAATGAAAAGGCGTAAATTTTTCTCTCGATCTGGTCGGTGATGTAAGTGGCCCCGCAGATTGGGGGCGCAGCGAGCTTTATCTTGAGGATGAATTATTGGTAATGGTACACTGAGCGTACTATTCTATGCAGGAAATCGGTGCGGTCGCACAGCTTCTGATTTTCACGCTGGCGGAACTTGGAGTGGAGTTGTGCAGTTGATGATCTTTGCCGTATTTCATCAGCACTCCATTGGAACAACCTGTGATCGCTATTAGTCAGCTTAAATTCAGTTACACATCATCGGCCGGCCCAGTGCTGACGGGAATTGATCTTGATGTGCCCGACAGTGCGTTATTCGGTCTGCTTGGCCCCAACGGCGCCGGCAAGACTACGTTGTTGTCGATTTTGGCCGGTTTGATTCCGTGTCCGCAGCAGTCTGTTTTCATTAACCGCAAGGATCTGTCTACCCCGGCTGGTCGTGCTGCCTCTAGGCTTTCACTGGTGCCGCAGGAGTATGCCTTTTATCAGCCACTGACCGTGCGGGAAAACCTGGCATTTTTTGCCGGTGTTCAAGGCGTGCCGGCAAAGAACGTTGAACAGCGTATTCAGGAGGCGGTTGCACAGACCGGGCTGGCGGAGAGGCTAAATAGCCGCGCGAGCAAATTGTCCGGAGGGCTCAAGCGCCGGTTGAACCTGGCAATCGGTTTGTTGAACCGCCCTCGCTTGTTGTTACTGGATGAACCAACGGTGGGCATTGACCCCCACTCCCGGCACTTTATTCTTGAAACTCTTCGAAGCCTGGGCGCTACCGGTACCACAGTGATTTACACTTCCCATTACATGGAAGAGGTGGAAGAACTTTGTGATCATGTGGCTATTATGGACCACGGTCGAATACTCCGTAGCGGCGCCTTGGTTCAATTGTTGGCCGAGGCGCCGCAAACGGGGCATCGTCGCAAATCCAGCCTCGAGTCCCTGTTTCTCGATCTCACTACTCGCGATCTGAGGGACTGAGATGGGCGTTATGATCGCACTGATCCGCAAAGAATTTCTGCTACTGTGCCGCGATCCCCACGGCTTGCTGTTGCTGTTTGTGATGCCCGCCGTATTTGTGTTGATCATGACTTTTGCCTTGCAAAACCAGTACGCCATAGACAAGGACGTGACGCTGGATTTCCTGCTTTTTAGTGAGGATAACAGCGGGCTCAGTACTGCCTTTGCCCGGGAGCTGGCTACTATGGCTCCCTTGCAAAGGGTGCCCACACAAAGCAACTGGCAGAAAATGCAGGCTCTGGCACAAGCAGATAAAGTGAAGTTTTTGGTCCGGGTGAAACCCGGATTTGATCAGTTGCTTATTGATGGTGAACCGGCGGTCGAAATTCTGTTTTCACCAGGAACGTCGCCAGTATTTGCCAGTGTTGCACAGGCCCGGGTGACAGAACTATTGAACCGGCTGTACCTGCGTTATCGGTTGGCAACCATGCCGGGGGTGCAAAGTAGCTTGGTAGCCAATGCCTCGGATCTCGTTGAGGCCAGCTCCCTGTATGATAACAGTGGCGCCTTGCCGTCATCGGTGCAGCAGAATGTGCCCGCCTGGCTGCTGTTTGCCATGTTTTTTATCGCCATTCCTCTGTCGACCACTCTGATCAACGAGCGCCAGCAGGGTACCTTGTTGCGGCTGCAAAGCATGGGTGTCGGCCCGGCGCAGCTGCTGGCCGGTAAAGTGATTCCGTTTTTCATTGTCAACTTGCTACAGGTGGCGGTATTGTTCCTGATCGGCCTATATCTGATTCCGCTGCTGGGTGGTGATCAACTGACTCTGGGCGCAAATCCCGAGGGTTTGGTACTGGTGGCAGTGGCCGCTAGCCTGGCGGCGGTGAGCTATGCTCTTTTGATTGCGCAGATCGCCAAAACCATTGAGCAGGCCACCATTGTTGCTGGCGTTCTTAACATCATTATGGCGGCGCTTGGCGGCGTAATGGTCCCCAGATTTTTGATGCCTGATGCCATGCGGGAAATAGGCAGCTATTCGCCTATGTCCTGGGGGCTCGATGGTTTCTTTGACATCTTATTACGCAATGGCACAGCGGTTGATGTGCTGCCGGAAGTGGGTGCCTTGTTGGGGTTTGCAGCGCTTATGCTGAGCCTTGCGATAGGCATGTACCACCGTGCCGCACCTGAACGAGGGTAAATCAAATGACGGCCAACAACATGAGTGATGGTATGAACACGTCGCAACTTAAAACGGAACTCAAGGAGTTAATTGTTGAGGAATGCGATGTGGAAATTGGGGCCTGCGATATTCAGGATGACGAACACCTGATCGGACCGGATAGCCGGCTGAATCTGGATTCGTTGGACGCTCTGAGCATATCTCTGGAAGTGAAAAGCCGCTACAAAAAACATATCGACAGTGGTAACGAAACACGCATGGCATTGACCTCGGTAGCGACCTTGGCCGAATTTATTCTTGCTGACTAACATCGGGCTATTGAGCGCTCAATGAAAGACCTGAATCAATCAACAAAAGTACCCGTAAGAATTGTCGCCAGCGGCCTTGTCAGTGCTCTGGGTAATGGCAAATGCAGCAATCTCACCGCGCTGTTCAGGGACACAGCCGCCGCCCCGGGCCGGTTGTCTTTGAAGCTTCTCGAAGAGCCTGTGGATATTCCTTACCATGCAGTTTCCGGAGCCCCAGAGGCAGCAGAAAATCGCTTGCACTGGTTACTGGATCAGGCGATCAATGAGCTATTGACTGAACACCCCTTGGCCCGGGAGCAACGCGCGACTATTCCGGTATTTATTGGTTCTTCCTGTTGGGGAATCAGCATTGCCGAGGAAGAGTATCGCCAGCAATGCCACGATAACCCAGACACTGCCATTCCGATGCCGCTGGACGGCCTCAGCCAAATTAGCCGGTATCTGCAAAAACAGTTCGGCTTTCACGGTGCAGACTTTGCGCTCAATACCGCCTGTACAGCCACTGCCAACGCCATACTCAGCGCGGCGGCGGCCATTGGTGCCGGGATCAGTGACCATGCTCTGGTGGTTGGCCTGGAAGTCCGAAACGATACCACTTTGGCCGGGTTTCATGGCATGCAATTGTTGGCACAAGACAACATGCGCCCATTTGATCGGCAGCGTGACGGCTTGGTGTTGGGTGAGGGTTGCGGAGCCATGCTTTTGTCAAAGTGTGAAAGCCACGACTCAGGTGTTTTGATTTTGGGTGGTGCCAGTAACTGCGATACGTTTAGCATTTCCGCTTCTAACCCGGATGGCAGCACCATTGCGGCGGTGATGGCTGACGCGATGGGCCGGAGCGGCCTTGCGCCTTCCGACATTCAGGCAATCAAGGCCCATGGTACCGCTACGCCCCTGAATGATGATGGCGAAGCCGCCGGCATGCGCTGCGTTTTTGACACAGTACCGCCGTTTTTCTCCCTGAAGGCGGCGCTCGGGCATACGCTGGGAAGTTGTGGCGTGATGGAAACCCTGTTAGTTGCTGCGGCCCTTCCTCGAGGCAGACTGCCGGCCAGTGCCGGATTTTCCGAGCCTGACCCAAGCCTCGGTGTGGCGCCGATATCACAGCCGCTACTGGTGGGCCCTGGTAATTATTTGCTGAACTTCTTCGGGTTTGGGGGCAATAACTCCAGCCTGATTATCCGCTATCAAGATTGAGTTGACCCCGGGATTCGAACTTATGCTCGATATTATTGCCATAGGAGACTACTACCAGGGCGTTGACCCCGATCAGGGGCTGACCGATATGAGAGCCGCTGCCACGGAAGCGTGTTGCGAGCGCTTTCGACGCATTGACCGGTTCACTCAGATGGCACTGATTGGTTCGGCCCAATGTGTTGAAGGCGCTGAAGTTAAACCCGATGCGGGGTTGTACATCGGCTCTCGATTTGCCTCCTTGGGCAGCATCACGAAAGTTCATGAGCAGATGGTTGGTAGGGGTTCGGTGCCAAAGCCCGCCAATTTCATCAACACGCTGAGCAACTCGGCAGGCTATTTTGTTGCGCGCAACCTTGGGTTGCGCCATCGTAACCTGTTTGTCTCACGGGGCGATGCCTCGATGGTTGCTGCACTGCAACTGGCGGCCATGGATGTAAGCACGGGCGCCGTATCTCAGGCATTAGTGGGGGTCGTGGAAGAGGCGGTTTTGCCGCTTGAACATCATCATTTTCGTCTCGGGGTGGAACCGGGTACGGAAATTGGCGAGGGCAGTCACTGGTTATTGGTGGCGCCTGAGGGCAGCGCCGATAGCCTTGCCTCGATAACAGACATGATTACTCTGGTAGACGAGCAGGCGCTGGATCAGTGGTTGAACCAGCTCGACCCGGCTACCGAGTACCGAGTGTCTCTGTCGCCCTGGACTCGGCAGCGAATAACCTCGAGCTGTTTGCAAAACCGGCCGCGGCTCAGAGGCTTTGATCCGGCGCTGGCCGTGTATCCGGGCTACGTTGCCGGTGCAACGATTCGCTATCTGCAGTCGGGTGAAGCCTCACCCCTGATTGTTATTGCCGCCGATACCGATGGCCGTTTTCACGCTATTGTTGCTTGGCCCAAGCGGGCGAATTGAAGGTGTCAGCGCAATTTGAGCTCCAGCAGTTGCCGGTAACCCTGTTGTTCCATATCGGCCACGGTGCGCAGTTGCGTGGCCAGCTTGCTGTAGTCCAGCGCAGTGCGTCCCTTGAGCATCTTCGCCGCATAAAGCGCAAAGCGGCGCCACTCATCACCGGCGTCGGTGAACTGGTCAGCGGCTTGCGCCAGGCCTTCATGAGAAAGCAGGTGTGCCGATTCCTGCAAGAACGAAGCGAACAGAAAACGGAAGCCGGCACCGCCAGTGCCAATCTCTTCTTGCATGCGCACCATATGGCCGATAAGCAGCTTGTTGTAATGCTCATTGGCGGGCGACAGCTTATCCATGTGCCGGGCAACGTGGCGGATGCCGCTCACACCGATAAACGGCAGGGGCGTGCGCGTCATCATATTAGCGGTTGAGCGAATGGCGCGGGGAATGGCTGCGGTTAAATCCGGTGTCTGCGTGATGGTTTCCGGGTAATAAATCAGCCCTTTCGGAGCCAACATCCCTTTGACGAACCTTGCCCGCTGAAGGGAAGCAACATCTGCCCGAACCGGCTGTTCGAACGTTGGGTCGCTGATCAGGTAGTCATCGCCCTCTTTACCGTAGGCCACCATGTTGTGAGCATTGAAGTGGAAGCGCATGTTTTCCGGGAAGTAGGGCAGCCAGTAAACCGATGCCTGCAGGCCTACCGGGGATCCTTGTTCCAGGTATTTGTCCAACGCTACTGTTCCATCTTTCGGGTTGCGGAAGCGCTGAAAATGGAAGCGTATGCCCAAACGCTTGCTTAGTCCGCGAATGATGCGGCCCGGAGGCATGCGGTAGGCCAGTAGCGGCATGCCGCCCACCCTCACCAACGGAATGTAGGCGTAGGTGAGGGCGGAGGACAGCCCGAATACCATGGGTTCGGACAGGTCGAGACCGTTATGGCGCAGCAGGGCTGCCACGGCACCGCTTTCGCAGTGGGCGGTTTGCTGGTGGTTGAAATCAGTCATTTTGTGGTGTGTCTTCCGGCGGGAGTGTGCGCAGTTGCTCGGCGGTCATCTGCAGCGCCTCTTCATAACGCCGCAGCTTGTGTGGTGCCAGGCCTTTGAAAATGGCCGGTTTCAGGTGCCGGCGGACCTGCCAGCGAAAAAAGCCTGTGGCCTGAGCCAGAATTGTCACATCCATCCGATGTGCGTACATGTGGTACTCGAGCACAGAGCAGAGCCGCAAATTCGCCCGCTCACGGGCCTCACGGGCAAAGCGGTTATATTCTTCTACCGCCTGATCCAACACCACGTCCTCGGCTTCCCAGCCACTGGATAGCGCCGTGGTGTATTCGCCGTTGGCGTCTCGGGCATACAATCGTTTCTTTTGACCTTCGAACGATTGCGATTCGTCTTGGGGCACCTCGTCCAGCTTCATGAGAGGCCCTGATGATCACAGACAGTTAATTGCATAAAAGATGAGGCGAAACGGCCACTTTCAGGCACCCAGCAAAGCAGCTTCTGACCGGGTTCCAGTTTGCCAGACTGGTACAGTTCCTCAAGCATGATGTAGATCGATGCAGAGCCTGTGTTGCCTTTGTGGGATAAATTAGTGGCCCAGCGTTCGAATGGAATATCCAGCCCGCCTTTCTTTAGGCCCTCATAGGCCCGCTCGCGGAAGTAGCCAGACGAATAATGCGGAAGAAACCAATCGATATCATCGCCAGACAGTTGATATTTTTCGGTTATTTCGGGCAGATACTGCTCGATAGTGGTCGAAACAATGTGTTCGTTCAAAAGGCGAACATCTTGCTTGACGGCAAAGATCGACTCCTTCAGCCAAGTTTCGTGAGACAGATCTTTCCAGCTTTCCAGGCTGCCGTCTTCGCGCTTGCGAGCGCCCGCGTACATGCAGGCATCCAGCTGATTGGCAAAGGAGCGAAGTTCGATCCAGTCGATTCTCAATGACAGGCCTTCTTTGGCTGGAGTGGGCTCAAGGGCAACCGCACCTGCGCCGTCTGACAGCATCCAGCGCAAGAAATCTTTATCAAAGGCCACTTCCGGCTTTTTTTCAAGGCTGTCTAACGAGGCAACAGTCTCTGGCTCGAACAACTTGCCGCGCATGACCGCCGATGCCACTTCCGACCCCGTACTCACCACTCGCTGATGCTGACCTGTGGCAACTGACATCCAGCCGTACTTAAGTGCCGACATTCCGGCCAGGCAGACACCAGCGGTTGCTGCTACCTCGCAAGGAGGGGAGGCCAGTTCGCCGTGAACCATAACCGCATGGCTGGGCATCAACTGGTCGGGCAGGCTGGTTCCGCAAACTAGGCAATCCATGGCTTTGCTGTATGGGTCGCCCAGTGCGCGAATAGCTTCGGCAGTCAGTTCCGCGTTGGTATGCGTGCGCTCGCCGGTCTTCGGATCCACTGCGTAATACCGGTTTTTGATCTTGTTACTTTTCAGGATCACCCGCCGTGCTCGTGAAGGCTGAGCGCCAGCCTGGCCGAGCACCGATTCTATGTCGTCGTTACCAACAGGTTCATTGGGCAGTGCTGTGGCGATAGCGGTAATGTAAACGTTTTGCATGTATTAAACAGCTCGGTAACTGGCCGGGGCCGGAAAATTAAAAAAACCTAGGGTCTTAATCACCTGAAGGCGCACTGAAATAAGCTTTTTGCCGCGCAATGCGCTTGCGTGTAAATGGCGAAAGCAAGCGCTTGATTAGCATGCCTGCCGGAACCACTGTCAGAATCATGGCCACCAGGAAAACCGAATAAAACACCAGCACCGGTTTGCGTTGCCAAGCTCCTCGAGGCCCGAGTGCCCGAAGCAGCCGGCCCCAAATGCGAAACGCTCGCTTGCCAGTTCTTTCACTGGAAATCAGCCCCTCGTTGATACGCACGGCTGCCAGCCCCCGGAGCATGTCTGGAGATACTTTTTCTTTAACTCTCAACCGGTCGCGAATACGTCGGCCAAAGCGTTCACTGTCGACCATGGCCTTCTCTGAAACGCCGGCCTTTGGGATTAGGCCACCCCAGAACGGCCCTTTGCGCCCAGTGAGCACCCAAAGAGGCGTGGCAAAAAAGCTCAGCAGCGAGCCTGCTTCATCCACCATGGCCACATTGCCCACCAGGCTGGCATTCAGCTCCGTTAGCTTCTGCTTCATATCTTCTTGGGCCATCAGCCACATATTTCGGCAGGCAATCAGCGTAACCACGGGCGTGTTGTCAAGCAACTGCCTGGCAACCGGATGCTGAAGAAACGCCGTCATTGGAAGAGCAGGGGAAAGAAACCAAACCTGATACGCCAGAATGACAAGATCAAAATTCTCATCACCAGACACGCCCGGCGCTTCAATAGGGGGCGGGTCCAGATAGACAGATTCGGGAAACGTATCGAGAAATGTCAGAAAGGGCCACGGAAACGGGAAATCCTCTACCGGCTTGATGTTTTCGAATGTCACCGAAACGTCATCCGATTCGACCAGTGGTCGCGTAAATTCCCGCACGACATTATCGAGCTGCCCGCTCTGGGAATAGTGTACGACCAGAACCTTCTTCATTGTTAGTTTCCAGAATTCTGTGCCAGAATCGCGTGAATTAAAATTCTTCACGCCCTTCATATTGTTTGGGCGCGCGACTATAACACAGGACAATTTTCATCTGAATCCTCCCGGTAAAGTTGAAGTCATGCAATTTGATTTTGAAGTATCTGGGGCCCATCGGGCCTTCCCCGGCCATTTCCCAGGCGCCCCGGTTGTACCGGCGGTGGTATTAATTGAGTACATGACACGGGGGCTGGAGCAGACAACCGGAAAGCCGGTAACCAACATTCGACAGCTGCGCCTGCTGAGCCTGATAGCGCCTGACAAGCGGGTTGACGTTGAATGCCAGGAGAAAACACCCGACTCCTGGCGACTAACGTGCACCGTCGCCGGCGAGCCTGTAGCGAAAGCCATATTCAGCAGCGAGCAACTTCAAACCGGCACAGATAGGCACCTGCAGTGTGACCAGCCGAGATATCAATCTGCCCAAGCGGTTTATGATCGGTTACCCCACGCGGATGCTATGCAACTGATCGAGAAATTTGCTCTTATTGATAATGGTGCCCAAACCCGGGCAACCATCACCAACAATCACCCGCTTGCTGATACACATGGCCTGCCTGCGTGGGCAGCACTGGAATACGCCGCACAACTGATGGCATGCCGAAAACTCAGCATGGGCGGCGAGCCAATGAGCAGGGCAGTCATCGTGCTGGTGCGTGCGTTGCGTCGCTATACGGTTGAATCAATGCCGGCGGAAGGAGAGCTGATGGTGGAAGTTACTGAGAGAGTCGCGCAGCCAGGCGCGGTTCAGTGCGCGTTCACCGCAGCTTACGGTGAGGAGCGGATTGCAGCCGGCGAGTTTACCGTTGTCAGCGGCGTTTAAAAATGAGCTGCTTAACGAGCCGATACTCTTGAATTCCGAGGCCGGTACCCAATATAGACTCTAATCAATAGTGAACATTTCAGGTGCCTAACATGAGCAGTTCTCCCCATATATTTGAAGCCACCATGGAAAACTTTCAGCAGGAGGTTATGGAAGCCTCCTCTGCCACGCCCGTGCTGGTGGATGTTTGGGCCGAATGGTGTGCGCCCTGTAAGCAGCTTATGCCTGTGTTGGAAAAGCTCGTAGACGAATACCAAGGTGCATTCCGCCTTGCCAAAGTGAATGCGGAGGAGCAAGAGCAACTTACCGGCAGTTTGGGTGTGCGTAGCCTACCAACGATTATTTTGGTGAAAGATGGCCAGGCTGTAGACGGCTTTAACTCAGCCCTGCCAGAGAGCGACATTCGCAAGATTTTAGAGAAGCATGTAGAGCTACCCGAAGAAGACCCATACGAGAAGGCCCACCGCATTTGGAACGAGGGCGACGTAAACGGCGCGATGGACATTCTTTCTGACATGAACCAGAAAGATCCAGAAAACCTAACAGTGCTAATTGACCTAGCCCAACTAAAAGCAGAAACCGGTGATCTTGAAACCGCTGAACAGGTTCTTAAAAGCCTGCCGCCAGAAGAAAAGCTGCAACACCAAGCAAAGCAACTGGCAGCCAGAATTAAGTTTTTGAAGCAGTCTGCCGAGCTGCCGCCTGTGAAAGATCTGGAAATGGCATTGGAACAAGACCCAAAAGATCCGAACGCCTTGCACTTGCTGGCTCTGCACCATGTTTTGCAAGACAAAAATGCAGAAGCTATGGAGCTACTGATTCGGTTGATGCAGGTAGACAGCAAATACAAAGATGAAGTGGCTAAGACTACGTTGGTTGAGCTGTTTGAGAAGCTTGGGAACAGTAATCCGGATGTGCGCACCTATCGGCGTAGGCTTTATATGTTGATGCATTAATCGCAATAGCCCGCTGTGGGGCGTTCAAAAATACCCCGCAGTTGGCTGGCCTCAGATATATATAGAAACACGATTTTACTCTATTTGACTTTTCGTCCTGTCGTATTGGGCTACTATCTTCCGTGAAACATGAATGGCGTTTAATAATAAGCCTTTATCACGGAGAAGATAATGAAACCTGCCTTCAAAAAAGCTGCTTTATCAATTGCTGTCGCTTCAACACTTGCTCTCGCCGGTTGTGGCGGTTCGTCTGGCTCTGGGTCGACACCGCCACCCGCTAATACTTCTTCAGCACCTGCATCGTCTGTAAGTGGTGCCGCAGTAAAAGGAATTGTTAGTAATGCCGATGTAACGGCTTATGACTTGGATAATGGCAACGCAGTCGTAGGCGCTGCGACCACTGATCAGAATGGTGAGTACGAAATCAGCCTTGCTGACAATTACAGCGGTGGCCCCCTCAAAATCATTGTAACGCCTAGTGCTGCATCCAAAATGGTCTGTGATGCTGTCTCCAGCTGCGGAAGCGTTGCTAAAGGCGAGGAGCTCGATTTACCTCAGGGGTTCAGCCTTTCGACGATCACCGCCAACACCAAAGGCCAAGATAAAGTTAGCGCGCCAGTAACTGCCTGGACGACGATTGCGGCCAAACGTGCTGAAAAGCTGATTTCTGAAGGCAAATCTACTGCAGGCGCCGCAGGCATCGCCAATGCAGAAGTTTCCCGTGCAGCTGGTTTTGATATTGAGCGCACTAAGGCAAAGAGCATTACGTCAGCGGATATCAGCACGGCGTCTGGCGACCAGCGCAAAGCGGCTTTAATGAATGCGGTTGTAGCAGAGGCGATTTTCAAGCCTGCCCCAGCAGGTGGTAATGCAGATTTTGTTGCAAATCTTGAACAGCTGTCTACCGCATTTGAAGACGGTGTATTTGGATCTGAAGACACCAGTAGCGAAGAAAACTCGCTCAAGCAGGCCCTGGCAGATGCCGCGAGCGATGTGGCTCGCGATCCCGAACTATTAACTTCCTTTGCAAAAGAAGTTAATAGTGTTGCAGAACGCCAAGTGGCGCTTGAGGAAGATAAGCCTTTGGCTGTGAAGGATCAGGTTAGTCAGAATGAAAGCGACTACACGGGTGACCGTGGGCAGAAGATTAACAGCTTCAAGAATTTTGTTGCTGACGTGCGAGCATGGGCACGGGCTATTGAAGGGCAGGATAGCGATGCTTTGGCAGCTGCAGTAAAGGTTGACCAGACAACGGTAAAAAATATCTTCAAGTCCACTACAGAAGGGCAGTTTGAATTTGCCGGGCTGGTGATTGAATCCGCGTTTGGCTTTTTAGCGGATAATCCGGAAGAAGCCAGCGCTCTGATCAAGAATGGTGGTAGCCGCACCGTCGATGTGCTGGACGAGACAGATCAGAAAGTCGGGGAAATAGCTGTCGGCTTTTCTGGCTACCAAGGTGGCGTTCAGGTTCGACTTCAAGGTGCCGCTACTGATTCGAACAACAATACGCTAGCTCCTCTTGATTTGACACTTCGTACCGATATCCCTCTGGATCTGGTGGCTAATCCTTACGAAGACGGCTCTGTGGATTTGGTTGTTAACAGGCTGGCGGCGCAAAGTAACATTAGTGTGTCTGGCACCCTGGGTGAATCTTTGATTGAGTTTAAAGATACAAAGCTGAATCTCGCTTTGAACCAGCCATGGAATGCCTCATCAGCGGGCGGCCTGTTTGATGATCCAAACCTGGATGCCGAATTTAACAGCCGCTTTGTGTCTGCGCAATTCACCGGTGGCCTTGCCGTAACAAGCGTTGAAGGCGATCAGTTTGAAGGAAACGTAGATCTGAAATTGGTGCGGCTTGGCGATGCAGGTGCGGGGCGCAACTCTGCGCTGACTCAAAGCCGGGTAGCATTGAAGAGTTTTGGTATGAATGGCGCATTCAAATCAGCGGATTTAAGTCATCAGTTCGAGGCCAGCGCCAAGCTGAACATCCGCAATGCCGACAAGTTCGATGTGGTTGCCTGGGCCGATTACAGCCGGCAGGCGCGCCCTGTGATGGTGAGTGTGCCTAACTCTGATGTGGGAGGGTTAATTCCCCAATTGGCAGAGCAACCTGTGATCGGGTTTGCAGAAGTTTATCCAGATTACGGTATGTCGGATCAGTTCAGCGTTTGGGGGGGGGGCATTTTACGCCACTGAAGGCGCTCTCGCTTGGAATAGGTACGACCTGAATAAGCAGCAGATTGAGACCGTAAAAACGGCACTGATCGCTAAGCTGTCAGGCGTCTATGCCAGTGGGTTTACAGTGGTGCCGCAGGGAGCTGTTCCTGAGACTGGCGGGCAAAGCTATTCAGTTGATGCACTTTTGACAGGAGATGGGTTTTACGCAAATGGTGATTCCTGGGGCCCTTCTTTTGAAAATGTCGTTGCGCCAGGCATCCCTGATGGAAGGGTTTATTCTTCTAACTCTGGAGTTCCTGAGCTGATAGGGAATGTTTGGAGTTGGAGTGGTGCGAAAGTATTCACTTTGAATATGAGCCCCGAGCTTGCTAGTGAGGTTGTTGCGGCGATAAATCCGGCTGAATTCCTTGTGGCTGGTGCCGAGCCTGAATCTTTCGGTATCAACTCTTATAATGGTGAGTCTTACGGATACATTGACTACTCTGTGCCTGTCACTCGCGCGCGTTTTGACAACTGTGTTGCCGACCCAGGGGTGATGCTGAAAGCGTACCAGGGATATACAGAATACGGAGTAGCAGGAGACGATGCCGTCATTGACTGTGCTCATGCAACTTTGGCGTATGAACCAGTTGATAGAGCCGTTGAGTCAGCAGCCGCAGATCAGGCGGAAGCTGCGGGTGTTGGCAAACTCAAATCGGGCCTGGATGTAAACATAAGAGAGGGTGTTTCGTCCTCCTTGTGGAATGCTCGTGTTACCTTTGGCGAGCTTGCTGACAACAAACCGGCGCAGCTCGAGTTGATGACTGAATTCCCAGATCTGGAAACAGCAGACCACTTTCTCGAGGGATCAATTGTTTTGAGTGCGCGCGTTCAGATTCCGGGGTCACAGGACGCTCAGGAAGTTCAGGAAGCTAACGTGACATTGACGCTGGACCGCTCCAGCCAGAAAGGTGGAGACGTTGAGGCTAATGTAAGCTGGAACGGAGGCAACTACACGGCAGTTGTAAGCTCGGAGAACTTTGAGGATTTGCAAGGAACAGATGTTATTACTGCGGAGTTTTCTAATGCTGAAGGTTACCGTCTTACGTTGGCCGGCTCCTTCGATGAGAATAAAAAGCTGACTAATTTAACAGGTGATGCCTACGTTAAGGATACGGACATTGGTAACGTGGAATATCGCAAAGGTAGGCCGGTTATTACCTACCCGAATGGCACAGTAACCGAGTTTGAGACTCTGTTCTGATGACAAAACCGGAAAACCGGAAAAAAGGGTGGGGCTTTGGCCCCGCCTTTTTTTTCATCGCAGCAATTATGACCACCTCTTCTGCGGCCAGTTACGAGTTATTCGGGCGAACTGAAAATCAGTTTCTCAGCGAGCCTGAGCCAATCCGAGCGAGCCTCAACGACTGGGGCTCGGAGTTTTCACGTGGCGAGCGCCAGTGGGCAATCAGTCATTTCGAACTGGGCGTACGCTACCAAGGGATAGAAGTGTCCGTGCAGCAGCGTGGTTTAGTGGATTTGCGCATGAATGCGGAGCTTGCGGAATACTGGGGGCGGATTGACGCCGGTTTACCTCTTGATGAGGGAGCTCAAATACCGGCGCAATTGAGCGTTGATGGCTTCTCTGCCCGTGCACTGCGTTTGGGCTATCTTTTTACCTGGGATCGAGGGGCTCTAACCGTTGGTGCAGCCGTACTTGACGCAAAACATCTGGTGGCAGGTGATCTGGCAGGTGATATCCAAGTAACGAATTCGAGCGATTACGTGTTCAGCGCTCAGGTTGATTACAGTTACTACAGGGATGTGCTTTTTAATCGCCCCATAGCAAACGAGCCGGTAGGTATGGGCTGGGCGGGAGATCTTCGTGCCCATTGGCAGCTTGATGAGAGCTGGCTCTTCAGCTTAAAGGTCGATGACATCTTTGCTCGAATCCGGTGGGAAGACGCGCCCTACACAATTGCCAGAGGCGATTCTGATATCAAGCCTGGTGACGGCAGTAGCCTTGGCAGCGGCATTGAGGGCTATCGTGACGTATCCCAAAGGCTTGATCCTCGGTATCAGATAGCTACTGTACTTTCGGAAGGCCCTTGGTCAGCACACCTACAAGGCCAGTATCAGTTCGGCTACGGCTTCGTTGGTTTCGGTGCAGGGTACCGCTATGCCAGCGGACTTGCGCTAAAGGGACTGTACTGGCCGAAATACAAAACGATTGGTGTTGAAGCCGAATATAAGGGCTGGCGGGCCGCGCTAGCCGCAGATCAGTTGGAATGGCGCAAAGTACAGTCGCTGAGTTTTAGTTTGTCGTATGGGTACTAACTGGTAGCGGCTACCTGGGTCGAAAATCCCAGATAGCCGTATTTTTCTTACAAATCAGTTGAAAATCTTCTATATGGGATACGGCTACCAGCTATCTCAAAGAGTAAGCTTTAAGCTTCATCTCCCGCATGCTCGTCTGGTTCAGCTTCTTCTCCGGCATGCTCATCTTCTTCGTCTTCCGTCTTCGAATCCTCATCAGAATCCGCTTCTTGTCCTGCATGTTCATCACCACTGCTCTCTTCTACAGCCGTGCCACCATGTTCGTCCTGAGCAACAGCAACGCCACCAAAGGCGAGGGCGGCAAGCAGGAACATTAGATAGGTCATAGATTGGAGTGTTTTCATTTTAATTTCTCCTTTGGGTGTCAGTGCTACTTAGTTGTACGTGCTCTTGAATATACGGGCAATGCTCTAGGGTGGATTTCTTGGTGCTTGATTCCGTGACCGAAATGGCTCGGTTAGCCAGGTGCTGAACGACAAATAATCCTCTCGGCCCTCCGCAAGGCCTAGGTTCGTCATTTCCTGTTCGTCGGGTTCGGCGTAGGTGCCAAACAGGCGATCCCAAACAATGAAGATAGTGGCAAAGTTGGCATCGCCTGTGCGCCGAGCCACCGTATGATGACTGGTATGGAATCTGGGCGTTACGATGAACTTCCGTAGCCTGCGCTCCCAGTGCTCGGGTAAATCAATGTTGGAATGATGAAACTGGCTAGCAAGGCTTACCGCAATTTCGAACGCGATAAAACCCGCAAGGGACGGCCCCCAGAGTGCAATCCAGGTTAACTTTACAAAAAAGGAAATGAACAGCTCCCCTGGGTGAAATCTAAGCGCTGTGGTTATGTCTACGTGGGTGTCCACATGGTGCACCTTGTGGAATCGCCAGAGCAGGCCAAGCCGGTGGTTAAATCGGTGCCACCAGTAGTCCAGCATATCCAGCACGATGATCGTGGCAATGATGCCACCAAGCCCGCTGTACCCGAGTATTGGGGCTAAGCCCCATCCCTGTTCCACCACTAGTTCTGTCCAGTAAAGAACCGGCGCCAGAATGATCAGTTTGAGTAGCACTGTGTTGAATATAGCCATGGACAGGTGCGTGCGCAGGCGTTTGCCCCGCGTCTCTTTGTAGGGGCGAGCCGCAAACAGCGTTTCCACCCCGTAAAGAAGGGCGAAACCCAGCAGGAATATAATCAGTTTTGCGTCATCCATCGCTTCGCGCCTGCTTACCGAAGAAGGTTTATTCTGTCATTCACAAAATTGTATCTCGGTTGCTGTACCCATTGGTTGTTTGAGCGAGTGGGGAGTTTGTGGACGTTTTCTTCGTAAACCACCAGTTCACCATCCAATTCCTGCAGCCAGAAATCGAGATCGTAGGTTTTATCTGGGTCGTTAATGGCGGCGAAGTTGGTGCAAGCAAAATAGAATTGGCCGTCGATCACGCGAACCGGGTCGTGGATGATCTGAAACCGCAGTTCCAGATTTTGGCTAGTGCGTGGGTCGGTGATTTCGAAAACGCCAGGGTTGCCGAGAGCCGTGCGTTGGCTGATGTGATCGCGCATCGCCGCTTTGATCTGGCTGGTTGTAAAGCGTTTGTTGCTTGATGATTCTGGTGTGGCGAGGGTTTTTGGCTCATCGCTACTCTGCGTAACACTCTGATTCTTCTGGTTGGTGGTTTCGGTTACATCGCTTTTGTCGCTACCGCAGCGTGCAAGGAGTAGTAGCAGAATGATGGGTAAGGCGATCCAGGCTTTGTGGCGGAGCCACTCTGTTCCAGAGGCTTGCATGCTCTGCTCCCACAGATGAGTTTGTATAGGCTATTGGCTAATAGTAGTCCTTACGTTGGTTGGTGCAATTTGGATGCTTGGGGTGGGCACAAAAAAGGGCCAGATGAATCTCTCCATCTGGCCCTTCTCTAAAGTAGTTTTAAGGTACCAGCCCTCAGCCTTTCCCCAGCTTCATCGCCTCAAATTCATCCTCAAAGAAAAACTTCTCTTCACCAAACGCCGGCTCCAGCTCGTGCAACCAGGTGGCCGTTTCGCTGTACTTGGCAAAGAACGGGCGCTGCACCCAGTCTGGGTTGCGGCCTTGCAAAAAGCGCAACACAAACACCTTCTCGCCGTGAATCTCGGCAATGCCTTGAATCTCCACCTTGCCGGGGCCAGCGCTCATGCTGGGGCCGCGGGCGGTGCGGGCCAGGCCGCTGACTTTCTTCATGGCTTCGCGATAAATTTCGAAGGCTTGCGCTAGCGGTATTTCAAAGTAGTTCTTGGCGCCGGTATCACGCTCCACAAACATGTAGTAGGGGATAATGCCCAGCTGTACTTCTTTCTTCCACAGTTTGGCCCAGGCATCGGCATCGTCGTTAACGTGCTTAATCAGCGGGCCTTGCGCGCGAATTTCAGCACCTGTGGCACGGATACGGCGAATCGCCTCTTCCGAAATCTCAGTGGTGATTTCTTGCCAGTGGTTGTAGTGCGCCATGATCGCTACGTGCTTGCCGGCATCTACCAGGCGAGCAAACAGGTCAATCAGCTCGTCTGCATCTTTGTCGGTTACAAAGCGGTATGGCCAAAAGGTGAGCGCCTTGGTGCCAATGCGGATGGTTTGAAGGTGGTCAAACTCTGGCTGCAACAAAGGCTCAAGGTACTGAACCAGGCTCTTGGTTTTCATCACCATGGGGTCGCCACCGGTCACCAACAGGTCGGTTACTTCGGTGTGTTCCTGCAGGTAGCCGTGCAGCTTGCTAGCCTCGGTGCTCGACATCTTCAGGTCTTTATCACCCACAAACTGCGCCCAGCGAAAACAGAAGGTGCAATAAGAGTGGCAGGTTTGGCCTTGGGCTGGGAAAAACAACACGGTTTCGCGGTACTTGTGTTGCACGCCGTCTAGCACCTCGCCTTCCAGCTCTGGCATGTTCATTTCCATTTGGCCGGCTGGGTGCGGGTTCAGCTCATCGCGAATCTCTTTGGCGACTGCTTGAATCTCTTTTTTCTCGGCGCCTTCGCGGTGCATTTTGGCCATGCGGTCAAAGTGCTCGTCTTTGAGCATACCTTTTTGTGGGAAAACCAACTGATAGATGGGGTCGTTGGGTACTTTGTCCCAGTTGATCAGTTCGTTGATTACATACTCGTTTACTCGAAAGGGCAATACGCTGGCCACTACCTTCATTTCAAACAGGGTGTCTTCGGGCAGGCTCTGGATAATCTCAATCTTATCTAGCTGGCGGTCGGTATAAACCTTAAAGCGCCGTTCTTCGAACTCGGTGGTAGGAATTCGGTTAGGAAAGGTGACGATTGAATTCATAGTTCGCCCTCTGTGGTTAAAAGTGAGAAATAGCAGGAGGGCAAAAGAAATGCCGCTCCGATGGTCAAAAAATGGGCAGGCGAGTATACATAAATAGCTGTTTAGTTTCAGTTCTAATTAAAAAAGAGCGAATAAAAAGCAAGCTCCATCCGTTTTTATTATGTAACTAATTGATATTAAATAATTAAATGGTCAGTTGGTGATGCATGGTGATAGCTGGGTCATTTAGTACGGTAACGATTGAAACCGGTAAAAAAGGTACTAAGACGTTGGTCTGAGTTTGGTTGTTTGGTGCTCGAAAAAGAGGCATTATTGCGTAACTAATCGTAATAATTTTTAGAAATCGCCCGAATAGTTTACGTTTTACGGAATATTTTCGGTCAGTTTGTAGTAAAAAAACTACAAGTCTGCAGGGCTGGCTGAATGCCCTGGCTAGATTTTGGCAAGAAATAGGCGAACACGTGGCTTCGGGCAGTAAAACTATAAAAGCTGTTCTATGCTTGGTAGATGCCGGTTGCGGCACCTGCTGCACTTTTATGATGTGAAGGGGGAGGTTGAATGCACCACGATGAAGATCCCATTGAAACGAGCGAATGGCTTGATGCGCTCGAGTCATTAATAGAGAACGAAGGTATAGACCGGGTAAAATACATTTTGGAGCGGCTTTCTGAGCGCGCCAGCCGGGATGGCACCGAGTTGCCTTATTCTATTACTACGCCATTTCGGAACACGATTCCCGCAGCCCAAGAGGCCCGTATGCCGGGTGATCTGTTTATGGAGCGCCGGATTCGTTCGCTGATTCGCTGGAACGCCATGGCAATGGTTGTGCGGGCCGGTAAGCGCCCGGGCGATCTGGGTGGCCACATTTCCACGTTCTCATCTGCTGCCACTCTATATGATGTGGGCTTTAACTACTTTTTCCACGGTGGCGACGATAAGCGTGAATCAGACTTGGTGTATTTCCAGGGCCATGCGGCACCAGGTAACTATGCGCGTTCCTTTTTGGAAGGGCGGTTTACCGAAGAGCAGCTTGATAAATATCGCGAGGAAGTGGATGGCGATGGCCTGTCTTCTTACCCGCACCCCTGGCTAATGCCGGATTACTGGCAGTTCCCCACGGTATCCATGGGGCTTGGGCCAATTCAGGCAATTTATCAGGCCCACGTGATGAAGTATCTGGATGGCCGCGAGCTCATTGAAATGGGCGATCGCAAAGTCTGGTGCTTTGTCGGCGATGGCGAAACCGATGAGCCAGAAACCCTTGGGTGCATTTCCAAGGCCGGTCGTGAGAATCTCGATAACCTGGTGTTTGTGGTGAACTGCAACCTGCAGCGCCTGGATGGCCCGGTGCGAGGTAACGGCAAAATTATCCAGGAACTGGAAGGCGCGTTCCGTGGCGCTGGCTGGAACGTTATCAAGGTGGTTTGGGGTCGGGTGTGGGACACTTTGTTCGATCAGGATAACAACAGTGTGATGCAGCGCGCCATGGATGAAATCTGCGATGGTGACTTGCAGAACTACACCCACAATGGTCCGGCACATACACGCAAGCATTTCTTCGGCAAGTATCCAGAGATGGCCAAACTGGTTGAAGACTGGTCTGATGAGGATATCAACAAGCTTAACCGGGGTGGTCACGATCCCTACAAAGTTTATGCAGCTTATAAACAGGCGGCAACTGAGGCCAATGGCAAGCCAACCGTGATCCTTGCTCATACCATCAAAGGCTACGGCTTTGGTGCAGCGGGTGAATCCCAGAACACAGCGCACTCCCTGAAAAAGCTCGACATGGATACTCTGAAGGCTTTCCGTGACCGCTTTGCGATTCCACTGAAAGACGAAGAACTGGACGACGTACCCTATTATCGCCCGGCGCCAGACAGCCCAGAGCTGGTTTATATGAATAAGCGCCGTCAGGAATTGGGTGGTTTCTATCCCCGCCGCCGCAAAGACAGCCAACCGCTGAAGATTCCCGATTTGGATATTTTCAAGCAGGTGCTGGAAGGTTCAAACGGCCGGGAAATCTCCACCACCATGGCGTTTGTTCGCCTGCTGAGTGCGCTGGTTAAAGACAAGCGTATTGGCAAGCGCATTGTGCCTATTGTGCCAGATGAGGCCCGTACCTTCGGTATGGAAGGTATGTTCCGTCAGCTCGGGATTTACACCGCTGAAGGTCAGAAATATGTACCTCAGGATCGTGACCAGATCATGTATTACCGTGAGGACAAAAAAGGCCAGATCCTGCAGGAAGGTATTAACGAGGGTGGCGCTATGGCCGCGTGGATGGCGGCTGCGACCTCGTACAGTACCAACAACTTCCCGTTGATTCCGTTCTATGCGTTCTATTCCATGTTTGGTTTTCAGCGTGTGGGTGACTTGGCCTGGGCTTCTGGTGACATGCAGGCGCGGGGCTTTCTGATTGGTGGCACCGCCGGGCGAACCACGCTCAATGGTGAAGGGCTGCAGCACCAAGATGGGCACAGCCATATTCTGGCTAACACTATCCCCAACTGCCGCGCTTATGACCCGTCTTACGGGTATGAAATGGCCGTGATTGTCCATCATGGTATGAAAGAGATGTTTGAAGAGAACCAAAACGTTTTCTACTACATCACCATGGAAAATGAGAACTACGAACAGCCTGCTATGCCCAAAGGATGCGAAGACGGCATCATTAAAGGGATGTACAAGTTCGAGTCTGTAGAAGTGAAAGGCGGCAAGAAGAAGCTGCGTGTGCAGTTACTTAGCGCTGGCGCGATTATAAATGAGGTTCGAGCAGCGGCTCAAATGCTGAAAGACGACTGGGGTGTTGCCTCGGATGTGTGGAGCGTAACCAGCTATAACGAACTGGCTCGTGATGGCCAGCACGTTGAGCGCTGGAATCTGATGCATCCAGATGACAAGGGGCGTAAGGCGTATGTCACCCAGTGTCTGGAGAAGCAGATTGGCCCGGTCGTTTCTTCTACGGATTACATCAAGCTGCACTCAGAGCAACTGCGTGCCTTTATCCCGAAAACCTTCCATACCCTGGGAACCGATGGCTTTGGTCGCAGTGATACCCGGGAGAAGCTGCGGAGTTTCTTTGAGATAGATCGCTATCATGTGACGGTAACGGCTCTTTCTGCTCTGGCCAAAGATGGCGAGATTAAAGAAGAGCAGGTTTTGGAAGCCATGCGCAAGTACGGAATCGATCGCAACAAAACGAACCCGGCGCACTGCTAAGGAGACCGTCATGAGTGAACAGGAAATTAAAGTTCCCGATCTCGGCGGGGCAGACGAAGTTGAAGTGATTGAGCTTCTGGTCAGCGCTGGCGATTCGGTTGAGGCAGAAGATCCGCTTTTAACCATTGAGACCGACAAAGCTTCGGTAGAGTTGCCATCCCCCGGCGCCGGTAAGATCACCAAGCTTACCGTGAAGGTGGGCGACAAGGTGAAGGAAGGCGACGTTGTGGGCATGATGGAGGCAAGCGACGGATCTGGAGGGTCAGACAACTCTGGCGATTCTGACGATTCAGAAAATGAGCCGGAAGAAAAAACGGAAGATGCCCCGAAAGAGGAGTCAAAAGGTCAGGCCGAAGCGCAAGATAGCAAGCCCGCGCCGAAGAAAAAATCTGGCGGCTCCCGCAAGGAAACTGTGCTGGTCCCACCTCTTGATGGCATGGAAAACGTGCCGGTTATCGAAATCAACGTGTCTGAGGGGGACACCATCGAGGCAGACGATGCCTTGGTAACGGTTGAGTCCGATAAAGCGACTATGGAAATTCCATCGCCCTATGGCGGTAAGGTTGCAAAGATTCTGGTGGCCGAAGGCGACAAGTTGTCTGAAGGCGATAAGCTTCTGGAGCTGACCGTTGTTGAAGACGGTGATGATGAGGATGGCGGCCAAGACCAAGCGCCTACCGATTCTGGCGAGGAAGCCAAGCCTGAGCCTAAAACAGACGAGGCAGCACAACAGAAAGAGCCAGCGGCACAGGCTCAGAGTTCCACCTACGAGCCGCCCGCACCAGGCGCCAAGGTTCATGCTGGCCCAGCCGTACGCAAGCTAGCCCGGGAGCTGGGTGCGGACATGACCCGCATCAAAGGCTCTGGCCCGAAAAGCCGGATTCTGAAAGACGATGTGCAGGATTATGTGAAGAGCCAGCTGCAGCAGTCCCAGCAGGGTGGCTCAGTGGGCACAGGCTCTGGTATTCCAGGTGTGAAGCTGCCTGACTTCAGCCAGTTTGGTGAGGTTGAGCGCGAGGCCATGTCGCGGATGATGGCGGTTACGGCCACCAACATGCAACGCAGCTGGCTGAACGTACCCCATGTGACCCAGTTTGAAGATGCAGACATCACAGATATGGAGGCTTTCCGTAAATCCCAGAAAGCCGCCGGTGAGAAAAAAGGCGTGAAGATGACGCCGCTGCCCTTCATTTTGAAGGCCTGTGCAACCGCGCTGGCGGAGCTACCCCAGTTTAATGTGTCTCTGGATATGGAGCGCAAAGAGGTGGTTCGCAAGCAGTACATTCACATTGGTATTGCTGTGGATACGCCCAACGGGCTGATGGTTCCGGTGATTCGCGATGTGGATCAGAAGGGCCTTTGGGAGCTGGCGGCTGAAAGCGCCGAACTTGCGCAGAAGGCTAGGGATAAAAAGCTGAAGCCGGCAGAAATGCAGGGCGCCTGCTTTACCATCACCAGTTTGGGTGGTATCGGCGGCACGGCGTTTACGCCGATTGTGAATACACCGGAAGTGGCGATCCTTGGGGTATCCAAGGCGGCGATGAAGCCGGTTTGGGATGGTGCTGAGTTTCAGCCTAAGCTGATGTTGCCACTGTCGTTGTCCTACGATCATCGGGCAGTGAATGGAGCCGATGCGGCCAGATTCACCTCGCTGCTCAGCCAGCTTATGGGGGATATCCGAACCCTGTTGCTGTAAGCCGGTGTTGCTGGTTTTCTGATCTGGCGCAATAGGCGCTGGCAGAAGCCAGGTACACTTGCAGTTCAGATAGCACAGAGAATGCAAAAGGGGTGCAGAGCAATCTGTACCCCTTTTTGCTTTTTTGTATATAGATCGGTTTATGCCGCCAGGAGTTTGTATGAGCACAGACTTGAATCTTGCAGCCATTATTTACGACAGCGACGAGCAGCCCGTGGATAAGTTGCTGCACGATATGGCCGCAAAGCTGAACCGCCGTGGTGACCGGGTGGCAGGGCTGGCCATGGCGCTAAATGCGCAAGGGCTGCGGCGAACACCCATGGCGTTGCAAGATCTGGAAACGGGCGAGGAATACTCCATTGCACAGAAACTGGGCAAAGAGTCGCAATCCTGCTGCCTGGACCCTCATGGCCTGGCAGATGCCACCAGCGTGCTACGTGCAGCTTTACAAAAGCCACCAGGGTTGGCGGTGGTGAATCGGTTTGGGCAGCAGGAAATCGACGGCAAGGGGTTTCGTGCCGAGCTTGTTCAGTTATTGGACGCGGGTATACCCGTGCTTACAGTAGTTAAGCGTAAGTTTCTTGCGCAGTGGCATGAGTTTGCGGGAGAGGGCGCGGTTGATTTGCCGTTTTCTGAGGTGGCTGTGGGGCGGTGGTGTGATGAGGTTTTGACTGATTTTTAGGGCTAGAAATAAATACACCCCGGAAGTCCGGGGTGTATTCTATTGCTCGTTTAGCAGTAGGTTTTAGAAGTTGTACTGAGCTGCGAACATCAAGCGGTTGGCGTCTTCGCTGTTGCCCCCCTCTGACTCAGTGCTGAAGTATCCATACTCAACACCCATCATCACGTTCTGTACAGGAGTCCACATGTAGTTAACAAGAACGTTCTCTCGCGTTTCGTTCTCGTCGTTAGTGGTGAATGCTGCGTAGTCTTCAACATCAAGAGTGGTTATGCCATAGGCTATGTTGACGCTGCGACCGCCACCAAGATTCATAGAGGCGCCCAGTGTGCCACCAAAACCTGAAATGCTCTCAAGGTTGTTATTGGCGTCACGGTAAGCGTCTGAGCCGCCAGAGAGGTAGAGATACCCACTAGCACCATCTGTATAGTTTAATGCACCACGGATGGTGAACATGTCGGACAGTGCCATGCTTGCTGCGCCAAATACGCCATAACCAAGTGTCGAATCATCATTCGTGCCGTCGTCATAGGCGTTCTGTTTCACCAGAGCCGCTGCTGAATAGGCGAATCCGCCCGCGCTGTCCTCCAAACGCGCTGTCAGAGCCGGCATCCCATCTTTTTGTGAGTCGGACGGGCTGACATCGCTGGCCCCTTTCGGATCTTCAATGGAGAATGACATTGGACCAGAGGTGTAACGCAACTGCGCTGTACGAACCTGATAGCCGGCATTCCCTGCAATACCGTTGAAATCCAGTGTAGGGGTGCTCCCTACGAAGCTTGTGTAGTTCGACCATGTTTGGCCGGCCAAAACGCCATTATAAGAGCCATAGGCATGACGCAGGCGGAAGTCTCCTCCAGAAAAGTCACCTTCGACGTTAAACATTACACCGTCAGCGTTGGTTGCTTTCAGGCCAACACGGCTTTGTTCAGCAGAAGCACCAAAGTGGCCCTCGTTTTCGCTACTTGATACTTCGTCAAAGGAGCCCGACTGAGTACTGTTGGCAATATTTTCATTAATGTCATAACTCATACTCAACCGAGCATACCCGTAAAGCTCTGCGTCTACATCACCCGCACTAAAGCTAAATGCATGCGCCTGACCGGCCACACCCAACACTGCCACAGCCGCCGTCGCACGAATGGCCATTCTCAATTTGTTGCTTTGCATTGTTGTTGTCT